>NZ_CP192600.1:667500-997500 GCF_050632395.1 Tabrizicola sp. BL-A-41-H6
CGCAGCCTCCAGCCCTGCGCGGATCATGGCTTGCGTGGAGCCTTTTCCGTTGGTGCCGGCGATGTGGATCACCGGGGGAAGGCGGCGTTCGGGGTTGCCGAGAATCGCCAGTAGGCGTTCGACGCGGCCAAGGGTCAGGTCGATGACCTTGGGGTGCAGTGTCATCATCCGTTCGAGGATGGCATCGGAACCGGTGGTCACGCCTTTGCGGGCTCCGGCACCTCGGTCGGGGCGGGGAGGTCGCCCTTGATGCCGGGGGGCAGGGCCATGAGCAGGCGGACAAGGGTGGAAAGTTCGTCCTTCATCGCCTTGCGGTGAACGACGCGGTCAAGCATCCCGTGGTCGAGGAGGTATTCGGCGCGCTGGAAGCCTTCGGGCAATTTCTCGCGGATCGTCTGTTCGATGACGCGGGCGCCGGCAAAGCCGATCTGAGCGTTGGGTTCAGCGATCTGGACGTCGCCAAGCATGGCATAGCTGGCGGTCACGCCGCCGGTGGTCGGGTGGGTGAGGACGACGATGTAGGGCAGGCCGGCCTCTTTCAGCATCTGCACGGCGACCGTGGTGCGCGGCATCTGCATCAGGCTGAGCATCCCTTCCTGCATCCGTGCGCCGCCAGAAGCGGAGAACAGGATCAGCGGGCGGCGGAGTTCGACGGCGCGCTGCGCCCCGGCGATGATGGCGTTGCCGACGTTCATGCCCATCGAACCGGCCATGAAGCTGAAATCCTGCGCGGCGGCGACGATTGGCGTGCGGGCCATATCGCCCTCGGCCACCAGCATCGCGTCTTTTTCACCGCTGGCCTTTTGCGCGGCCTTGATCCGGTCGGGGTATTTCTTCTGGTCGCGGAAATGCAGGGGGTCTTGCACAGCATCCGGCACCTTCACTTCGGTGAAGATGCCGCCGTCGAACAGCGCGCCAAAGCGGTCACGCGGCGTGATCGCCATGTGGTGATCGCAGTTGGAACAGACGTTCAGGTTGGCGGCCAGTTCGCGGTGAAACAGCATGGTCCCGCATTCGGGGCACTTGGTCCAAAGATTCTCGGGCACTTCGCGGCGCGAAAAGAGCGAGTTGATCTTCGGACGGACGTAGTTGGAGATCCAGTTCATGCGGAGAAAGCCCTGCCCTTGCGGTGAAGTTCTGAGATAAGCCGAAGGCCCGTCGATTGCAATCAGGCCAGCGGTCAGAAGCGGCGCAATCAAAAGTGGCGGCGGGCCTTCAGGGCTGCGCCGATGGTGCCATCGTCAAGGTAGTCAAGTTCGCCGCCGATGGGGACGCCTTGGGCAAGTGACGTGACCTGCACGCCGGAGGGGGCCAGCACGTCGGCGATGTAGTGCGCGGTGGTCTGGCCGTCGACTGTGGCGTTGAGGGCAAGGATCACCTCGCGGATGTGTTCATCCGCCACGCGGGAGGCAAGGCGCGGGATGCGCAGTTCATCCGGGCCGATGGCATCAAGCGCGGATAGCGTGCCACCAAGAACGTGGTAGCGGCCCTTGAAAGCCTGCCCGCGTTCCATTGCCCAAAGGTCGGCCACGTCTTCGACAACGCAGATTTCGCCCGTGGCACGGCGCGGGTCGGCGCAAATGGCGCATGTGTCCGAGGTGCCGATGTTGCCGCAGGTCTGGCAATCCTTGGCGGTCAGCGCAACTTCGGCCATCGCTTGCGCGAGGGGTGCCATCAGTTGCGCGCGTTTCTTCAACAAGACCAGAACCGCGCGCCGGGCCGAGCGCGGGCCAAGGCCGGGAAGCCGGGCCATCAGGTCGATCAGCGCCTCGATCCCGGTGTCGTCGGCCATGTCAGAACGGCAGCTTCATGCCGGGCGGCAGACCGAGGCCTTCGGTCAGCTTGGCCATTTCCTGCTGGCTGCGGGTCTGGGCCTTGAGCTGAGCGTCCTTGATCGCGGCGAGGATCAGGTCTTCGACGACCTCTTTTTCCGACGCGACAAGGATCGACGGGTCGATGTCCAGCCCCGTCACCTCGCCCTTGGCGGTGGCGCTGGCCTTGACCAGACCGCCCCCCGCCTCGCCCATGACGACGGTCTTGGCCAGGTCTTCCTGCAGTTCGGCCAGCTTGGCCTGCATATCCTGCGCGGTCTTCATCATCTTGGCCATGTCGCCAAGACCGCCCAAACCTTTCAGCATCTTATCACCTCAATTATCTTCGAAGGGGTCCCATTCATCTTCCACCTCGGGAAGTGCTTCAACGGCGGCGGTGGCGGCCATCGCCTCGGGGGTGCGCACCTCGGCGACATCGGTTCCCGGAAACGCCGCGAGTATCGCCTGCACCAGAGGGTTGCGTTTTGCCTCGGCCTTGGCGGCCATCAGGGTTTCGTCGCGCGCCTCGGCAATGGTCGGCGCGCCTCCGCCCGACACGACCGAGACGCCCCAGCGCAGGCCGGTCCAGCCTTGAAGGCGCTGGCTGAGACGGGAGGCGAGGTCGGACGACGCGCCGGGGCTGGGTTCGAACTCGATCCGGCCGGGGGCGTAATGCACGAGGCGGACGTGATCCTCGACCTGCTTCAACAGCAGGAAATCGCGCTTTTCGCGGATCAGGTCGATCACTTGCGGAAAGCTGGAATAATGCTGCGCCGGGTCGGCGGCCAAGGCGACGGCCTGCCCGCCCTGCATGACCGGGCCGCGCGCCGGGGCTGCGGGGGCCATGCGCATGGTCGGGGCATGGACGGTGCCGCCGCCGCCTGCCGGGGCGCCACCGATGGCTGCGGGCTGCGGCTGCGATTGCAGTTTGCGGATCAGAGTTTCGGGGTCGGGCAGGTCGGCCACATGGGTCAGCCGGATAATCGCCATTTCGGCGGCCATCATGGCGTTCGGCGCCAATGGCACCTCTTCCAGCGATTTCAGCAGCATCTGCCACATCCGGCTGAGCGCGCGCATCGGCAGGCGCGATGCCATATCAAGGCCGCGGGTCTGTTCGTCGGGCGGGGTGGTCGGGTCTTCGGCGGCGGCGGGATTGATCTTGATGACAGAAATCCAGTGAGTGATTTCGGCCAGATCGCGAAGGACCGCCATCGGATCGGCACCGTCGGCGTACTGCGCGGAAAGCTCGGCCAGAGCCTGCGCCGCATCGCCCTTCATCACGAGGTCAAACAGGTCAAGCACCCGGCCCCGGTCGGCCAGACCCAGCATTGCGCGCACCTGTGCGGCGCTGGTTTCGCCCGCCCCGTGGGCAATCGCCTGATCCATCAGGCTCATCGCATCGCGGACCGAGCCTTCGGCAGCGCGGGTGATCAGGGCGAGGGCGTCGGGGGCGAGGCTGGCACCTTCCTTCGCCGCGACGGCAGAAAGGTGGGCCATCATCACCTCAGGCTCGATCCGCTTCAGATCGAAGCGCTGGCAGCGCGACAGGACGGTGACGGGAACCTTGCGGATTTCCGTGGTGGCAAAGATGAATTTCACATGCGCGGGCGGTTCTTCAAGCGTCTTCAAAAGCGCGTTGAAGGCGGCGGTCGACAGCATGTGAACTTCGTCGATGATGTAGACCTTGAAGCGCGCCGAGGCGGCCCTGTAGTGGACGCTGTCGATGATCTCGCGGATATCACCCACACCGGTGCGCGAGGCTGCGTCCATTTCCATCACGTCGACGTGGCGGCCTTCGGCGATGGCCCGGCACGGCTCGCAGACGCCGCAGGGCTCGGTCGTGGGGGTGCCGGTGCCGTCAGGGCCGATGCAGTTCAACCCTTTGGCGATGATGCGGGCGGTGGTGGTCTTGCCGACGCCGCGCACGCCGGTCATCACGAAGGCATGCGCGATCCGGTCGGCCGCGAAGGCGTTCTTCAGGGTGCGCACCATCGCCTCCTGCCCGATCAGATCGGCGAAGGTCTGGGGCCGGTATTTGCGGGCAAGAACCTGATAGGCGGGTTGGTCGGACATGGGGCTCCCCTAAGGGGTAAAGCTTAGACGGCGGCGGGAGGAGGGGCAAGCCGGGTGGGCCTGCTAGCGTTTGTCGAGGCGGGATTTCACGGTGAGGCTGGTCTTGACCTGCTTGCCGAAGCGGCGGGCGCGTTCGCGGGCCTCGGCCGGGGTTTCGGTGCTGTGGCGGTCTTCCAGCTTCAGTTTTTGCCAGCGGATCAGGCGATCTTCGTCAAGCTTGCCGTCGTTGATCGCCTGGCGCACGCCGCAGCCGGGTTCGGATTGATGGGTGCAGTCGCGAAAGCGGCAGTTGCCCAGAAGTTCGGTCACATCCTCGAACACCGCGTCGATGCCGGCGCCGGCGTCGATGAGGGCAAGGGCGCGCATGCCGGGCGTGTCGATCAGCCAGCCGCCGCCGGTGATCGGGTAAAGCGCGCGGTTGGTGGTGGTATGGCGGCCGCGCGCGTCGCTTTCGCGGATCTCGCCGGTTGGCGCGGCGAGACCGGTCAGTGTGTTCGTGAGTGTGGTCTTGCCAACGCCCGACGCGCCAAGAAGGGCGACGGTCTGGCCCTCGCGGCACCATTGGCCAAGGGTTCGCGCGATGTCGGGATCACGCGCGTCCAGTGCCACGGCGGTGACGTGGCGGCTAAGCACTTCAGCGCGCTGGCGATAGCTCTCAGCATCTGTCGCGGTATCGGACTTGGTCAAAAGGATCACCGATTCCGTCCCAGCCTCGGCGGAAAGGGCCAGATAGCGTTCCAGCCGCGCCGGGTTGAAATCAGCGTTGCAGGACGTGACGATGAACAGCGTGTCGACATTGGCGGCGATCAGTTGCAGTTCGTTCCCGGTGCCAGCGGCGCGGCGGCCGACCTCGGTGTTGCGGTCAAGGCGGCGGATGATGCGGGTGCCATCGGACAGGACCCAGTCGCCGATGGCAAGTTCACCGGCGGTCTGGGTGCCGGTGAAGGGCAGGGTGACCGGGCCTTCGGTCGTCAACCCGTCGATTCGGGCGCGGTGCAGGCCGGAAATTCGAACGGGGGTCAGCGAAAGCTCGGTTTCGTCAAGCTGGGACAGGAAGAATTGCGTCCAGCCGAGGCTGGCGAGGGTCGGGTGTTCGGTCACTGAAGCGGTCCTTGCAGGCGGGTGCTGTGCCCTGTGCCGGTCCGATGCGGACGGGCGGGCGGCCGTTCGGGCGAAACCGCAGGCAGGCGGGGCCTCAGCGCGCGGTCGCCCGGAGGGGTGCGGCGACAGTCATGGGCATCCTCCGGTTCAGCAAGGTGAGAGGCTGGACAACGACCCAAGCGGGGCTCGTTACGGCTGCTTCCTTCCGGACCTGACCGGGTTGGCGAGGCGCTTACCCGCGCCAACCTCTCGGGCGTTGATATAGGTCATGGGCAGCGGCGGTGCAATGGCTGCGAATGCAGGTAGTCCGGGCATTGCGCGTGGATTAGCCTGATGGGAACCGTGGAGGATATGATGGCACGACTGATCCGTATCGAATGGCCTGACAATGGCGCGCCGGACCTGCCGCCGGCCTTCACGCTGGACGAAGCAGAGGGGCGGCTGGCGGCGCTCAGAAAAGCAGCGCTGGCGCGGGGGTTCGATGCTGTGGTGGTCTATGGCGACCGGGAGCATGCGGCGAACATCCATTGGCTCACAGGGTTCGATCCGAGGTTCGAGGAGGCGGTGCTGGTGGTGACGCCGGGCGATGCGCTGCTGATCGCGGGGAACGAATGTCTGGCCTATACGGCCGTGTCGCCCTTGGTGAAGGCCGGTGTGGTGCGGGTGGGGCATTGCGCCAGCCTTTCGCTGCCATCGCAGCCGCGGGGTGGGCGTCGGTTGAAGGAGTGGCTGGTAGACATGCTGGCCACCGACGACACCGTCGGGGTGGTCGGATGGAAGTGGTTCGGCGCGGATGAGGTGGACGATCCGGCCACTGCGCTGGATGTGCCGGCGTTTCTGGCCGATCCGCTGCGACATCTGGCGGCGCGCGTGGAGAACGCGACGGACCTGATGATGCACCCCTCGCATGGCCTCAGGGCGCGGGTGGATGCGGCCCAGATCGCGCGCCTGGAGTTTGCCAACCACATGGCGGCGGCGGCGTTGAAGCGGATGGTGTTTTCGCTGCGCGAGGGGATCACGGATTTTCAGGCGGTTGAGGCGGCGCGCGTCGGGGGTCTTCCGATGGGTTGCCACACGACCTTTGCGATGGGGGATCAGCCGGGGCTGTGCGGGCCTTCGGGGCGGCATCTGGCGGTGGGCGAGCCGATCGGGTTCAACGTCTGCCACTGGGGGGCGAACATCTGCCGGGCGGGTTGGGTGGCGCGAGGGGCCGGCGATCTGCCGGTCGGGGCGCAGGATTATGTGGAGGCGTTCGTCGCGCCCTATGTGACCGCGATGTCGGAGTGGTGTTCGATGATGCGGCCGGGGGTGTCGGGGGGGTATGTGTGGAAGCACATGCAGGCGGCGCTGCCGTTCGGGGTGTTCGGGGTGACGCTTAATCCGGGGCATCTGATCGGGTTGGACGAGTGGGTATCCTCGCCGATCTACGAGGGGTCGCATGAGCCGTTGGCCAGCGGGATGGCGATGCAGATGGACGTGATTCCGGGGCACGCGGTCTATGGGTCGACCCGGATGGAGGATGGGTATGTGATCGCGGATGCGGGCTTGCGGGCTGATCTGGCGGCCCGGTTTCCGAATGTGGCGCGGCGGTGCGAGGCGCGGGGGCGGTTCATGCGGGAGGTGATCGGGATGGAGGTGCCGGAGAGTCTGCTGCCCCTGGCCGATACCTGCGGGATCGTTGCGCCGTTCCTTCTGGACCCCGCGCAGGTAGTGGTGTGTTGAGGGCGTGTCCCACCGTGGGACATTTTTTGGGCCGTTGATTTACAAGGATAATTTTTCGGAGTTAACCGGATTTTAAGGTTTGCGGCGGGAGTCGGCAGAGGTTCAGCGCGCGCTTTCCATTCGGCGGATGCGAAAAGCGGCGACCAGCCAGATTGCTTCAAGCTCGATTGCTGGGGAGCCGCTTTAGGTTGCTTCCGGGGCGGTCAGCGGCTTCGCAGGGAGCCGCAGGATGGATCGCACCAGAAAGATATCCAAGATCACGAGTCCGAGGATCATAAGAACTCCGCTCTCGCCGCCGATGTATTCGGTCACCATCGGCGTGCGTGTCTGCACGATCGAGTCGGAGAAACCCCAAGCGGTGTTCACGGCGGCATGGGCGAGTGCCACTGGCCAGATGCTCCCGCTCCACATCCTGAGCCAGCCGTAGAGGACGCCGGCGAGGGTCAGGGTCGTGAGGAACATCGGCACGACCAAGAACGGGGACCCGCTGTTATGGTAAAGATCGGTACCCAGAAGGAGCGGCAGGTGCCAGACCCCGTGCAGGAATCCGACGAGGAGCATGCCACCGACGATGCCGACGCTGCGCGTTCTGGGCAGCAAGTAGCCGCGCCAGCCGATCTCTTCGAAGGTGGCAAGCACGGTGCCGATGATCAGCATCACGATGAGGTTCAGCGCGGTGTCGATGAAAGAAAGATAGGTCTCGGACGGGCCGAGCGCGGTCAACCCCACGGCACCCATCAATAATGTACCACCGACGAGCACGCCAGTCGGGAGAATGATCGCCGGGAGCCAGCCACGCCAGCCGGGCCTCGTGAGGCCAAGCGCGGATAGCGAGTGTCTCAGCCCGCCTTCGGGTGCGATGACGGCAAGCATTAACACTGCCCCGACGGTTGGCGTCACCATTGTCAACATCAGTGCAAGGTTGCCGAGCCAAGGAGCCGCAAGCGCGGTCAGGACCGCCAGTCCCAGCGTGATCGCGTAGAACCACCAGACGGGTCGCAAACCAGAGCCAGAATTTGATGGAACCATGACCAATCTCCAGCCGGTTGGCAGCCGAGTCGAGCTTTGGCTCGCTTGGTCATACACTTTTTCGATGCATCCACACGGTTCAAATCCGGCACCTTAACCATTCGCCAGTTCAGGTGTCCGTTTCGGGCGGGTCGGCGGGGATATTTCCATCACGTTCTGACACATCGCCCGGTCACGCACTGACACGGCCCGTCTTTTGTCGAATCAAAGATCTCCGCGTTTCCACAAGTGGTCTCATCGTCAATCCGCCGCCGCGAAATGCGCCATCTGGTCGGCGTGGGCTTTGCGGAACGCCGGGCGGGCCGTGGCGCGGGTGACGTAGGCGCGGGCGGCGGGGTAGGGGGTGAGTTCTTCCATCCGGTCCATCAGGCGCAGGACATCGGACATGGCGATGTCGGCTATCGTGAAGGGGCCGGTGAGCCATTCGGTCTTTTCCAACACGGTTTCGAGGTTTTGCAGGCGGCTGGCGAGCCATTTTTCGAAAAAGCCCACGATGGGGTTTTCGGGGGGCTGGTTCATGAATTTGAAGATCGACCAGGGGACGGTTGCCAGTTCCATCGAGTTCAGGGCGGCGAAGAGCCAGGTGGTGACCTCGGCCCGGGATCTGGGATCGGGGGGCATCAGGGTGGGGCTTTTTTCGGCCAGGTGCAGCAGGATCGCGCCGGATTCGAAGATCGTGAGGTCGCCGTCTGTCAGCCACGGCACCTGGCCGAAGGGTTGGTGGGCAAAGTGGGCGGGGCCGCGGTCGTGGAAGGGCGTGGTGGCGATGGTGTAGGGCAGGCCCGCCTCTTCCAGTGCCCAGCGGATGCGCAGGTCGCGGACATAGCCGCGGGGCCAGTCTGGTACCCAGTCGTAGGTGGTGAGGGTGAGGGTCATGGCGTGGCCTTCAGGTAAAGGGCGAGGCGGGTGAAAAGCCCGCTCCAGCCGCGTTCATGGGAGGGGCCGGCGTCGTCGGGCAGGTGTTCGTGGGTGAGGGTGAGGTGAGTGCCGCCATCGCGGGGTGTAAGGCGGATGGTGACGAGGGAGGTGGCCTCGGGGCGGCCGGGCCATTCCCAGGTGAAGCTGAGGCGCGCATCGGGGATGACCTCACGGTAAAGGCCGGTGGGATGGTGTTCGCTGCCGTCCGCCAGACGAAAGCCGATGGCGTAGCGGCCGCCGGGGCGAAGGTCGGCCGAGGCGTGGAGGGTGGTGCCGGCGTCGGGCACCCACCAGCGCAGCATCTGGTCGGGTTGGGTGAGGGCTGCGAAGACGCGGGCGGGCTGGGCGTTCAACTGGCGGGTCAGGGTGAGGCTGACGGTCATTCGGGGGGGCTTTCGACGAAGGTGGCGAGGCGGTCGAGGCTGGTGGTCCAGAAGCGTTCGTAGTGTTCAAGCCATTCCACCGCGTCGCGCATCGGGGCGGCGGCGAGGTGGACGGTGACGGTGCGGCCGGTCTTGGTGCGGGTGATGAGGCCGGCGTCGGAGAGGACGTCGAGGTGTTTCATCAGGCCGGGAAGTTTGAGCGACAGGGGGTGGGCGAGGTCGCTGACCGACTGGCCGGGGTGATCAGCAAGGCGTTGCAGGACGTGGCGCCGGGTGGGGTCGGCGAGGGCCGCGAAGACGCGGGAGATCTGGGGGGAATCATACTTTACCATGTGGTGAAGTATTGGCCCCACCAGGAGCGGTGTCAAGCCTTGAGAAGGCCGGCCATACGGGCTCCGGTCAGCAGGTCGGGGGCGAGGTGGTGAGCCCAGCGGCCCTGACTTGGCACCACGTCGGGGACTTGCACGACGATGCAGCCGGCGCGGTGGGCGGATTCGGCGCCGGTTTCGCTGTCTTCGAACACAAGGCAGCGCGAGGGGGGCAGGCCGAGGAGGGAAGCGGCGAGGAGGTAGGGGTCGGGGGCGGGCTTGGGTGCAGTTACATCGTCGAGGGTGACGACATGGGCGAAGGCGTCGGCGATGCCGGCGATTCCCAGTTTGCGGTGCGCGCCGTGGCGACCGGTGGAGGTGACGATGGCGAGGGGGAGGCCGGTGGCGGCCAGAAGTTCGGCGGCGCCGGGTTTGAGGGCGAGGCCCGCATCGACGCCCGCGTTGAAGCCCGCGCGCCAGTGGAGGTGGACGGCATCGAGGTCGATGCCGGGAAGGGCGGTGCGGATCAGGCTGGCGGAGGTGGGTTCATCCTTGCCGACGAGGCCGTGCATGAACGCCTCGCCCACATCGTGGCCATGCGCGAGGAAGGCGGCGAGGCCGGTTGCGAGGGCGATGCTTTCGGTGTCGATCAGGGTGCCGTCGAGATCGAAGAGAAGGGCGTCGTACATGAAGGGCTCCGGCCAGATGCGGCGGCTATAGCCGATCAGAGGTGCAGCCGGTAGTGGGAGAAGCCGTTGGCGCAGGGCCCGAGCGGCTGGGGGCGGTAGGCGGCGATATCGGCGAGATGGGCCTCGGAGCCGTGCCCGGCGGTGACGGTGACGCTGGTGCCGGGCATCGGCAGGAAGTGCCAGCTGCGGCCGGGCGGGGCGCCGACCCGGGGGGCGGCGCGGATGTGGTCGCAGAGCACGGTCTGAACGGTGACGCCATCGGCCAGCACGGTGCGCGGGGCGGGGGTGCCGAGCGGCGCATGGGCGGCGGCGCGGCTGGCGCGGTGGTTGTTGGTGACAAGAAGGAAGCGGTCGTCGGGGCGCACGAGGTGGCCCTCGCGGCTGAGCCCGACGATGCGGCGGGCCGACGGGTCGGCAAGCGCGCCCTGGGCGTCGAAGCGGGCGGGCTGGCTGAGGTCGATGGCGAAGCCGAGGCCGGTGACGGTTTCGAAGGTGAAGCCCGGGACTGCGCTGTCATGCAGGGGCGCATCCACCGCGCCGGGGGTGACGCGGTGAAAGAGCGCGGCGGATTGTTCGAGCCAGTCAGCCATGTCGGCGCCGGTCATCAGGAGCGTGACGAGTTTGTTGGGGAAGAGGTAGAGGTCGGAAATGCTGCGCATCCGCAGCGGCCCGGCGGGAATGTCGGTGAAGTTGTGCGCGCCGCCCCGGCCACCGGCGCGGAACGGTGCGGCCCCGGCGAGTACCGGCAGGTCGGCCCATTCGGTGCCCGCAAGGGCGCGGCGGGCGTAGGCGATCTTGGCCTCGGCGATGAGTGTCATCGCGGCGCTGGGGGCGAGGGTGGCGAAGTGGGTGTGCAGCGGCACCGCCGCCGAGCCGATCACGCGGCGCGACCAGGCGAGGGCGGCGCGGTGATCGGGGGCGAGGGCGCGGCCGAAATCGGTGGTGGCGCGACCGTCGCGACCGGACGCCGGTTCAAGCCGGGCTGCGGCGGTGCGGACCAGCCAGCGGGACGGGCCACAGCGCGATGGCGTCAGGGTCAGGTCGATCAGGCCGATGTGGCTGCCGGAATGACCCGGCATGACGGCGGGCTTGCCGCAGAGCGTGCCGTTCATCGGGTCGATGTCGCGGGTGGCGGCGATCTGGGGGCCGGGGAAGGCGAGGTGGCTGTGGCCGGCGATGACGGCGTCGATCTCGGGCATCGCGGCGAGGGCGGTGGCGGCGTTTTCGGCGCCGTCGGGCACATCGGCGGGACCGATGCCGGAATGGGCAAGCGCCACGATCAGGTCGACCCCGCGGGCCTTGAGCCGGGGCAGCCAGGCGCGGGCCGAGGCGAGGATGTCGCGCACCTGGATGTGGCTGGCGAGGTGGTCGCGATCCCAGACCTCGATCTGCGGGGGGGCGAAGCCGATCACGCCGATGCGCAGGCGGTGGCTGCGGCCATCGGTATCGGTCACGGTGCGGGTGAGGACGGTGAAGGGCGGCACGAGGGTGGTGTCGCGGGCCGGGCTTTTGCCAAGGCGTGTGGCGATGTTGGCCGAGACGACCGGAAACCGGGCGCTGGCCAGCGAGGCGCGCAGGAAAGGCAGGCCGTAGTTGAATTCGTGGTTGCCCAGGGTGATCGCGTCGTAGCGCAGCGCGTTGAAGGCGGTGACGACAGGATGCGGGCGGCCGCGGCGCCGTGCGGTGGCGGCGTAATCGGCAAGCGGCGTGCCTTGCAGGAAATCGCCGTTGTCAAAGAGGAGCGCGTTGGCCACCTCGGCCCGCGCTGCCGCGATCTGGCGCGAGATGCGGTAGAGACCGAAGCCCGAGGCCGGCCGGTTGGCATGGTGGTCATGTCCGGTAAGGCAGGCGTGTAGGTCGGTTGTGGCGATCAGGCGCAGGTTGATCTGGGCTGCGGGCCGCGTGGGGACGCAGGTGACCGGCCCCCCGGAAAGGGTAAGGGGGCCGGTCGTTAAGGAGACGGTCGCTTGGGACAAAAAAACTCCAATGGGGAAGCTATGGAAAACTCGGTAACGGAACCGCTCTCTGGGGTTGGTTTGCCGGTGAAACCCGTAAAAGTTGTGTCCAGCTTGGGGCAAATTGAAGAATTCTCGTCAAGGTTGTAAAAACCATCCCTTCCCGGCGCATCTGCATGTTGGCGGGCAGCGGTGTCTTTCGGGCAGAGGTCGGGGCATGACTCTGGCCGCCGGAGGTTTTCACACCCTCCGGACCTCCCGTGGGATATTTGGGCAAAGAGGAAGGTGGAGCGGGAGGGGGTTTGCATTCGCGCCCGATTGCGTGCGACCTAGGCGGGCTTGCAGGGGGGCGGACTGATGCGGATAGCGGAGCGCGTGACTTTCGGTGGGTCGGGGCTGAACCGGGCGGCGGAGCTGCGGCGCGACCCGCAAGCGCTGGCGGCGGCGTTGGACCGGGGGGGCGTTTTGCCGGTCTGGCGCGGCAAGCCCTTGATCGCGGGGAACGCGGCGGGGTGGGTGCCGGCGGGGCATCCGGTGCTGGCCCATGCCGGGACGATGGTGTTTCTGGGCATCGACGACGGGGTGCCGAGGTTTGCGGCAGATATCTCGGACTGGTCGCCCGAGGCGGGGGCCGAGGCGGTGGAGGCGGGGTTTTTCGACCCCTCGGTGCAGCGCCACCCGGCGCTGGACGAGGGATTTGGCTTTGCCGAATTGCGCGGGGTGATGACGGAGCTTTCGGCGCGGGATGCCGAGCTGGCGGCCACGGCGAAGGCTGTGTTGCATTGGCACCGGAGCCACGCGTTCTGCGCCACCTGCGGGGCGCGGTCGGAGCCGGCGCAGGGCGGTTGGCAGCGCGATTGTGCCGCCTGTGGGGCGCATCACTTTCCGCGGACCGACCCGGTGGTGATCATGCTGGTGACGCGGGGCAATTCGGTGCTGCTGGGCCGTAGCCCGGCATGGCCTGAGGGGATGTATTCGCTGCTGGCGGGGTTCGTCGAGCCGGGGGAGACGCTGGAGGCCGCGGTGCGGCGCGAGGTGTTCGAGGAGGCTGGCATCCGTTGTGGCGAGGTCGGGTATCTGGCGTCGCAGCCGTGGCCGTTTCCGGCGTCGCTGATGTTCGGGGCGCGTGCGGAGGCGTTGGACGAGGCGATCACCGTCGACCCGCAGGAGTTGGAGCACGCGCTGTGGGTGACCCGCGAGGAGATGGTGGCGGTGATGGCGGGGCTGCATCCGGTGATAAAGCCGGCGCGGCGCGGTGCGATCGCACATTTCATTCTGGAAAACTGGCTTGCCGACAGGCTTGACTGACCGCAAGGATTGCACGGGTGCGCCCGCCCTGTGGTATGCGTGGCTGGTGGTAAAGAGGGTGCTGCATGAGACTGACGGCAAAAACCGATATCGAAGTGCCGTTGGCCGAGGTCTACCGCTATATCACCGATTTCAACGCCTGGGAGGACGCCGCGACGCAGCGGGGTGCCGAGGTGGCTCGCACCGGGGTCAAGGCGGATGCGGTGGGCGCGGGCTGGCGGGTGCGGTTTGCCTACAGGGGCAAGGCGCGCAACGTGCTGGTCAAGGTGGCGCGGCTGGTGCCGGGCGAAGTGGCGGCGTTCCTGATCGACAGCCCGTCGATCGAGGGGGCATCGCAGCTTGAGGTGACGCCTCTGTCGCCGCGACGGACGCGGGTGCGGGTGGTGTTGGACGTGAAGCCGAAGACGCTGGCCGCACGGGTGTTCATCAGCACGCTGCGGCTGTCGAAGGCGCGGGTGGACCGGCGGTTCGAGGGGCGCGTGGCACAGTTGGGCGCGGCGCTGGTCGCGCGGTATCAGCGCAGCCAGCTTGCCGGGGCGAAGGGTTAGCCGCGCTCGCGGTCGGCGGGGTAGACGCCGAGGATGTTGGACTGCGAGGTGAAGTAGCGCAGTTCCTCCAGCGCGAGGGCGACGTTCGGGTCTTCGGGATGGCCTTCGATGTCGGCGTAGAATTCGGTGGCGGTGAAGGAGCCGCCGACCATGTAGCTTTCCAGCTTTGTCATGTTGACGCCGTTGGTGGCGAAGCCGCCCATCGCCTTGTAGAGCGCGGCGGGGATGTTGCGGACGCGGAAGGTGAAGGTGGTGATCATCTTGCCGGTGCCGCGACGGGAATGATCGGGCGTGCGCGACATGACGAGGAAGCGGGTGGTGTTGTTGGCGTGATCTTCGATCTGCGGGGCGATCACGTCGAGGCCGTAGATCTGGGCGGCAAGTTCCGAGGCGAGGGCGGCCTTCGTCTTGTCGCCAGCCTCGGCCACCTCGCGCGCGGCGCGGGCGTTGTCGGAGGAGACCTTGCCCTTGATGTTGTGGGCGCGCAGGAAGCCCGCGCATTGCGGCAGGATGACGACGTGACCGTGGGCTTCGGTGATGTCGTGCAGTTTCGCGCCGGGCACGCCGAGGAGGTTGACGTGCACGCGCACGAAGGCCTCGCCTACGATGTGGAGGCCGGATTTGGGCAGGAGCGAGTGAACGTCAGCGACGCGGCCATAGGTGGAATTTTCAACCGCGAGCATGCCGAGATCGACCTCGCCGCGCGCGACCTTGTCGACGACATCCTCGAATGTGGTCGATGGAACCGCCTCCATGTCGGGGCGCGATTGCTGGCAGGCCTGGTGCGAATAGGCGCCAAGTTCCCCCTGAAAGGCGATGCGACCGGTCATAACTGCGACTCTCCTGCCCGAAAGCGGTGAATAGGGGCGTTTGGTCGCGCGTCTACACCTTGAAACTACCCGGGGGAAGCGGGTAGATACCGCGCGGAACAAGACCCGAGGTAGATGCGCATGTTCGACACGATGACGATGACCAAGGCTGTGGGCGCGGTATGCGGCTCGTTGCTGGTGTTCCTGCTTGCGGGCTGGGCGGCGACATCGCTTTACACCGTTGGCGGACATGGTGAGGGCCACGGCGAAGAGGTCGCGCAGGCCTATGTGATCGAGACCGAGGCGGCAGAGCCTGCAGAAGCGGCCGAGGAAGGCCCAGACTTTGCAACGCTGCTGGCCTCGGCTGATGCGGCGGCGGGCGAAGCGGTGTTCAAGAAGTGCGGGTCGTGCCACAAGCTGGACGGCAGCGACGGCGTCGGGCCGCACCTGAACGGGGTCGTCGGGCGCAACCATGCGGCGGTTCCGGGCTTTTCCTATTCGGAAGCCAACCTTGCGCTGGCGGCTGAGGTGTGGACGCCGGAAGCGATCAACTCGTTCATCGAAAACCCCAAGGGCTACATGCCTGGCACGAAGATGTCGTTCGCGGGCCTGCCGAAGGCGGAAGACCGGGCCAACCTGATCGCCTATCTGGCCACCACCAAGTAACACAGCGCGACCGCGCGATGATCGAGCCGCCCGTTCGGGCGGCTTTTTCATGCGCATCAGGCCGGATCACGCATTTGCGCACGGTCGATTGCGGCATCTTTGCTCGACAACAGACGATTTGGCATAAATGAATAAGGCAACGAGTCTTGCGGGGGAGTTCGGCGGATGCGGTCAGCGGTCAAGGCGAAAGCGGTCAATCGGCGTGGCGCGGTGTGGCAGGGGATCGGCGCGGGTGTGCTGGTGCTGGCGCTGGCCGGAACCACGATGGCGGCGCGGGCCGAGACGGTGATCAAGTCGCACGGCATATCGACCTTTGGGGATCTGGCACTGCCGGCGGATTTCACGCACCTGCCTTATGTGAACCCCAACGCGCCCAAGGGCGGCGAGATGAGCCAGTGGTCGCCGGGCAGCTTTGATTCGTTCAATCCCTACGCTATCGCCGGAAACGCGGCGGCACTGTCGTCGATTTTCTACGAATCCATCCTGTCCGGCACGCTGGACGATGTGAGCGCGGCTTACTGCCTTTTGTGCGAGACGATGGAGTATCCCGAGGACCGGTCGTGGGTGATCTTCAACCTGCGCAAGGATGTGAAATTCTCGGACGGTTCGCCGTTCACGGCAGAGGATGTGCTGTTCAGCCACAACCTGTTTCTGGAAAAGGGCATCCCCGAATACCGCACCGCGGCGGGCGGCAAGTTCGAGAAGGTCGAGATTCTTGATCCCTACCGGATCAAGTTCACCTTCACCCCCGGCACGCCGTTTCGGGACATGCCGGGGCAGGCGGGCAGCACGACGATCTTTTCCAAGAAGCACTACGAGGAAAACAAGCGCGATCTGGAGAAGTCGAGCCTTGAGCCGTTCCTTGGCACCGGGCCTTATGTGCTGGAAAGCTTCAAGCCCGGTCAGCAGGTGATCTACAAGCGGGATGAGGATTACTGGGGCGAAAAGCACCCGCTGAACGTGGGCCAGAACAACTTTGACCGGATCAGGATCGAGTATTTCGGCGACGACAATGCCGCGATGGAAGCGTTCAAGGGCGGGGTCTACACGTTCCGCAACGAAAGCTCGGCCAAGCAGTGGGCGACGGCCTATGACTTTCCGGCGGTGGCGTCGGGCGATGTGATCAAGGCGGAACTGCCGTCGGGGAATATCGCGGGCGGGCAGGCGTTCATCTTCAACCTGCGGCGCGCGCAGTTTCAGGACCCGCGGGTGCGTGAGGCGATCGGGCTGGTGTTCAACTTTGAATGGTCGAACAAGACGCTGTTCTACGGGCTGTTCAGCCGGATCAACTCGATCTGGGAAAACTCTGAGATGGCGGCCACGGGCGTGCCGACCCCGGCGGAGTTGGCGATCCTGAAGCCGATGGTGGACGAGGGGCTGTTGCCGCCGAACATCCTGACCGACGAGGCGGTGATGGCGCCGGTGTCGTCGGAGGAAAATTCGCTGGATAGGCGCAACCTGCGCAAGGCCTCGGCGCTGTTGGACGAGGCCGGCTGGGTGGCGGGTGATGACGGCATCCGGCGCAACGCCAAGGGCGAGACGCTGCGGATGGAGATGGTTCATTCCCGCACCGACCTGATGCCGGTGATGAGCGCCTATGTCGAAAACCTGCGGGCGCTGGGCGTGGATGCGAGCTTTGACATCATCGACGATCCGCAGTTGCAGGAACGGGCGAGCCCGCCGAACTTTGATTTCGACGCGTTGCCGACGACGGTGGTGAACGGCGGGCTGGAGCCGGGCGGGGTGCTGAAGCAGGCGTGGGCGTCGAATTCGAAGGACAACTCCAGCCGCAACCGGATGGGCTATGCCAACCCGGCGGTGGACAAGTTGCTGGATCTGGCCGAAGCGGCGGCGACGCGGCAGGAGCTGACCGATGTGATCCGGGCGCTGGACCGGGTGCTGCGGTCGGAGTTCATTCTGGTGCCGCGGTATTACAAGAAGATCAACACGGTGGCCTATTTCGACATGTACGAACACCCAGCGACGTTGCCGCCTTACGCTCTGGGCGAATTGTCGATCTGGTGGTACAACGCCGAAAAGGCAGAGGCGCTGAAAGCCAAGGGCGTGCTGCAATAACCTAGAACGGGCAGGAAACTTGGGCGCCTACATCCTTCGGCGATTGCTTCTGGTGATCCCCACGCTGTTTGGCGTGATGCTGATCAACTTTGCGCTGACACAGTTCGTTCCGGGCGGACCGATCGAGCAGATACAGGCGCGGCTGGAAGGCAGCGGCGATGCGATCGAGGCATTGACCGGCACCACCGATGCGGGGGTCGAGGAAGAGGTGACCGGAGGCGAGGGCGGTTACGTCGGCGCGCGGGGGTTGCCACCGGAGTTTCTGGCGCGGCTGGAAGTGCAGTTCGGCTTTGCGCGGTTCGTCTGCGACGAGGGCTTTACCGGCACGCCATCGCTGGATGCGCCGGAGTGCCGCAAGGAGGCGATCCCGGCGGCGGAGCGGTTCGTCATCATGATGGGCAACTACCTGACCTTCGATTTCGGTCAGAGCTATTTCCGGTCAACCTCGGTTGTTGATCTGGTGCTGGAAAAGATGCCGGTGTCGATCACGCTGGGGCTGTGGTCGACGCTGATCGCCTATCTGATTTCCATTCCGCTGGGCATTCGCAAGGCGGTGCGCGACGGGTCAAGCTTTGACACATGGACCAGCGGCATCATCATCGCGGCCTATGCGATACCGGGGTTCCTGTTCGCGATTCTGCTGATGGTGGTGTTTGCGGGGGGAAGTTATTTCCAGTGGTTCCCGCTGCGCGGGCTGACCAGCGACGGGTGGGAGACTTTTCCGTGGTATCAGAAGATCACCGATTACCTGTGGCACATCGTGCTGCCGGTGACGGCGCAGTTGATTTCGGCCTTTGCGACGCTGACCTTGCTGACGAAGAACAGTTTTCTGGACGAGATCAAGAAGCAGTATGTGATGACTGCGCGGGCCAAGGGGCTGTCGGAAAGCCGCGTGCTTTACGGCCATGTGTTCCGCAATGCGATGCTGATCGTGATTGCCGGGTTTCCGGGGCTGTTTCTGGGAGTGTTCTTCGGATCGAGCCTGATCATCGAATTCATCTTCTCGCTGGATGGGCTGGGGCAGCTTGGCTACCGGTCGGCGGTTGAGCGGGATTATCCGGTGATCTTCGGGACGCTGTTTGCGTTCGGGTTGATCGGGCTGATCGTCGGCATCCTGTCGGACCTGATGTATGTGCTGGTTGACCCGCGGATCGATTTCGAGAGGCGCGGGTGATGGCGCTTTCCCCTCTTAACCAGCGGCGCTGGCGGAACTTTACCGCGAACCGGCGGGCCTATTGGTCGCTTTGGATATTTCTGGTGCTTTACGGGCTGTCGCTGTGCGCCGAACTGATCGCCAACGACAAGCCGATGCTGGTGAAATACAACGACGCCTATTACATGCCGGCGTTCCGGTTCTATTCGGAAAAGACGTTTGGCGGGGATCTGCGGACCGAGGCGAAGTATTCCACGGTCGAGGTGCAGTGCCTGATCGTGGCGGCGGGGTCCTTGGATTGCTGGGATGACCCGGAGGGCATACTGGCCGAGGCGACCGAGAAGGGCACCGTGCTGGGCGAGCCGGTGAAGGCCGGGTGGATGCTGTGGCCGCCGGTGCGGTATTCCTACAACACGATCGTCGACACGGGCGGCGTGGCGCCGGGGCCGCCGTCGAGGCAGAATTTGCTGGGGACGGATGACACCAGCCGCGATGTTCTGGCGCGGGTGATCTACGGGTTCAGGCTCTCGATCACCTTCGCGCTGCTGGTGACGGCGCTGACGTCGATCATCGGGGTCGCGGCGGGGGCGGTGCAGGGGTATTTCGGCGGGCTGACCGACCTGATCTTTCAGCGGGTGATCGAGTTGTGGTCATCGGTGCCGACGCTTTACGTCATCATCATCGTGACGGCGGTGTGGTCTAAGAGTTTCTGGCTGATGGTGGCGCTGATGGTGTTGTTTGGCTGGACGGGCCTTGTGGGCGTGGTCAGGGCTGAATTCCTGCGGGCACGGAATTTCGAGTATGTGCGGGCGGCGCGGGCGCTTGGCGTAACGGACGCGCAGATCATGTTCCGCCATGTGTTGCCGAACGCGATGGTGGCGACCCTGACCTTCCTGCCGTTCATCATCACCGGCACGATCGGGGCGCTGGCGACGCTGGATTACCTTGGCTTCGGTTTGCCCGCGAGCGCGCCGTCGCTGGGGCAGTTGTCGCGGCAGGCGCAGCAGAATTTGCAGGCGCCTTGGCTGGGCTTCACCGCGTTCTTCACGTTCGCCATCATGCTGAGCCTTCTGGTGTTCATCTTTGAAGGCGTTCGCGATGCCTTTGACCCGCGAAAGACCTTTCGATGAGTGTGTTGGAGGTGAAGGGTCTGTCGGTCAGTTTCCGGCAGGATGGACGGGTGATCGAGGCGGTGAAGGCGGTGTCGTTCACCGTGGGCAAGGGCGAGACGGTCGCGCTGGTCGGTGAAAGCGGGTCGGGTAAATCGGTGACGGCTCTGTCCACCGTAGGGCTGTTGCCGGACAGTGCCGAGGTTTCGGGTTCGGTCACCTACAACGGCACCGAGATGGTGGGGCAAAGCGAGCGCGCCTTGCGGAAGGTGCGCGGCAACGACATCAGCTTTATCTTTCAGGAGCCGATGACGAGCCTGAACCCCTTGCACACCATCGAAAAGCAGATGGCGGAAAGCCTTGCGCTGCATCAGGGGCTGACCGGCGAGCCGGCGCGTTTGCGGGTGGTGGAATTGCTGAACAAGGTTGGCATCCGCGATGCGGAAAGCCGGTTGGGGGCCTACCCGCACCAGTTGTCTGGCGGGCAGCGGCAGCGGGTGATGATCGCGATGGCCTTGGCGAACGGGCCGGAGTTGCTGGTGGCGGATGAGCCGACGACAGCGCTGGATGTGACCATTCAGGCGCAGATTCTGGATCTGCTGGCGGAGTTAAAGCGGTCGGAGGGCCTCAGCCTTTTGTTCATCACGCATGACCTTGGCATCGTGCGGCGGATTGCCGACCGGGTGTGTGTGATGCAAGGCGGCGAGATCGTGGAGCAGGGGGTAACGGCGGAGATCTTCGCCAACCCGCAGCATCCCTACACGCAAAAGCTGCTGGCCGCCGAGCAGAAGGGCGGGCCGGAGCCGGTGCCTGCCGGCGCGGCCGAGGTGGTGCGGACGGAAAGCTTGCGCGTGTGGTTCCCGATTCAGAAGGGCTTTCTGCGCAAGACGGTGGGGTATGTGAAGGCGGTCAACGACGCCAGTCTGTCGGTGCGCGGCGGCGAGACCCTGGGCATCGTGGGGGAAAGCGGATCGGGCAAGACGACTCTGGCGCTGGCGATCCTGCGGCTGATCCCGTCGACCGGGCCGGTGGTGTTTCTGGGGCAGGACCTGCGCGACCGGCAGGGCCGCGCGATGCGGGCCTTGCGGCGCGAGATGCAGGTGGTGTTTCAGGACCCGTTCGGCAGCTTGTCGCCGCGCCTGACGGCCGAACAGATCATCGCCGAAGGTCTGGGCGTGCACGGGCTGGAGCCGGGGCGCAACCGGACCGAGATGGTGGCCGAGATCATGCGCGAGGTGGGGTTGGACCCCGCCGCGATGACGCGCTATCCGCACGAGTTTTCGGGCGGCCAGCGGCAGCGGATCGCGATTGCGCGGGCGATGATCCTGCGCCCGAAGCTGGTGGTGCTGGACGAGCCGACGAGTGCCCTGGACATGACGGTGCAAGTGCAGATCGTGGTGTTGCTGCGCGAGTTGCAGCGCAAGTGGGGGCTGGCCTACATCTTTATCAGCCATGATTTGCGGGTGATCCGGGCGATGGCGCACAAGGTGATGGTGATGCAGGCCGGGGATGTAGTGGAAAGTGGCGACTGCGGGGCGGTGTTTACCGATCCTCAATCCCCTTATACCAAGGCTTTGATGGCGGCGGCATTCGGACCCTGACCTTGAAGCTTCTTTTCGTGCACCAGAATTTCCCCGGCCAGTTCCTGCATCTGGCGCCGGAGATGCAGCGGCTGGGCCATGATGTGCGGGCGCTGACCGATGCGGTGAACAAGACCACAAGTGCCGTGCCGCTGTGGCGCTATGCCTTCACGGCGGAAAAGGTGGACCCTGCGGCGACGCGGCTGGGGCGGAATTACACCACGATGAGCGACCGGGGCGTGGTGGTGGCGCGGGCGGCGCGGCGGCTGCGCGCCGAGGGCTATGTGCCGGATGTGATCTTTGGTCATTCCGGCTGGGGCGAGACGCTGTTCCTGAAAGAGGTGTGGCCGGAGGCGAAGCTTCTGGTCTATGCCGAGTTCTATTATTCCGGTCAGGGTGCGGATGTTGGGTTCGACCCCGAGGCGGGGCCGGTCGGGTTCGATCAGGTGATGATCGCGCAAGGCAGGGCGACGCATCTGGGGCAGGCGCTGCTGCATGCCGATGCGGGGCTTTCGCCGACCGAATGGCAGGCAAGCCGCCACCCGGCCGCGCTGCGCCGGATGATCGAGGTGGCGTTCGATGGGGTGGATTGCGACCGGCTGGCGCCGAATCCTGCGGCGCGGTTCACGTTGCCGAACGGGCGGGTGTTGGCGCCGGGGGACGAGGTCTTGACCTTCGTGAACCGCAATCTGGAGCCGTATCGCGGTTTTCGGAGCTTCATGCGGGCCTTGCCGGAGGTGCTGGCGGCGCGGCCCGATGCCGAGGCGGTGATCGTCGGGGGTGACGAGATCAGCTATGGGTCCAAACCGGTGGACGGCGGCACGTGGCGCGAGAAGATGCTAGCAGAGGTGGGCGGTGCGCTGGACCTTGGCCGGGTGCATTTCGTGGGGAACGTGGCTTATGACCGCTACGTCGATCTGCTGCACGTGGCCCGTGTTCATGCCTACCTGACCTATCCGTTCGTACTGAGCTGGTCGATGGTCGAGGCGATGGCGGCGGGGGCGATGGTGGTGGGATCACGCACCGCGCCGGTCGAAGAGGTGATCGAGGATGGCGTGACCGGGCGGCTGGTTGATTTCTTTGACATTGCCGGGTGGTCGGCTGCGCTGACCGACGCGCTGGCGCGGCCCGAGGCGTATATGGCGATGCGGGCCGCGGCGCGCGAGGCGGTGCTGGCGCGCTATGACCTGCGGTCTGTCTGCCTGCCGCGTCAGGTGGCTTTGCTGGAGCGGTTGGCGGGTTAGACTGCGGCGGAGTGCAATGCCTTGGTCTGGTCGTAGGCGTCGAAGGCGCGGGCGATCATCCGGGTCAGGGGTTTGGCCCTTTCCGGGATGATGAAGGCTTCGGGCGTGATCGTAACCATGTCACCGAAGGTTTCCCCGGCGGCGCGGAGCAGGGCTTCGACGCGGTCGGGCGTGGTGTCGAAGTCGCGCAAGAGTTCGGCGCGCGAGACGCGGAAATCACACATCAGGGCCTCGATGATCCGGGCGCGAAGGGTGTCTTCGTCGGCAAAGCGGTGGCCTCGGTGGGTGGGGAAGCGGCCGGCGCGCACCGCCTTGGTATAGGCAGCGGTGGCCGAGACGTTCTGCGCGAACCCTTGCGGGAAACGTGAGATCGACGAGGCACCGAGACCGATCAGCACGGGCGAGGTATCGTCGGTGTAGCCCTGGAAATTGCGCCGCAGGGTGCCGGCCTTGGCGGCCTTGGCCATGCCGTCGGTGGGTTTGGCGAAATGGTCGATGCCGATTTCGTCGTAACCATCCCACAGGAACAACTGGCGCGCGGTTTCAAAGAGCGACAGGCGTTCCTGAGGGGTGGGCATTGTGTCGGACGGGATCATCTGCTGGCGGCGGCTCATCCACGGGACGTGGGCGTAACCATAAAGCGCCACCCGGTCGGGCGAGAGCGTCAGGAGCTTCTGTACCGAATCCGCGATGCGCGGGCCGGTCTGGTGCGGCAGGCCATAAAGGATGTCGGCATTCAGGCTGCCGATGCCACGGGCGCGGATGCGTTCGGCCACGTCCTGCGTCAGGGCGTAGCTTTGTTCGCGGCCGATGGTCTTCTGGATCAGCGGGTCGAAATCCTGCACGCCGATCGAGGCGCGGTTCATGCCCGAGGCGGCGAGCGCGTCGAGGCGGGCGTCGTCAACCTCGTTTGGGTCGATCTCGACCGAGAATTCGCCGTTGCGAGCGAGCGGCGCGACGGTGAAGATGGTTTCCGCAAGATCGCGGATCTGGGAGGCGGAAAGAAGCGTGGGCGTGCCGCCGCCCCAATGCAGGCGGCTGAGGCTGACGCCACGCGGCAGGTGCGTCTTCAAGAGCGCGAGTTCGGCCTTCAGCGTCTGGACGTAGGCGATGACCGGATCGTCGGAGGTGGTGCCTTGGGTGCGGCAGGCGCAGAACCAGCACAGCCTGCGGCAGAACGGCACATGCAGGTATAGGGATATCTGTGAATTTTCGGGGATATCCTGTATCCAGCCAGTGAAGTCTGCTTCACCAATGCCCGTGCCGAAGTGCGGCGCGGTCGGATATGAGGTGTAGCGCGGCACGCGGGCGTCAAAAAGACCGAGGCGGGTGAGTTGCGGGCGGTGTGTCATGAGGTTAGGTTAGAAGCAGGCAACTGCGGCACGCCTTGACTCAGATCAACATGAGAGAGCCAGACATGCAGGACCATTTCGTCCATCAGCAATGCGGCGATTGCCCGATCCGACACCGTGCTGTTTGCGCGCGCTGTGAGACCGATGAGTTGGCAGCGCTGGAGCAGATCAAGTATTACCGAAGCTATCAGGCCGGGCAGACGGTGATCTGGTCGGGTGACCGGATGGAATTCGTCGGCTCGGTGGTGACCGGGATCGCGGCGCTGACCCAGACGATGGAGGATGGGCGGCGGCAGATGGTGGGTTTGCTGCTGCCATCGGATTTTGTAGGGCGACCGGGGCGGTCGACGGCGGCGTTCGACGTGACGGCGACGACCGATCTGGTGATGTGCTGTTTCCGCAAGAAGCCGTTCGAAGAGATGATGGCCAAGACGCCGCACATTGCCCAGCGGCTGCTGGAAATGACGCTGGACGAACTGGATGCCGCGCGGGAGTGGATGCTGCTTTTGGGGCGCAAGACTGCGCGGGAGAAGATCGCCTCGCTGATCGCGATCATCGCGCGGCGGGAGGCTTCGTTGCAGGTGCGGCGGCCGAAAGGGCAGCTGTCGGTTGACCTGCCGCTGACGCGCGAGGAAATGGCGGATTATCTGGGGCTGACGCTGGAAACGGTAAGTCGGCAGATGTCGGCCCTGAAGAAGGACGGCGTCATCAGCCTTGAAGGCAACCGGCATGTGATGATCCCCGACCTTGACCGCCTGCTGGAAGAAGCGGGCGATGACAGCGACGGTGGGATGCTGGTCTGACCTTGCGATTTCAGCGAAGCATGTGAGGGCGGGTCTTGCCGCCCCCACAAGTGTCGATCAGGCGTCAGTGCGCGAGGAACACCGGGATTTCGGCGGCCTCGAGCATGTCGCGGGTGGCGCCGCCGAGAATCGCCTCGCGCAGGCGGGAGTGGCCGTAGGCGCCCATTACCAGCAGGTCGGAATCGACATCACGCAGATGGCGGGCCAGCACGTCCGATACGCGGGGCATGGTTTTTGCCAGCACCGTCACTTCGGCGCGGACACCGTGGCGCACGAGGAACTGGCATAGCAGGCCGCCGGGATCGGAGCGTTCCGGGCCATGCGCTGGCGGGTCGATCACAACGATCGACACCTTGTCGGCGCGTTTCAGGAACGGCATGGCACGGCGGGCGGCGACCAGCGCCTCGCGGCTTTGGTTCCAGGCAAGCACGATGTTGCGGGGGTCGGGGGCGGGCATGCCCTTGTCGGGCACTATCAGCACGGGGGCCATGCCATTGAACAGCGCGGCCTCGACCACAGCCTCGGATTCGATGCCGATGTCTTTGCCGTAGGGGCGTGGCAGGACAACGAGATCGGCATAGCGGGCACGGCTGGCAACGACATCAATGAGGGCGCCAATCTGGCAGATGGCGGTTTCCACCGCATAGCGCAGGCCGGGCGACTGGGCCGCGATGGCGGCGTTGAGGCCCTTTTCGGTGGCGCGGGCATCCTCTTCGGCGCGGTCCATCGCGGCGGCGATGATGACGGCGCCTGAACCGACATAGGAATAGCCAACCTGCGTGCGGTCGATCCCAAGTGCCAAGGCGTCAAGATGTGCGTCATTGTGGATCGCGAGTGCCGCAGCGGCGGTGACCGAGGGGTCAAGTCCGTTGGGTGAGGTGGCAACGGTCAGTAGCGATTTGTAGGCCATGATTCCGGCTCCTTTGGGGGTCTGAAATCACGTTAGCGCTTATTTTCACGGTTCGGCCTTGATAGAGGTCAATTTCGTCGCACCCGGCGGTTGATGCAGATCAAGGTGGCGATTCCCACCGCAGCGCAGAAGTCATCCATTCGGGACGTCTGGCCGAGGTCTGTCTTTCAGACCCGAGCGGGGCGCGGACTGGACGAAGGGACACGAAAAATGTGGGATTACCTGAAACTGGCGGGGTTGGGAGTGGTCGCGGTCTGTGCCGCGATTGCAGCCAACTACGCCCACGACCTTGCCTATATGGTGAACGCGATAACCGTCATGCTGGCGGCTGCGATTGCGTTTCTGTGGGTGCTGCGGACCGCCGGCGATGTGCGGGTGGTCAACCAGAACGAATACTTTGACAGCGTGATCCGGGCCGGGGCGATTGCCACCTCGTTCTGGGGCGTGGTCGGCATGTTGGTGGGGGTGGTCATCGCCTCGCAACTGGCTTTCCCGCAGCTGAACTTCGAGTTTCTGCAGGGTTACGGCAACTTCGGCCGGTTGCGCCCGCTGCACACCAGCGCGGTGATCTTTGCCTTTGGCGGCAACGCGCTGATCATGAGTTCGTTCTACATCGTCCAGCGCACCAGTGCGGCGCGCCTGTTCGGTGGCACCGGCCTTGGCTGGTTCGTGTTCTGGGGCTGGCAACTGGTGATCGTGCTGGCGGCATCGGGCTATGTGCTGGGTGCCACGCAGGGCAAGGAATACGCTGAACCCGTGTGGTACGTGGACATCCTGATCACAGCGGTCTGGGTTTCGTTTCTGGTGGCCTTCATGGGTACCCTCTTCAAGCGCAAGGAGCCCCACATCTATGTGGCGAACTGGTTCCTGCTGTCGATGATCCTGACAGTTGCCATGCTGCATCTGGTGAACAACGCGGCCATCCCGGTGTCGATGTTCGGGTCCGCACAGGTGCAGGTCTATTCGGGTGTGCAGGATGCGATGGTGCAGTGGTGGTATGGCCACAACGCCGTGGGCTTCTTCCTGACTGCGGGCTTTCTGGGCATGATGTACTACTTTGTGCCGAAGCAGGCTGAACGCCCGGTCTACAGCTATAAACTGTCGATCATCCACTTCTGGGCGCTGATCTTCCTTTATATCTGGGCCGGTCCGCACCACCTGCACTACACCGCGCTGCCCGACTGGGCCTCGACCCTTGGCATGGTGTTCTCGGTGATCCTGTGGATGCCGTCCTGGGGTGGCATGATCAACGGCCTGATGACGCTGTCGGGTGCATGGGACAAGCTGCGTACCGACCCGATCATCCGCATGATGGTGGTGAGCATCGGGTTTTACGGGATGAGCACCTTCGAAGGGCCGATGATGTCGATCAAGGCCGTCAACAGCCTGTCGCACTACACCGACTGGACCATCGGTCACGTCCATTCCGGCGCCTTGGGCTGGAACGGGATGATCACCTTTGGCGTGCTTTACTATCTGGTGCCGCGCCTGTGGAACCGCGAGGGGCTTTACAGCCTGAAGCTGGTGTCGTGGCACTTCTGGTTGGCCACCATCGGGATCGTGCTTTACGCGTCGTCGATGTGGGTCACGGGCATCATGGAAGGCCTGATGTGGCGCGAAGTGGATGCAAATGGGTTCCTCGTGAACGCGTTTGCCGACACGGTGGCCGCGAAGTTCCCGATGTATGTGGTGCGGGCTTTGGGAGGCGGTCTGTTCCTGACGGGCGCGCTGATCATGTGCTGGAACTTGTGGATGACGGTGCGGGCGCAGCCTTCCAAGGCGACGCAGCACGCGTTCGTTCCAGCGGAATAAGGGGACGGGACAATGGCTTTTCTTGACAAGCACAAGGCTATCGAAACCCACGCGACGCTTCTGATGGTGCTGAGCCTTCTGGTCGTCACCATCGGGGGTATCGTGCAGATCGTGCCGCTTTTCTATCTGGAGAACACGATCGAGAAGGTGGAAGGGATGCGCCCCTATACTCCGCTGGAGTTGGCGGGCCGCGACATCTACATCCGCGAGGGCTGCTATGGCTGCCACAGCCAGATGATCCGCCCGATGCGCGACGAGGTGGAGCGGTACGGGCATTACAGCCTCGCGGCGGAATCGATGTATGACCATCCGTTCCAGTGGGGGTCCAAGCGCACCGGGCCGGATCTGGCACGGGTGGGCGGGCGCTATTCGGATGAATGGCATGTGGACCACTTCACCTATGCGCGGGGCGTGGTGCCGGAATCGGTAATGCCGCCCTACGGGTTCCTTGCGAACCATGTGATTGATGGGCAGTACATCAAGGACACGATGGCGACGAATGCTATGGTGGGGGTGCCTTACACCGACGCCATGCTGGAAAACGCGGTGGCGGACTTCAAGGCGCAGGGCGACCCGAACGGGGATTCCAGCGGGCTTGAGGAACGCTATGGCGACGCGGCCTTCGGCACGCCGATCAACGTGCGCAATTTTGACGGCAAGCCTGAGTTGACCGAGATGGACGCGCTGATCGCCTATATTCAGGTGCTTGGCACGATGGTCGACTTTTCGACCTTCACGCCTGTGGCGAACCGGTAAGGGGGCAAAGATGGAAACCTATTCCTTCCTGCGCCACCTGGCCGACAGCTGGTTTCTTCTGGCGATGACGCTGGGGTTCCTTGGCTTGTGCGTCTGGGCGTTCCGTCCCGGCAGCCGCAAAGCCCACGAGGACGTAGCCAATTCGATCTTTCGCAACGACGAGCGTCCTGCGGAAGCCAACCCCTCGCGTAATTCGAAGGAGGCGTAAATCATGTGCGCCAAGCAAGTGAAGAAGGTGCCGAAGCAGGTGGAGACGACGGGCCACCAGTGGGACGGAATCGAGGAGTTGAACAACCCGATGCCGCGCTGGTGGGTCTGGACGTTCTACGCCACGATCGTCTGGGGTATCGGCTATACGGTGGCCTATCCGGCATGGCCATTGATCAGCGGTGCGACACCGGGGGTTCTGGGTGCCTCGACCCGTGCTGATGTGGCGGCCGAGATTGACCGGTTCGACGCAGCCAATGCAGCCATCAAGGAACAGTTGGTGGCGGCGGACCTGAACGCCATCAAGGATAACCCGGAGTTGGCAAGTTTCGCCACGAACGCCGGGGCCGCGGTGTTCAAGACGAACTGCACGACATGCCACGGGTCTGGCGCGCAGGGGTTCGAGGGCAAGGGCTATCCGGCCCTGATCGACGACGATTGGCTGTGGGGCGGGACGATGGAGGATATCCATCTGACCATCACCCACGGCATCCGCAACACAACCGACCCGGATGCGCGCTATTCGCAGATGCCCGCCTTCGGTGTGGATGGGCTGCTGGATGCAACACAGATCGGGCAGGTCACGGACTATGTGCTGAAGATCTCGGGTCAGGAGCATGACGCGGCGGCAGCGACTGCCGGTGCCACGATCTTTGCCGACAATTGCGCGGCTTGCCATATGGAGGACGGGTCGGGTGACCGGGCGCAGGGTGCACCGAAGCTGACGGACGCGATCTGGCTTTATGGTGGATCGCGCGAGAAGATCACCGAGACGGTGACCAAGGCGCGTTTCGGGGTGATGCCGAACTGGAACGGGCGGCTGAGCGAGGACGAGATCCGCGCTGTCGCTTTCTATGTCCACAGTCAGGGCGGCGGCGAGTAAGCTGATCCCGATCATAGATATTGCACCGGGCGGCGGTTCTGCCGCCCGGTGCGTCTGAAAGACCCCGGAGCCTGCCCGTGACCCTGCCTGATACCGATACGCCCAGTCTTTACGCCGCGCGCGAGCCAGTTTTCCCGCGCCGGGTGAAGGGTGCCTTCCGCACGCTGAAGTGGTGGATCATGGCGGTGACGCTGGGCATCTATTACATCACGCCGTGGCTGCGCTGGGACCGGGGGCCGAACCTGCCGGATCAGGCGGTGCTGGTGGACATCGCCAACCGGCGCTTCTTTTTCTTCATGATCGAGATATGGCCGCACGAGTTTTATTTCGTGGCCGGACTTTTGATCATGGCCGGGCTGGGGTTGTTCCTGTTCACCAGCGCCGCGGGCCGGGTGTGGTGCGGCTATGCCTGCCCGCAGACGGTGTGGACCGACCTGTTCATCCTGGTCGAACGATGGGTTGAAGGCGACCGCAACGCCCGCATCCGGCTGCATCGGCAGCCGTGGAACTGGGAAAAGCTGGTCAAGAATGGCATCAAGTGGTGGATCTGGCTGGCCATCGGTTTGGCCACGGGCGGGGCGTGGATATTCTACTTTACCGACGCGCCGACGCTGCTGCGCGATCTGGTGACGGGCCACGCGCATCCGGTGGCCTATATCACCATGCTGATCCTAACCTTCACCACCTTCTTTTTCGGTGGGTTCGCGCGCGAACAGATTTGCATCTATGCCTGCCCGTGGCCGCGTATTCAGGCCGCGATGGTGGACGAGGACACGCTGACCATCGGTTACCGCGACTGGCGGGGCGAGCCACGGGGCAAGCAGAACGTGGAAGGCAATGGTGACTGCATCGACTGCATGGCCTGCGTCAACGTCTGCCCGATGGGGATCGACATCCGTGACGGGCAGCAGATGGCCTGCATCACCTGTGGCCTGTGCATCGACGCCTGCAACGACGTGATGGACAAGATCGGCAAGCCGCGTGACCTGATCGGGTATCTGGCCCTGACCGACGAGGTGCGCGAGCGTGCGGGCGAGCCTGCGAAATCGGTCTGGGCGCATGTGTTCCGGCCACGGACGGTGATGTATACGGTGCTGTGGGCCGGGGTTGGCATCGGGTTGATCGTGGCGCTGTTCCTGCGTTCGCCGATCGACATGAACGTGACGCCGGTACGAAACCCGACCTATGTGACGCTGTCGGACGGCAGCATCCGCAACGCCTATGAGCTGCGTCTGCGCAACAAGGGCGGGGAGGATTCGCAGTTCACCATCGCGGTCACCTCGGAAGAGCCGGTCACGCTGTCTCTGGAAGGCGCGGATGGGCTGACGGTCAACGTGCCCGCAAACGAGACGACGACGCAGCGCATCTATCTGACGGCGGCGGCCGGGTCGGAGGCGGCGACGGAAGACAGGACAGACGTTCGGATCTGGGTGGAACAGCAGGGCACCACGAACCGGGTGCATCATGATACCGTGTTCAATGGCAAGGAAGACGACGATGAGTGAGTTGACCGGGCGGCATGTGCTGGCGATCACAGTAGGGGCGTTTTCGGTGATCATCGCGGTGAATGTGCTGTTGGCCTACAAGGCTGTCAGCACCTTTCCGGGGCTGGAGGTCGACAACTCCTACGTCGCGAGCCAGGGCTTCAATGCCCGCAAGGCCGCACAGGAGGCGTTGGGCTGGCAGTTGAAGCCGGGGTATGAGGGCGGGCGGATGACGCTGGCGTTCCATGACCGCAATGGCGTGGCGATGCCGGTGACGGATTTGCAGGTGCTGGTCGGGCGCACTACCGAGGCCAAGGATGACGTCTGGCCGGTCTTTGCTGCATTGGGTGATGGCTATGTGGCTGATGTGCCCTTGTCGCGTGGCAAGTGGATGATCAAGGTTACCGCAAAGTCGCTGGACGGGGTGCTGTTCGAGCAGCGGTCGGAATTGCATGTGAAGGGCTGAGCCGATGGCGCTGGCGGAAAGTTTCGACGAGGCGAACCGGTTGTCGGCCTGCCCGGCCTGTGCCGTGGTGCCAAGCGCCGAGCGGCTGGCGGCGATGGCTGCGCCCACCGAGGCGCGGATCATGCTGTCGTTGCCGATGGTGCATTGCGCGACCTGCATCTCGACCGTCGAAACCGCGCTGGCGGGGGTTCCGGGCGTGCGGTCGGCGCGGGTGAACCTGACGCGCAAGCGGGTGAGCGTCGACGCCTCGCCTGACGTGACGGCAGCGGGGCTGATCGAGGTGCTGAAGGCCGAAGGGCAGGAGGCGCATGAGCTGGACCCCGGCCTGTTGAGCGCGACCGAGACCGACAAGCAGGGGCGCGACCTGCTGATGCGGCTGGGGGTCGCATTCTTTTCGATGATGAACGTGATGCTTTTGTCGGTGGCGGTCTGGTCGGGGGCCGAGGCTGCGACGCGCGATATGTTCCACTGGATTTCGGCGGCTATTGCGCTGCCGACGGTGATCTTCGCGGGGCAGCCGTTCTTCAAATCGGCTTGGGCGTCGTTGCGCGCGGGGCGGCTGGGGATGGATGTGCCAATCTCGCTGGCGCTGATCCTGGCGTCGTCGATTTCGGTCTACGAGACGATGATGTCGGGGCATCACGCCTATTTCGACGCGGCGGTGATGCTGGCGTTCTTCCTGCTTCTGGGCCGGTATCTTGACCACCGGACGCGGGCGGTGGCGCGGTCTGCGGCAGAGGAGCTGGCGGCGCTGGAAGTGCCTCGGGCGTGGGTAATGGTGGATGGCGTGGAGGTCGAGCGCGCGATTTCGGCTGTGGTGGCGGGGGATACCGTCGTCGTGCGGCCGGGGGGGCGGATGCCGGTCGATGGCGTAGTGATCGGCGGCGCGTCCGAGGTGGACCGGAGCCTGTTGACCGGGGAAAGCCTGCCGGTGTTTGCCGGCGTCGGCACGGTTGTCAGCGCGGGCGAAGTGAACCTGACCGGGCCATTGACGCTACGGGTGACGGCGGCGGGCAAGGACAGTTCGCTGCACCGGATGGCCGATCTGGTGGCGGTCGCCGAAGGGGCCAAGACGCGCTACACGAGTTTGGCGGACCGGGCGGCGAAACTGTATTCGCCCTTGGTGCATATCCTGTCGTTCAGCGCGTTCGGCTACTGGATGTGGGCGACGGGTGGGGATGTGCGCTATGCGATCAACATCTCGGCCGCAGTGCTGATCATCACTTGCCCTTGCGCACTGGGGCTTGCCGTGCCGGCGGTGGTGACGTCGGCCAGCGGGCGACTGTTCCGCAAGGGGCTGCTCATAAAGAACGGCACGGCGCTGGAGCGTTTGGCCGAGGTGGACACGGTGGTGTTCGACAAGACCGGCACGCTGACGATGGGCGCGCCCGAGGTGACGAACCTTGGCGCGTTGCCTGCGGACGTGGTGGCGGTGGCGGCGGGGCTGGCGGCGGGATCGTCGCATCCCTTGGCGCGGGCGTTGGCCGGCGTGGCGGGCGTGCCCGCGTCGGTCAGCGATGTGCGCGAGGTGCCGGGGTATGGGATCGAGGGTGTCTGGCAGGGCCAGCGCGTGCGTCTGGGCCGGGCGGAATGGTGCGGGACCGAGCCGCTGGCGGTGACGGCGACGTATCTGAGCCTTGGCGGTGTGGTGCATTCCTTTACATTTACCGATGCGCTGCGGCCAGGGGCCGAGGCTGCGGTGGCAGCGCTGCGCGCGGACGGGCGGCGGATCATCCTTCTGTCGGGTGATGCGGTGGGCGCGGTGGCCGATCTGGCCGGGCGTTTGGGCATCAAGGAATGGTCGGCGGGCGTGCTGCCTGCGGAAAAAGCGGCGCGGGTGGCGGCACTTTCGGCCGAGGGGCGCAAGGTTCTTATGGTCGGTGACGGCTTGAATGACACCGGCGCGCTGGCGGCGGCGCATGTGTCGATCAGCCCCGCGTCGGCACTGGATGCGGCGCGGGTGGCGTCGGACATCGTACTTTTGGGGCAGGACATGGCGCCGATTGCCGATGCGGTCAGGATAAGCCGTCAGGCGGTGCGGCGGATGGTGGAGAACTTCATCATCTCGGGTGGTTACAACGTGGTCGCGGTGCCTCTGGCCTTGATGGGGGCTGCAACACCCTTGGCGGCGGCGCTGGCAATGTCGCTGTCGTCGATCACCGTTTCGCTGAACGCGATGCGGTTGAAGTAATGGAAATCCTGACCATCCTCATTCCGGTGTCGCTGCTGTTGGGCGGCGTCGGGCTGGCTGCATTCTTCTGGGCGATGAAGACCAAGCAGTTCGACGACCCGGACGGCGATGCGAACCGCATCCTGACGAAGGAATGGGACGACCGCCCAAAACCGTGACGCCGTCAGGCGATGGTGACCGTCGCGTGGGGCAGGCCTTCGATTTCGACCGTGCAGATGTCACCTGACACCAGCGGGCCGACGCCTGCCGGGGTGCCGGTGAAGATCAGGTCGCCGGGGGCCAGCGAAACCAGCTTTGACAATGCGGCGATGATCGCGGGCACCGACCAGACCATATCCGAAAGGCGTGCCGACTGGCGCTGCGTGCCGTTGACGATGCAGCGGATCGCTGCGTCGCCGATCGGGCCGGGACGGATGCTGCCGACGATGGCGGATTTGTCGAACGCCTTTGACATGTCCCACGGACGGCGGGTTGCCTTGGCCTCGGCCTGAAGGTCGCGGCGGGTTAGGTCGTTGCCGGTGGCGTGGCCCCAGACCAGCGCCTCGGCATCGGCTTCGGTCAGCATCGCGCCGCTGCGGCCGATGGCGACGACCAGTTCAGCCTCGTGGTGCAAGTTCGAGGTCGCGGGCGGATAGGGGATGCGGCTGCCCGATTCCACCACCGCATCAGCGGGTTTGGTGAAGAAGAACGGCGGTTCGGCCTCGGGGTCGCCGCCCATCTCGCGGCTGTGTTCGGCATAGTTGCGTCCGACGCAGAACACGCGGCGGATCGGAAAGCGTTCTGCCCGCCCGGTGACGGGAAGCGTGACGGTCGGCAGGGCCGGAAAAACAAGCGCGACCATCAGCCTTCTCCCAATGTTTCGCATGGAATGGCGCGGGCTTTCAGGCGGCGGCAGGCAAGGTTCGCCTGTTCTTCGGTGAGGCCCATGAAGTTGGCGTGCCAAGCGCCGTCTTTCTGACTGATCTTGCGCAACCCTTCGTTCAGGGTGGCGCTTTCGGCGAGGGCGGTTTTCAGAAGGGCACGCTCGGCTTCGTAGCGCGAGGTGAAATCACCCACGTTGACGCCGAAATGACGCCCGCCGGAGGTGGATTTGACGACCACAACTTCCTGTTCGGCTGCCGCCACCTCGACCTCGGCCGGTTCGGCGCTGTCGAAGATCGGGGCCTTGCGCGTGCTGATCGTCGCGACGGCAAGGGCGGCCACGGGGGCTGCGTCAAGCGGGGCTGCATTGGCGGCGGCAACGGTTTCGACGTCGGTGACTTCGGGCAAACCATCCTGAATAAGCTGCGGCATTTCGGACTGCACGTCGGCGGCGGCGATGATGCCTTCTTCGGTCAACAGGGTGCCGGGGTCGGTCACGACAAGTTCCGGTTCGGCCTCGGCGACTACAGTCTCTTCGGCCACGGCCTCGGTCGCATCGGCAACGAGGGCGTCGGCGGGACGTTCGGGGCGGGCCTTGGGCTTGAAGGCGGCCAGCGCCTCGTCAACAGGCGCTGCGGCTTCGGGAGCGGCGGCTTCGGCCAGCAGGAGGGCGTCGGGGTTTTCCTCGGAATCGGCCAGTTGGGCGGCCTGCGCGTCAAGCGTGCCGGGGTCTGCCGTGGCGGCAAGCGCCAGTGCCACGGCGGCATCGGTCGCCTCGTCCGAGACGGCGGCGGTTTCAACCGGAACGTCGGCCGGAACCTCTGCGATGGCTTCGGGGGCCGCCGCGATGGCTTCGGCCTGGAAATCCAGCGTGCCTTCGGGGGCGGGTTCGGCGGTGGCTTCGACCAGCGCACCTTCGATGCTTTCGGCCATTGCGACGGCGACGGCCTCTGGCACGGCCTGAACATCAGGACGCGCCTTGGGCCGGGGCGACACGCGCACCTCGCCCGATACGCGAACGGTCTTGGCGGCGCCGCCTTCGACATCGGGCACGTCGATTTGCGGTTCGGCGCTGGCGATCAACTGGTCGGCGGGGGCTTCGGGTGCCACGGGCGGCTGTTCGGTGACGCGGTTCTTGGCGGTCTTGAAGCCGAGATCCATCAGTTCGGCCATCTTGGCGTTGCGCTGCGCGGTCGAGGTGCCGCCGAACACGGTGGCGATGATGCGCTTGCCGCCGCGCTGCGCGGAGGCGGTCAGGTTGAAACCTGCGGGATTGGTGTAGCCGGTCTTGATGCCATCCGCGCCTTCGTAGCTGTCAAGAAAGCGCGAGTTGGTGTTGCGAACTGTGGCGATGCCGGCGTCGGCGGTGCGGCGCGAGAAGATGTTGTAATACTGGGGGAAATCGTAAAACAGGTGCCGGCCCAGCGTGTTCATGTCACGCGCCGAGGACAGGTGGCCCTTGGCGGTCAGACCATTGGCGTTCTTGAAGGTGGTGTTCGTCATGCCAAGCTGCTTGGCGGTGCGGGTCATCCGTTTGGCGAAGGCTTCGGCATTTCCGCCGATGTGGTCGCCGATGGCCGAGGCGGCGTCGTTGGCCGATTTCACGGCGGCGGCGCGGATCAGATAGCGCAGCGCGATCTTCTGGCCCGGCTTCAGGCCAAGCCGGGACGGTGGCTGCGAGGCGGCGTATTTGGTGACGGTGACCTTGGTGTCAAGCGAGAGGCGGCCCGCTTCGATTTCCTGAAACGCGATGTAAAGCGTCATCATCTTGGTCAGCGAGGCCGGGTGCAGCCGCGCGTCGGCGTTCTTTTCGTAAAGCACCTCGCCGGAGCGGGCGTCGATCACGATGGCCGCGAAGGGCGCGGCTTGAGCGGATGATGCGAAAACGACGGCAAAAGCCGCGATTGCAACGAGATAAATGCGGAATATCCGCCCGAATAGCGATGCCACGTCGCTGTCCCTTTGCCTGTCCGACCCGAATTTCCGGTGTCGATTTTTCTGCCTCGACGGGAGGCTAGCACAGCCGCCCGGTTCCGAAAACCCACATTTTACAATGACTTTGCCGGAGTAGCTCATTCAGTTGCAGGGATGCAGCAGTCTTCAAGCGAGGTCTATATATAGGGCGCAGAGACGCTGGATGGGCTAGCTATAGACAGTCAAGCGAGGCGAGCCACGAGCGTTGGAAGCGCGGAAAGGTCGGTCAGTTCGTGAAAGCGGTGATGGTCGACGGGCAGGTCGGCGGTTTCCAGCGCCCAGGTCAGGCCGTGCGGGATGTAGACGCCCCAGCTTCCGGCCTCCAGTGCGGGAATGACGTCGGATTTCAAGGAATTGCCGACCATCATTGCCTGATCTGCTCCGGTGCCGTGCCGGCGGAAGATCGATGAATAGCTGGCTGCGGTCTTGTGCGACACGATCTCGACCGCGTCGAAAAGGTCGCCGAGGCCGGATTGCGCCAGCTTGCGTTCCTGATCCAGAAGGTCGCCCTTGGTAATGAGGACAATGCGGTACTCCTGTGCCAGCGCCGTGACGGTGGCGCGGACGTGCGGGAGAAGCTCGATCGGGTGCTCCAGCATGTCGCGCCCGGCGGCGACCAGTTCGGCGATCACCGAGGCGGGAACGCGGGCGTCGGTCACCTCGATCGCGGTTTCGATCATCGACAGGGTAAAGCCTTTCACGCCGAAACCGTAGTGGCCGATATTGCGGCGTTCAGCGGCAAGCAGGCGGTCGTGCAGATGAGCGGCATCGGCGTAGTCGGCAAGCAAGGTGGCAAAACGGTCCTGCGTCAGCCGGAAGAACGTCTCGTTCTGCCAGAGCGTGTCGTCCGCATCAAAGGCGATCGTGCTGAGCATGATGGTGCCCCCCTGACGCTTGTTGCCTTGGATCGGGCGGGGGGTGCAAGGCCCGTGAGGCCTGCCCCCTTTCCGACGGAGCAAAATCGGCTATATTGACGTAGTAAGCGCTTGATCCCCGAATCCACCCTGACGGAGCCACTGACCCGTGTCGCAACGCCCATTGATGATGTCCGACAAGACGGATGGTCCGGGGCAGGACACGTCTTTGCTGACCAAGCCGAAATCCAAGACCGAGCGGCCGCCGCTCTACAAGGTGATGTTGCTGAACGATGACTATACGCCGATGGAGTTTGTCGTGCATGTGCTGGAGCGGTTCTTCGGGCTGAACCATGCGCAGGCGTTCGACATCATGCTGACGGTTCACAAGAAGGGGCTGGCGGTGGTGGGGGTGTTTTCCTTCGAGGTGGCGGAGACGAAGGTGGCGCAGGTGATGGATTTCGCACGCCGCCATCAGCATCCGCTGCAATGCACGATGGAAAAGGAATGACCCGCGGTAGCGCCCGAGCGGGAGTGTAGGGCGCCCCGGCGCCTGCCCATGCGGTCAGCTCGACTTTCCCTTGCGCTGGAAACTGGTGCCTTTGCGGTGCCGGACGATGGTCTGATCGCGGTTTATCGGCCGCGCATCGGCGATGACCTGTCCGATCTGCCGCAGGATCGGGTGGTGGTGCTGACCGGCTTCAAGCCCGACCATGACCATTTCGCACAGCGGTTCCGGGTGGAACCCGCGCCGCCCTATGCGGCAGCTGTGGTATGCCTGCCGCGCGCCAAGGCAGAGGCGCGGGCGCTGATCGCGCAGGCGGCGTCGGAGGTCAGACCCGGCGGGTTGATCGCGGTTGACGGGCAAAAGACCGATGGCGTCGACGCGGTCCTGAAGGATCTGCGTGGGCGGGTCGCGGTGTCGGAAAGCCTGTCGAAGGCGCATGGCAAGCTGGCGACATTCCGCGCCGGGCCGGGGCTGGAAGAGTGGGCGGCGCGGCCAACTGTGATCGAAGGCGGATTCCAGACGCTGCCGGGGGTGTTTTCGGCGGATGGGCCTGACCGCGGGTCGGTGTTGTTGGCGGCGGCATTGCCGGCGAAGCTTGGCCCCAAGGTGGCTGATCTGGGGGCGGGCTGGGGGTTTCTTGGCCGCGCGATCCTGGCGCGTGAAGGCGTGAAGCGGCTGGAGGTGGTGGAGGCCGAGGCGGCGGCGCTGGACTGCGCGCGGGTGAACCTGCCCGACGAAAGGGCGCGGTTCCACTGGGCCGATGCGACGGTGTTCCGGCCGGAGAATCTGGTGGAAACAGTGGTGATGAACCCGCCTTTCCACACATCGCGCACGGCGGATCTGGCGCTGGGCGTGTCGTTCATCCGTGCCGCGCGGCGGATGCTGGCGCCGGACGGGGTGCTGTGGATGGTTGCGAACCGCCACCTGCCCTATGATGCGGTGCTGACCGAATTGTTCCTGACGGTGGAGGACGCGGGCGGCGACGGCGCGTTTCGCGTGATCCGGGCGGCCAAGCCCAGACGGACAAAACACTGACCTTGAGCTGACCTAGATCGGAGCGACCTGATGTCTTTTTCCATCTCTGGCAAGACTGCCATCGTGACCGGGGCCGCGAACGGCCTTGGTCTGGCCATCGCTCGGCATCTGGTCGACAAGGGCGCCAACGTGATGTTCGCCGATATCGACGAGGCGCGGCTGGAGGACGAGTTGGGCGAAGAGGCGCGGTCCGAAGGTCCGGTGCGGATGTTCGCGGGTGATCTGACGGAAAAGCTGACCATCGCGAACCTGCTGTCGGCCACGGTCGATGCGTTCGACCGGGTGGATATTCTGGTCAATGCCAGCCGCAAGATGGTGGTGTCGGAGCTTTTGAATCCAGAAAGCGACGGGGTGGAGGATCTGCTGGAGCAGAACCTGCTGACGGCGTTGAGGCTGTCGCAGATGACGGCGAAGCGGATGATCCAGCATGGTGCGCGGGCCGAGGTCGAGGCGGGCACGATGTTGGGGTCGATCATCAACATCTCGTCGATTGCGGCACAGCATACCCGGCCGGAACTGCTGGGCTATTCCATCGCCTCGGCGGCGATTGACCAGATGACGCGGTCGATGGCCGTGGCGCTTGCGCCCAAGGGGATCAGGGTCAATGCGATCGCCTTCGGCAGCGTGATGAGCGCCAGCCTGCAGACCAGCCTGAAGGAACATCCCGATTACCGCGATTCGATTGCCGGCGGCACGCCGCTTGGCCGGATTGCAGCACCTGCGGAACTGGCGGAGGTGGTGCAGTTTCTTGCGTCCGACGCGGCGGGGTTCCTGACGGGACAGGTGATTACGGTCGATGGCGGGCGCAGCCTGATCGACGCGGTCTCGGCACCGGCGCACTGATCACTCGGGGTATTGCGCCTGGCATTGGGCGATAACCGGCTGGGCTGCGCGGGCCAGTTGGACACGCTTGGCCTCGAGACTTTTCAGTTTCTTTGCCTCGGCTGCGAGGTCGATGGCCTTGGGGCGAGTTTCGAATTCGGGGCGGTCGTCGAGGCACATCCGGGGCTGCACGGCGTAGTGGCCGTCGACGATGTCGTAGCGGTCGCAGAACACCCAGACGTCGCGATAGACGAGCACCTCTTCATAGGCGAAGCCACGGTCGAGGTTGCCTTTGCTCTCGGCAATCAGGCGGTCGACGTTTCGCAGGTCGCGCGTGTTGCGATTGATACACTGTTCCTGCGGCGTCCCGCAGGCGGAGAGAACGAGAAGAGCGGGAACGATCAGGCGTTTCATCGGCAAACTCGCTTTCTGATGGGTTGCGCGGGCCAAATGTCCTGTTGGAAACGGTCGCGCCACGGTGTTAGGCATGGCGCTGTCAGCTTTGGGAGACTTTGACGATGACCGATCCGTTTGACAGCCGCAAGACCCGTGCCGCAGCGTGGTTTCGCACCTTGCGCGACAGGATCGTGGCCGAGTTCGAACGGCTGGAGGATGAGTTCGGAACCGGCACGCCGGGCCGGTTCGAGGTGACGCCGACGGTGCGGGCCGATGGCGGCGGCGGGCTGATGAGCGTGATGCGCGGCGGGCGGGTGTTCGAGAAAGTGGGCGTCAATGTATCCGAGGTGCATGGCACCCTTGGCGAGCGGGCGCAGAAGGCGATGGCCGCGCGGGGGGTGCCCGGAATGGCGGAAGACCCGCGGTTCTGGGCCAGCGGGATTTCACTGGTCGCGCACATGGTCAACCCGCACAGCCCGGCGGTGCACATGAACACGCGGATGTTCTGGACGCCGGGGGCGGCGTGGTTCGGTGGCGGGGCGGATTTGAACCCGGCGATCGAATATGCCGAGGATACGGCGCATTTCCACGGGCAGATGCAGGCGGCTTGTGATGCGCATTCGCCGGAGTATTACGCGAAGTTCAAGGCGTGGGCGGATGAGTATTTCTTTGTCCCGCACCGGGGTCGGGCGCGGGGGGTTGGGGGTATCTTTTATGATGACCTGAACACCGGCGACTGGGAGGCGGATTTTGCGTTCACGCAGGCCGTCGGTTCTGCGTTCCTGCCGGCCTTCGTGCCGGTGACGGAGCGGCGGCAGGGGACGGCGTGGAGCGAGGACGACCGGGAGCAGCAGTTGCGGCACCGGGGGCTTTATGCGGAGTACAACCTTGTCTACGACCGGGGCACCAAGTTCGGCCTGGAGACGGGGCATGATGCCAATGCGGTGCTGATGAGCCTGCCGCCCATCGCGAAGTGGTATTGAGATGGCCGATATAGAGGTGACGGCGGCCTATGGGTCGGTGGTCGAGGACGAGGGCCAGTTGTTCGTGGGCTTTGCCGAGGGTGAGGAGGAGGACGAGGGGTATGTCCTGTTCCGGCAGCCCGTTGAGGGCGGGCCGGTCTGGTTCGAGGTGACCGACGAGGCCTTCGGGGCGGAAGATGCCATCGAGGCGGTCGTGGCGGGGCCGGATGGGCTGACGATCAGCATCAGGCCGGAGAAGGCGGGGGCGCTGGGCTGGGCGTCTTCGGTGGCGGTGAGGATCAGGCCGGGGGCCGACGGACGGGACGAGGCTTTTGCCGCCCTGGCCGGGATGCTGGGGCCGCTTTGGCAGGTGGAGGACTAGCCTGTCCCACGGTGGGACAGGCTGTACGCCTTAATAAAATCAATGGCTTGAGGGGGAAGGTTAGGAGTTTCTTAACCGCTCACGCCACCCGCCGTTCGCCGGGGGCGAAGGGGCTGAGCTTCAGCCATTGCTGCATCGCGCGGGCAATGGCCGGGTCGCCGTCAAGCTGCACCTTGCCGGCGTCCACTTCGGCGCTGAGCCGCGCGACCCCCATCCAGATCGACGTCATGGTGCGCAGCGAACTGGTGACGAGAAGATCGACATCGAATCCCGGATCGACACTGCACAAGTCGACATTGCCCGATTCGACCACCAGCCAGTAATTGCGCTGGGGCGGTGAAAGTTCGGGATACAGAAACTGTATCGTGCAGCGCCGTTTTGGCAGTGGATCGGTGGCAAGGTTGCGGCGCATGTCCCACATCAGAAGCGTGGGGTCGAGATTGCGCAGCGACAGGCGCGATTCCACCCAGCGCTGGCCCCAGAAACCGATGCCCATGACGATCGGGCGCAAATCCTCGCCTGCTTCCGTGAGGTGGTATTCGAAGAGGCCGCCCGAGGTGGGCACCGTGCGCACCACACCCGCCAATTCCAGTTCCTTCAGGCGTTTCGACAACAGCGTGGGCGACATGCGGGGCAACCCCCGGCGCAGATCGTTGAAGCGGGTGCTGCCGCACAAAAGCTCGCGCAGGAGCACGACGGTCCAGCGGGAGCAGAGAACTTCGGCGGCCATCGAGACGGGGCAGAACTGGCCGTAGGTGGACGACTCGGGCATGGTTCGATCCTTGTGCGAAGCCTTACCCTACCACCCGAGTGCCCTGCGCCCTAGTACAGTTCGTGGACTGGCCGGAGCGGCGCGGTTTGCGGAAGATGAGGGCATTCCAGAAAGGAGTGCAGCCATGACATTGACAGCAGAACGACCGGTCGGGGCGACGTTTGATGCGGTGGCGATCGCCGAGAGCCTGAGCGAGCAGATCGCGGCCGGGGCGGCGGAGGCGGATGCCGAGGACCGCTTTGTCGCGGAAAATTACGCGCTGTTGAAAGGCGCGGGGCTGGTTGAGGCGGGCGTGCCGAAGGAACTGGGCGGCGGTGGCGCAGAGGTGCGCGAGTTGGCGGCGATGCTGCGGGTGCTGGCACGGTCTTGCGGATCGACCGCGCTGGCCTTTGCGATGCACACCCATCAGGTCGCGATTCCGGCATGGCGCTGGAAGTACCAGAAGGTTGCTGCGGTAGAGCCGCTGTTGAAGCGGATCGCGGCGGACAGGATCATCCTTCTGTCCAGCGGCGGGTCGGACTGGATCAACGGGTCGGGCGTGGCGCGAAAGGTTGAGGGCGGCTACCGGATTTCGGGGCGCAAGATCTTTACCTCGGGCGCGGCGGCGGGCGACGTGTTCATGACCGGCGCGGTGCTGGAGGAGGACGGGCAAAAGTACGTCCTGCATTTCGGCGCGTCGATGAAGGCGCCGGAGGTGAAGATCCTGGATACCTGGCACACGCTTGGCATGCGGGGCACCGGGTCGCACGACGTGGTGCTGGACGAACTGTTCGTGCCGGATGCCGGAGTTGCGCTGAAGCGCAAGGCGGGAGAGTGGCACCCCTTGTTCCACATCATCTCGACCATCGCGTTCCCGCTGATCTATGCGGCCTATCTTGGCGTGGCCGACAGCGCATGCCGGATCGCGCTGGAGTTGGCGAAGAAACGGCCGATCACACATGACACGCGGGCCTTGGCCGGGAAGATGGTGACCGAGTTGCGCGGCGCCGAGGCGGCACATGAGACGATGCTTGCGGCGGTGGACCGCAATGCGCCGTCGGCGGACACCGTCAATGACGTGATGATGGGCAAGACGCTTGGGGCGGATCATGCGATCCGGGCGGTGGAACTGGCGATGGAACTGGCAAGCGGGGCGGGGTTCTACCGCGCCGCCGGGCTGGAGCGGAGGTTCCGCGACATTCAGGGCGCGCGGTTCCACGCCATGCAACGCGGGCCGCAGTCGCAATACGCGGGCGCGCTGGCGTTGGGCGAATCCGTCGCGACGGTGTTCTGAAGCCGGGTGCGCGGGGGTCAGACCCCGCGCACCGTGTCGATCATCAGTTGCACGTTGTCGGGGTTGGCGTCGGGCGTGATGCCGTGGCCAAGGTTGAAGATGTGCGGGCCTTTGGAAAAGGCGCGCACGACATGCTGGGTGGCGGCCACCAGCGCCTGACCGCCGGTGACCATGTGTTCGGGCGCAAGGTTGCCCTGCACGCAGCCGTCGATCTGCACGTTGGCGGCGGCCCATTCCGGGCTGACGGAATTGTCGATCGCAACGCAATCGGCGCCGGTCTGGTGGCCAAAGCCGATGTAGCCCTGCCCCGCCTCGCGCGGGAAGGCGATGATTGGCACGTTGGGGTGACGGGCCTTCAACGCGCTGATGATGCGGGCGGTGGGGGCGGTGGCGAAATCGCGGAAATCCTGACCTTTGAGCGATCCTGCCCAGCTGTCGAACAGCTTGACGACCTCGGCCCCGGCCTCGATCTGGGCGGAGAGGTATTCGATGGTGGCCTCGGTGATGCGGTCGATCAATGCCTCGAAGGTCGGGCGGTCGCTGTCTTTCAGGGCATGGGCGGCGGCCTGATCCTTTGATCCCTTGCCCGCGATCATGTAGGTGGCGACGGTCCAGGGCGCGCCGGCAAAGCCGATGAGGGTGGTTTCAGCCGGCAGTTCAGCGGCGAGGATGCGGACGGTTTCGTAGATCGGCGAGAGGGTGTCGTGGATCGCCTCGGTCGGTTTCAGGTTGGTGACCTGGCCCATCGTGGTGGTGGTTTCCATGCGCGGACCTTCGCCGGTTTCGAACCAGAGTTTGGGGCCAAGCGCTTGGGGAAGCAGAAGAATGTCGGCGAAAAGGATCGCCGCATCAAAGCCGTAGCGACGGATCGGCTGCAGCGTGACCTCGGCGGCAAGCTCTGGGTTGTAGCACAGCGACAGGAAATCGCCGGCTTGGGCGCGGGTGGCGCGGTATTCGGGCAGGTAGCGGCCGGCCTGACGCATCATCCAGATCGGCGGGGTGGGAAGAACCTCGCCCTTCAGGGCGCGCAGGATGGTTTTGGTCATGGCTGGCCTTTTTTCGGTTTGGCCAATGGGTCGGCTGGCGGGGCGGGCTTGTCAAGAGTTGTCAGGCCAAGATGACAGATGTAAGCCTGTGGCCATGAGCGATGATTTGCCCCACCCCGCGCAGCCCTTGAAAATCGGAACCCGTGGTTCGCCGCTTGCGCTATGGCAGGCGCATGAGGTGCGGCGCTGCCTGATGGAGGCGTTCGCGCTGCCGCAGGACGCGTTCGAGATCTGCGTGATCAAGGTGCTGGGTGACCAGATCCTGGACAAGGCGCTGAAGGATATCGGCGGCAAGGGGCTGTTCACCCGCGAGATCGAGGAGGCGCTTCTGGCGGGTGGCATCGACATTGCGGTGCATTCGATGAAGGACATGCCGACGATCCAGCCGGACGGGCTGGTGCTGGATTGCTACCTTAAGCGCGAGGACGTGCGCGATGCGTTCGTTTCGCCCACGGTGGCGACGCTGAGCGATTTGCCCTTGGGTGCGGTGGTCGGATCGTCAAGCTTGCGGCGGCGAGCGCAGCTTAGCCTGCGCCGGCCGGACCTTAAGCTGGTGGAGTTTCGCGGCAACGTGCAGACCCGGATGAAGAAGCTCGAAGACGGGGTCGCGGTGGCGACGTTCCTGGCGATGGCGGGGCTGAACCGGCTCGGGATGACGCATATGGCGCGCGGACCGGTGGAGGTGAGTGAGATGCTGCCGGCGGTGGCGCAGGGTGCCATCGGGGTGGAGCGGCGGTCGGATGACGCGCGGGTGGCAAGGCTGCTGGCCGCCATTCACGACGGTCCCACGGGCGTGCGGTTGGCGGCGGAACGCGGGTATCTCGCGACGCTGGATGGCTCGTGCGAGACGCCCATCGCGGGGCTGGCGCTGATCGAGGGCGACCAGATGTGGCTCAGGGGCGAGATTTTGCGGCCTGACGGGTCGGAGGCGATCGAGGGCGAGCGGCGCGGGGCTGTGGCGGATGCGGCCGAGATCGGGCGCGGCCTGGCGGACGAGTTGCTGTCGCGCGCGCCGAAGGGGTTCTTCGCCTGGCATTAGGCGCAAGGGCTCCTTGGGCTTCCTCTTCCTTAAATATCCCACGGGGGTGCGGGGGTGTGAAACCCCCGCTGCGCCGGGTCAGTCCTGCGCGCGCAACACCTGTGCCGGGCGCGCCGCCAAGGGGCGCCATGCAAAGGCGAGGCCTGCCAGAAGGGTGGCGAGGATGCCGCCCACGATGATCGCGAAGGCCGAGACCGGCTCGAATCGGTAAGTGCCGTCCATCACGAAGGTCATCACCGCCCAGCCTGCCAGAGCGCCCGCAATGACTGCGACGGTGCCGGCTGCGGCGCCCATCAGGGCGGAGCGTAGCGCAAAACTCGTCAGGATGCGCGCGCGCGTGGCGCCGAGGGTTTTCAGGATTGCGGCCTCATACACGCGGGCGCGTTCGCCTGCTGCCGCCGCGCCGATCAGCACGATGAATCCGGTCAGCAGCGTTGCCGCGGCGGCCCAAGCGGTGGCGGTGGCGATGGCGCCGAGGGCTTCGGTCACGCGGTCGACGGCTTCGCGGATGCGGATGGCGGTGATGTTGGTCCAGGTTTTTGTCACGTCGCGCAAAATCTCTGCCTCGGCCTCGGGTGGGGCGTAGACGGTGGAGATGAAGGTGTGCGGCGCACCCGCGACAGCGGCGGGGTTCATCGAGATGACGAAGCCGATGCCGGCGGAGGAGAAATCAACCTCGCGGAACGAAGTGATGGTGGCGGTGATGTCGCGGCCAAGGATGTTGACGGTCAGCTTGTCACCGAGCTTGAGGCCGATCTCGTCGGCCTCTTCCTGCGCGAAGGATATCTGCGGATCGCCCGCGTAATCTTCGGGCCACCATGCGCCAGCAGTGATCTTGGTGCCTTCGGGCGGGGTGGCGGCGTAGGTCAGGCCACGGTCGCCGCGCACGACCCAGTGGTCGGTGACCTCGGACGCGGGCTTGCCGTTGATCATGGTCACGACGCCGCGCAGCATGGCTGCACTTTCCACGTCGGTCACGGCGGGGTCAGCCTCCATGCGGGCGCGGAAGGCGTCGATCTGGTCGGGCTGGATGTCGACGAAGAAGAAGGCGGGCGCGCGTTCTGGCAGGTCCTGGTCGATGGCGGCGCGGAGGTTCGCGTCGATCTGGCCTACGGCGGCGAGCACAGAGAGGCCGAGGCCGAGGGAGAGGATGACGCTGGTCGCTTCGGACCTTGCGCCGCCGATAGAGCCGAGAGCGAGACGCAGGGGCACCCGGCCACGGGCAAGGTGCGCGGTGCGGCGGGCAAGGCGGCGGAGGCCCCAGGCGGCGAGCGCGAGGACGAGGAGCGAGCCGAGGACGCCACCTGCGGCGCCAAGCGCGAGTTCCGGGATGCCGGAGAGAAGGACCGCGCCGCCAATCAGGAGGATGGCGAGGCCGACGAGGGCGGCGATGTATCGCCCGTGGGGGCGGCCGCGCTGGCCTTCGCCGCCCCGGTAAAGCGCCGCGGCGCGGACGTTTTCGGTGCGCGCAAGTGGCCATAGGGTGAAGAGAAGGGCGGTGACGAGACCGTAGAACGCGGCCTCGATCAGCGGCATCGGCGCGACGGCGATATCGGCGGGGAAGGGCAGTTGCGCCTCGATCACCGGGGCGAGGAGGAGGGGGAGCCCTGCGCCAAGGATCAGGCCCGCAAGCGTGCCGACGAGGGCGAGGGCGAGAATCTGGGCAAGGTAGATGCGGAAAATCAGGCTGCCTTCGGCACCGATGGTTTTCAGCGTTGCGATGGTCGGTATCTTGCCTTCGAGATAGGCGCGCACGGCGGCGGAGATGCCGACGCCGCCGACGGCAAGGCCGGCGAGGCCGACGAGCACGAGGAAGCTGCCGATCCGGTCGACGAAGTTTTCGATGCCGGGGGCGGCGCGGCGGCTGTCGGACCAGCTTATCCCCTTGTTGCGGAAGGTGTCTTCGGTGGTTGTCTTGAGGGTTTCAAGGTCGGCTCCGGGGGGGAGGGCGAGGCGGTATTCGGTCTCGTAGAGCGAGCCGGGGGCGAGGAGGCCGGACTGGGCCAGCGCCTCGGTGCGAATCAGGGTGCGGGGGCCGAGGGTAAAGCCGCCGGTGCTGTCGGGCTCGCGCAGGAGGGCGGCGGTCAGGCGGAAGGACTGGGTGCCAAGTGTGAAGGTGTCGCCGATCTTCAGGGACAGGCGGGAGATCAGGACGGGGTCAAGGACCGCGCCGGGGAGACCGTCCTTGGTGGCGAGGGCGTCGGCAAGCGGGATCGCCGGTTCAAGGGTGACATTGCCGTAGAGCGGGTAGTTGGCGTCGACGGCCTTGATCTGGGTGAGGGCGGAGTCGCCTTCGATCACCGCCATCGAGCGGAAATCGACCACCTCGGAGCGGCGGGTGGCGATGCGGTCCATGTAGGCCAGTTCTTCGGCGTCGGCGAAGCGGTAGGTGAACTCCATCTGCGCGTCGCCGCCCAGAAGGACGGCGCCCTGGTCTTCGAGGCCGGACTGGATCGCGGCGCGCAGGGTGCCGACGGCGGCGATTGCGGCAACGCCGAGGGCGAGGCAGAGGAGGAATATGCGAAAGCCCTTGAGGCCGCCGCGGAGTTCGCGGCGCGCGATGCGGAGGGCGAGGCTCATTCGGCGGCCGCTTTCAGTTCCGGGGCAAGGCGACCGTCGGCGAGGCGGATCACGCGGTCGCACCGTTCGGCAAGTTCCGGGGCGTGAGTGACGAGGACGAGGGTGGCGCCGTGGCGGTCTCGGAGGGAAAAGAGGAGGTCCATGATCGCCTGGCCGTTGACGCCGTCGAGGTTGCCGGTGGGTTCATCAGCCAGAAGGATGGCGGGACGGGGGGCGGCGGCGCGGGCGAGGGCGACGCGCTGCTGTTCGCCGCCCGAAAGCTGCGAAGGGTAGTGGTTCATGCGCGAGCCAAGGCCGACGGAGGCCAATTCAGCCTCGGCCCGGGCGTAGGCGTCGGTCACATTCGCGAGTTCCATCGGCAAAGCCACGTTTTCAAGCGCGGTCATCGTCGGAATGAGGTGGAAGCTTTGGAACACCACCCCCATATTCCCCCTACGGAAGCGGGCGAGCGCGTCTTCGTCCATCGCGGTAAGATCCTGGCCAAGCGCGAGGACCGATCCGCCGGTGGCCCGTTCAAGCCCGCCCATGAGCATGAGGAGCGATGATTTGCCCGACCCCGATGGCCCGATGAGCCCGACCGTTTCGCCGCGCGAGATGGTGAGGGAGATGCCTTTCAGGATCTCGACCGGGCCGGCGTTGCCCTGGAGGGTCAGGCGCGCGTCGGTGAGCGCGAGGATCTGGTCGGTCATTGGGTCTGTCCTTAAGGCCGTATATGAAAAGGCATATGGCGTGGTTTCATGGGTTCGCAATGCTGTGCTTGCCACGATCCTGACCGGCGGGGCGGTTTATGCCGAACCTGTGACCATTGTGGCGCTGGGCGACAGTCTGACGGCGGGATACGGGCTGGAAAATCAGGCAGATGGGCTGGTGCCGCAACTGGAGGCGTGGCTGAAGGCCAAGGGTGCGGATGTTGTGGTGCAGAATGCGGGGGTGTCAGGCGATACCTCGGCGGGCGGGCTGGCGCGGCTGGATTGGGCGCTGGGGCCGGAGGTGGATGCGCTGATCGTCACGTTGGGGGGCAACGACATGTTGCGGGGGCTGGATCCGGCGGGAACGCGGGCGAGCCTTGAGGGCATCTTGCAGAAGGCTGCGGCGAAGGGGTTGCCGGTGCTGCTGGTGGGGATGCAGGCGCCGGGGAATTTCGGGCCGGAGTACAAGGCGACGTTCGACGCGATGTATCCGGAACTGGCGGCGAAGTATGGCGCGCTGCTGGCGGGGAGTTTCTTCGAGGGGCTGGTGGCGGCGGGGGCCACAGCAGGCGACCCGGCGAGTTTTGCGCCCTTTATGCAGGCGGACGGCATCCATCCGAACCCGGAGGGCGTGAAGCTGATTGTCGAGGGGTTGGGGCCGAAGGTGCTGGAGCTGTTGGGTAAGGTTGCGGGCTGACGCTGGCATTGCGGCAGGTGGTTCTTTAGGTTGGCGGCGAAGCGGGGGTTTTGCACCCCCGCACCCCCGCAGGATATTTTTGGACAGATGAACGGGTTGATCGAAAAGCTCGGCTTGGTGGTTGGTGCGGCGAATGTGCTGACCGGGGCGGATATGGCGCGCTTTGCGCGCGACTGGATGGGCAAGTACGAAGGGGCGCCGGTGGCGGTTGTGCGGCCTGCCTCGACGGCGGAGGTCGCGGGCTGTTTGCGGGTGGCGGCGGCCGAGGGGCTGTCGGTGGTGCCGGTTGGCGGCAACACCGGGCTGGTTGGCGGCACCATGACGCAAGGTGGGCTGATGGTCAGCCTTGAGCGGATGAACCGCATCCGTGAGGTGCGGGCCGAGGCGCGGATCGTGGTGGCGGAGGCCGGGGTGGTGCTGAGCCGGCTGCACGAGGCGGCGGAGGCGGTGGGGCTGTACTTTCCGCTGTGGTTCGGGGCGCGCGGGTCAGCGGTGCTGGGGGGCGTCTTGTCCACCAATGCGGGCGGGTCGAATGTGCTGCGCTATGGATCGACCCGGGGGTTGTGCCTTGGGCTGGAGGTGGTGCTGGCCGATGGGCGAGTGCTGAACCTGATGAGCGAGTTGCACAAGGACAACTCGGGTTATGATCTGAAAAACATTTTCATTGGAGCCGAGGGCACGCTGGGGATCATCACCGCAGCGGTGATGAAACTGGTGCCAGCGCCGCGAGCACATGCCACCGCGATGGTGGCGGCACAGACGTTGGGCGATGCGCTGCAGTTGTTGAACCGGATGCAGGAGGCGACGGGCGGGCGGGTCGAGGCGTTCGAGTTCATGCCGGCGACCTATACCAACCGGCTTGCGGTGGTGCGGCCCGATCTGGGGCTGCCGTTCGACCATGTGCCGGAGGTGACGATCCTGATCGAGGCGGCGACGACCGCGCCTGCCGAGGCCACGCCGGACGACACGGGGGCGGTGCCGTTGGTGAGCGTGTTGGAGGGCATTTTGGGCGAGATGCTGGAGACGGGACTGATCACCGATGCGGTGGTCGCGCAGAGCGAGGCGCAGCGGCGGGTGATGTGGGCGCGGCGCGAGGCGGCGGCGGAGATCACGGTCGGGATGCATCCGGCGGTGGATACCGACGTGTGCCTGCCCCTGGACAAGATCGAGGTGTTTCTGGACGAGGTGCTGGCGCGGCTGGAACGGGTTGATCCGGGGCTGACCAGCCTGACGGTGGCGCATCTGGGCGACGGGAACCTGCATTTCACCGCCTTTCCGACGCGCGACGATCCCGGCCTGAAGGATAGGGTGATGGAGACGGTCGAGGATGTGGTGGCGGAGCTTGGCGGTAGTTTCTCGGCCGAGCATGGGGTGGGACTTTCCAAGCTGAACTCGATGGCGCGGCGCAAGGATGCGGTGGCGCTGGACGTGATGCGGGCGATCAAGGCGGCGCTCGACCCGGACGGGCGGATGAACCCCGGCAAGGTCATTCCCGGCTGATCGGGTGGCTTGTGCCTGCCGTGGCCAAGCGGTAGCCATTGCGCCATGCGGTCCATCGGAATTGTCCTGAAAGACCCCGCGCTGCGGACGGCGGGGGTTGTCATCGCGTTGCACGGCGCTGTGGTCAGCAGTTTCGGCCCGTATTTTTCGACGCTTGCGGTCAAGACCTACGGCTTCGGGGATGCCGGGTTTGCGGTGCTTTTGACACTGTCGTCGATCCTGAGTGTGTCGGCCTCGGTCGGAGCGGGGATTCGGGCGGACCAAACGGCGAACCGGCGGCAGATTGCGATGCTGTCGGTGGCCTGCCTTGTGCTTGGCATGGGGCTGATGACGGTGGTGCCGGGACCTTTGGTGTTCGTGCTGGCGGGGGCGGTGCTGTTTCCGCTGTCGTCGTCGGTGTTCGGGCAGGTGTTCGCGCTGGCCCGGCTGGCGACGAGCCGCCATGCGGAGGACGAGCGCGACGGGATCATGGCGGTGATCCGGGCGCTGTTTGCGGCGCCGTTCGTGGTGGTGCTGCCGCTGTGGTCGCTGGCGTTTTCGGCGGGCGTGCCGTTGGCGACGATCTTTCCGATGGGGATGCTTTTGTCGGGCGGGATGCTGGCCGTCGTGGCGCGATATTGGCCGGTGGACGGCACGACGGCGTGGCAGGACCGGCCAAGCGGGCTGAGCTTTCGTGCGGCCTTGGCCGAGATGGCGCATCCGGCGCTGGCGGTCAGGGTGCTGGCGCTGGGGACGGTGACAGCGGCGGGGACGATCTACATCGCGTTGATTTCGCTGTTGATGGATGCGGAAGCCGGGCGCGGGACTGCCGACGTGGCGCTGTATGTGGGGTTGGTGGCGGGGCTTGAGGTGCCGTTCATGTTGATCTTGCCGTCGATTTCAAAGGGCTGGAACCGGCCGGCGATGATTTTTGCTGGGGCGTCGCTCTATGCCGTGCATGTGGCGCTGTTGCCGGTGCTGGCGGGAAGCGCGTGGGTCTGGGCGTTGGTTTTGCCCGCGGCGATTGGCGGGGCGGTGACGCTGACGGTGCCGATCGCGTATCTGCAGGATCTGCTGGCGGACAGGCCGGGGGCTGGGTCTTCGCTGATGGCGGTGCAGCGCTTGGCGGGGGATGTGATCGCGGCGCTGTGCTTTGGCGCCGGCACGCTGGTGGCCGGGTATGGCACGGTAGCGGCGCTGGGGGCGGCGGTATCGGTGATCGGGGCGGGTTGGTTGTGGGCGGCGGACCGAAGGCGCGGCTGACCTTTGCTGCGCAGCGGTGCGATCCATGCTGCGCAGCATTTTTATTGCCGTGCGCCGGAATGCTGCGCAGCAATCTATTGATTTCAGTTAGTTGGACAGAAGCTGGTAGCTATTGGTGAGTGTGCCCTGATTGGTGACCGCGACGGTGAAAAACCCGTTGCGTGACGGGGTGAAGGCGCAGGGATCGGGGAACGGGGCGGCAGGGTTTGCGCAGACCGTTGCGCCGGAGTCGTCGGTGATGGTTAGGGTGAGGGGCGTGTCGCCATCGCCGATCACGGCCAGTTCGGCGGGGCTTTGCCCGAAAAGGGCGATGCGCCAGGTGTCGGTCTGGCCGGCGCCGAGGGTGGACGCGGCGGCGGTGATGGTTGCGGTGGGCTGGGCGGGGCTTTGCACGTCCAGATCGTAGACGAGGTCTTGCAGCGCCGGGTCTTCGCCGGCGAAGGCGAGCGCGATGGCGAGGGTTTCCGGGCTGGCCGGGTTGGCGGGAGCGGGCGCGCCTTGCGGTTCGTCTGGCTGCGGTGGGGCGGAGGCTTCGACCGTCCAACCGGGGGCGGGGCGGATGGCGATGGGACGGGCGAGGCGGATGGCTGAGAGGAGCGCGGTGGTGTCGGCGGTTTTGACGGCCTGGGCGTAAAGGCGGTGCGCGGTCACGAGGTCTTCGACCGGGCCGGTGGTTTCGGCAAGGGTGGGCGTGGCGAGGAGGCAGAGGGCGAGGAGAAGGCGCATGGATTTGTCCGGCATCGGGGCTGGCCCTTTCTGGCACCGGGGGCGGAGGATGGGAAGGTGGCTTTCGGGCCGAGCGGTTTCGCGCTAGCACCGGGGCAGGCGAGGCGGGGGTGAAAATGCGGGCGATCCTTGAGCGGTTGGTGGCGTTCGACACGGTAAGTTCAGAGCCGAACATGGCGCTGATCCTGTATGTGAAGGCGCTGTTGGAGGGCGCTGGCATCGCTGTGACGCTGGTGCCGGAGGCGGGGGGTGGGAAGGCCAACCTTTACGCCTCGACCGGGCCTGCGGGGGCGGGGGTGATGTTGTCGGGGCATACCGATGTGGTGCCGGTGACGGGGCAGGCGTGGACGAGGCCGCCCTTTGCACTGACCGAAGCCGAGGAGCGGCTTTACGGGCGCGGCACGGCGGATATGAAGGGCTTTGTCGCCTGTGCGGTGGCGGCGATGCTGGAGGCTTCGCGGAGACCATTGCGGGTGCCTTTGCATCTGGCGCTGTCGTATGACGAGGAGATCGGCTGCATGGGCGTGCGGTCGTTGATCGACCTGCTGGAGGCGGCGCCGGTGCGCCCGCGGTTCTGCATCGTGGGCGAGCCTACGGGGATGCAGGTGGCGACTGGGCACAAGGGCAAGGTGGCGCTTCGGGCGACCTGCGTGGGGCGCGAGGGGCATTCGGCGTTGGCGCCGATGGCGTTGAACGCGCTGCATTTGGCGGCGGATTTCGTGAATGGGGTTAGGGGGTTGCAGGCCGATGTCGCGGAAATGGGGCTGCGCGACGGCGATTACGACGTGCCTTACACGACGCTGCATGTGGGTAAGCTGAACGGTGGCGTGCAGGTGAACATCGTGCCGAACCATGCGGTGATCGACTTTGAAATCCGGTCGCTGGCGGGAGAGGACGTGGCGGGCCTGATCGCGCGGTTGGAGGGGCTGGCGGAGGCGATCATCGCGCCGTTGCGTGGCGAGTTTCCGGAAGCGGCGATCCGGGTGGAGCGGCTGTGGGACTATCCGGGGTTGGGGACGGCGACCGATGCGGCGGTGGTGAATTTCGTCAAGGGACTGACCGGGGCGAACGGCACGATCAAGGTGGCGTTCGGGACGGAGGGCGGGTTGTTTGATCAGCGGCTTGGGGTTCCGACGGTGATCTGCGGGCCGGGGTCGATGGCGCAGGGGCACAAACCGGACGAGTTCGTGACGGCGGAGCAACTGGCGCGCTGCGAGGCGATGCTGGCGGCGCTGTTGGAGCGGCTGGAGGCGGGGTTCTAGGCGCCGCCCTTGTAGGCAAAGCGGTACGCGAGGGCGACGCCGCCTGCGCCGCCGAGGATGTTGCCGAGGGTGACCCAGAGGAGCGAGAGGGCGGCGGCAGCGGGCGTGACATCGGCCCCCGCAAGGATCCCGAGCGGCAGCAGGAACATGTTGGCGATGGAGTGTTCGAGGCCGAGGAGCACGAAGGTCGTGACGGGCCAGAGGACGGCGAGGATCTTGCCGGTCGTGTCGCGGGCCGAGAACGAAAGCCAGACGGCAAGGCAGACAAGGGCGTTGCAGAGAGCGCCCTTGGCCAGCGCCTCGACCGGGCCGAGGCTGGCTTTGGCGGTGGCGACCTTGGCGGCGGTGGCGCCGAAGGGCGCATCGAGAAGGCCGGTGAGCGAGAAGGCGATTGCGAGTCCGCCAGCACCGGCGAGGTTGCCAAGGTAGACCACGCCCCAGTTGCGAAAGAGGTGCGCGACGGTGATCTTGCGGTCGACTGCTGCCATGACCATCAGTGCGTTTCCGGTGAACAGCTCGGCCCCGCCGACGATGCAGAGGATGAGGCCCAGAGAGAACGCGACGCCACCCAGAAGGCGGACCGGGCCGAAACCGGCATCTGCGCCGGTGATGACCATCAGGAAGGCTGCCCCGCCGAAGCCGATGAACGCGCCGGCAAGAAGGGCGAGGACGGCCATCTGCGGCAGTGGCAGATGCGCCTTGGCGACGCCCGCAGTTTCGATCAGGGCGGCGATCTGGGCGGGTTTGTAGGCGTCATGGTCAGTGTCCATGACGGGCAGTGTGGCGAACGCCAACCCGTTTGCCAAGCGATCCGTAAGGGGCTAGCGCACCAGTTCGCGCAGGCGGGCGACGCTATCGCTGCCGATGCGGTAATGGCCGGTCATCGGGTAGGCGAAGAGAATGTCCTCCTCCTGAGGGCCTCTGCCGATGTTGTGCAGCACAAGGGGCGTGCCGTCGGCGGTGATGCGGTCGGAGACGATGCCAATGTGTGACAGGTTGCCCGGCAGCGACCAGGTGACGATGTCGCCGGGAAGGTAGGGTGTGGGGTCCGTTGTCAGTGGCAGAGCGGTTCCGAGGCGGGCGAACAGGGTTTGCAGGTTCGCCACGCGGCGATGGTCGATGTTGCGGTCGGGGTGATGCGCGCCCCAGAGCGGCGGATATTCGGTGAAGGCGGCCTTCATGTCGCGGTTCACGGCAAGTTGCAGGTCTATGTCCCAAGCGTCGCGCAGGGCGCGGACGACAACATCGGTGCAGACCCCCCGGTCACGGGGCAGGTCGCCGCCGGGGAAGGCAAGCGGGGTGTAGGAGGAATCATAGACCGTGGTCACGCCGATCTGGTGGCGGGCGGCATCGGTCAGCCGAGAGGGTTCGGCTGCATGGGCCGGAAGGGCGAGGCAGAAAAGGATCACCAACCTGAGCATCGCAGAAGGATGCCCGGATACTGGCCGTTTGGCGAGTGTGGCATTTCCGACCGAGGCGCGCGGCTGGCGTCTTTCCGCCGGGGGCGGTAAGAAAGCCGTGATGGCGATTACCCTGACCTCTCTTTCCGATCTGGCGACGCATGGCTTCGATGATATCATCGATGTGCGCGCGCCTACGGAATACGCCGAGGATCATTTGCCGGGGGCGATTTCGCTGCCGGTGCTGGATGATGCCGAACGCGCGCGGGTGGGCACGGTCTACAAACAGGTCAGCCCGTTCACGGCGCGAAAGCTGGGCGCAGCACTGGTGGCGCGCAATGCGGCGGCGCATCTGGAAGGCGTGCTGGCGGACCGGCCGGGGGGCTGGCGGCCCTTGGTCTATTGCTGGCGGGGCGGGCAAAGGTCGGGGTCGTTTGCAACGATCCTTGCCCAGATCGGCTGGCGGGTGGAAACGCTGGCGGGTGGCTATAAGGCGTGGCGCGGGCTGGTGGTGAAGGCGGTCTATGACACGCCGATTGCCGCGCCGGTGGTGGTGCTGGACGGCAATACCGGGTCGGCCAAGACCGATGTGCTGAAGCTTTTGGCGGCGCGCGGGGTGCAGGTGATCGACCTTGAGGGGTTGGCGGGGCACCGCGGGTCGCTGTTCGGGGCGTTGGGGCCGCAGCCGAGCCAGAAGGCGTTCGAGGCCGGGCTGGCGATGGCGATTGCGGCGCTTGATCCGTCGCGGCCGGTGGTGATCGAGGCGGAAAGTTCGAAGGTTGGGGAGCGGCGGTTGCCGCCGGAGATCTGGAAGGCGATGGTCGCGGCACCGCGTGTGGCGATTGCGGCACCGGTGGGGGCGCGGGCGGCCTATCTGACGCGGGCTTACGGAGACCTGACGGCGGATGCTGGGCGGTTGGCAGCGACGGTGGAATTGCTGCGCCCGCTGCACCCGGCGGAGGTGATCGCGCGCTGGCAGGCCTTGGCGGGGGCGGGCGAGTTCGCGGCACTGGCCGAGGAGTTGATGGCACTGCATTACGACCCGCGCTACGCCAAGCACCGCGACCGGATGGCGGTGCCGTTTGCGGAAGTGGCGGCGGAGGATCTGTCGGAGGCGGCGTTGCCGGCGCTGGCCGACCGGGTGGCGGAGGCGGTGCGCAGGCTGGTCTGACGGCTGCCTTGCGGAGCGGCGTACCGCCGCACGCCCTTGAGGTCGCCGGCGCGGCTTTGCCGCTTGGCTCCGTGGGCTCCGCGCGGGGATATTTATGCAAAGAGGAAGATGTCAGTCGGTGACGGTCAGATGGGCCGGGCCGGCGGTTACGTGGCCGATGATCGCGGCGGGTTCGCCCGCGGCGAGGAGGGCTGAGAGGAGGGTGTCGGCGTGATCTGCGGGGACGGCGACAAGGAGGCCGCCTGCGGTCTGGGGGTCGTGGAGGAGGGCTGCACGGGGAGTGTCGGGGGCGGTCATGCGCCAGTTCGTGGCGGCGCGGTTGTCGGGGGCGAGGCTGGAGGCGTGGCCTGCGGCGGCGAGGGTTTCGGCGCCGGGCATCAGAGGGACCCCGGCGAGGCTGATCGTGGCGGCGGTGCCGGACGCTTCGAGGATTTCGACGAGATGGCCTGCGAGGCCGAAGCCGGTGACATCGGTCATCGCGTGGGCGTGCGGGGTGAGGATGCGGGCTGCGGGGCCGAGCGGGCGCTGCATCAGGGCGAGGCAGGCGGCGACAGCTTCGCCGAGGAGGAGGCCGGGGGTTTCCGCCATTGCCATTTCGGCGGCGAGGATCGTGCCGGAGCCGATGGGTTTCGTGAGGATCAGGGCGTCGCCGGGTTTCGCACCGGCCTTGGTGATGGCGCGGGGGGCGGTGCCGGTGAGGGTGAAGCCGATGGTCAGTTCAGCGCCTTGGGTGGTGTGGCCGCCGACGATGTCTGCGCCTGCGGCACGGAGGGTTTCGGAGGCGGCCTCCATGATCTCGGCCAGCATCCGGGTTTGCAGGGCGAGGCCGAGGCGGGGGAGGGTGATTTGCGCGAGGGCGACCTGCGGGGTGGCACCCATTGCCCAGATGTCGCCCAAGGCGTGGGTGGCGGTGATGCGGGCCATCAGGGCTGCATCCTGGGTGAAGGCGCGGAGGTGGTCGGTGGTCATCACCTGGACGCCGGTCGGGGTGGCGAGGATGGCGGCATCGTCGCCGGGGCCGGAGAGAACCTCGGGGTGGGTTGGCGCGGGCAGGGGGGCGAGGGCGTCGTGGAGCGCGGTGGCGCCGACCTTGGCGCCGCAACCGGCACAGAGGGGTTTGGCGCCGAGGGCTTCGGCGAGGCCGAGGGTAGCGTTGGTTGGCAGCGCGGGCGTGGGCATCGCGGGGTAGGTGGCGAATTTCGCCATGAACTTTCGGTCGATCCGGTCTTTCAGGCGCCAGAGCCAAGGGCCGGAGAGGGAGAGGCCGGAGCGTTCCGAGACGGCGGAGCGGGTGCCGGTGGAGATGAGCTTCAGGTAGTCGGTTTGCGGGCGGAAGGATTTGAGGGGCGTGCCGGTGAGGGCAGCGCGGAGGTTTGCGTGCAGGATCGGGGCGGCGCGGACGGCGTAGACACCGGCCTTCGGGCGGGGGCTGGCGGCCAGATGGGCGCAGTCGCCTGCGGCGAAGATCGCGGGGTCGGAGGTTTGCAGGGTGGGGCTGATGGTCAGGAAACCGTTGGTCAGGGCGAGGCCGGTGGTCGCGAACCACGGGTGCGGGCGGCCGGAGGTGACGCTGACGGTGAAGTCGGAGCCGAGGGTTTCGCCGGTAGCGAGGGTGACGGTTGCGCCTGTGATTTCGGTGGCGGTGGTGCCGGTGACGAGGCGGATGCCGAAAGTTTTGACAGCGGCGAGGAGGGCGTTGCGGGCGCGGGGGGAGAGGCCGGGGAGGAGGTCTGCGTTGCGGTCGACGAGGGTGATTTCTGCCTTGGTGCCAGCCGTTTGCAGGCGGTGCGCCGAGGCCATCGCCAGTTCGATCCCGCCGATGCCGCCGCCGAGGATCACGACGCGCGGGAAAGCGAGGCGGCGGTCGAGGAAGGCCTGCCAGCGGTCGGCGTAATCGCCCAAGGGCTTGGCGGGGATCGCGTGGAGGGCGGCACCGGGCACGTCGGGGAGGTCGGTGGTGATGCCGACGTCGAGGGAGGCGACGTCGTAGGGGAGGGGTGGGCGGCCCGCGAGGTGGATGAGATTGGACTTGGGGTCGAGGCCCGTGGCGGTGTCGAGGATCAGTCGGGCGTCGGCGAAGCGGGCGAGGCGGACGAGGTCTATCATCAGCTCGGTCCGGGCGTAGTGGCCGGCGATGTGGCCGGGGAGCATGCCGGTGTATGGGGCGACGGGGTTGGGGTTGATGACGGTGAGGCGGGTGCCGGGCAAGGGGTCCATCGCCCACATCCTGAGGACGAGGGCATGGGCGTGGCCGCCGCCGACGAGGACGAGATCGCGGACGAGGGGGTAATCGGGGATCATCGGGCTTTGGGCGAGGCGGCTGGCATGGCGCGGACCCTAGCGGGTGGAGGGGGGAAAGGCGAGGGCGGGGGTGATGGGGTCAGCGGGTTTGGGGGCTGACGCCGCGTTTGCGCGGGTGGTCTGGGGACCGGGTAGGGATGGTGCGCTTTTGGCGAGGGTGGACGTGGGGGTTTCACACCCCCACACCCCCGTGGGATATTTGGAGAAGGGGAAATCCGAGGAAGAGCTGGTGGCTGCGAGGGAGGGAGCGCACTGCCGGTGGCGGGGTGCGGACGGGTTTGCACAGAGTGCGGGTCGGGCAGGTGTGGCTTGAGCGTCAGGCGGCGGAGGCAGGGACAAGCGTGAGGGCCTGACCGGAACAGGTGGCGGGGGGGCGAGGCGCGGTTTCAGCGGGCTTTGCTTCGGTCAGCCACGGCCGCAACAGCGCCATCGGGTGGGCGCGGAGCGTGAGACGCATGGCGACGTAGTCTTCGACCACCGCCTCGCCTGTGGTCATTTCACGGAACTGGACGGCGGGCTCGATGATGCCTTCGCCGTCCATGTCGCCGGCGAAAAGGGGGAGCGGGCGGGTGGGTTGCAGGGCTTGCGCGGCCCAGAGCGCCTGCCGCCTTGGGATGCCGAGGCTGGCGAAGGCGTCGGCTTCGGCGAGGCGCGTGATGGTGGCGGAGGTTACGCCGGCGCGGCGCCAGACATCTTCGACCCGGTGGTAGCCGTTGCCACGGGCGGCGGTGATCCAGAGCGCCTCTTCCTCGGACACGCCCTTGATCTGACGAAACCCGAGACGCAGCGCGAGGGGGCCGCCGGGGGTGGCGGATTCTTCCATCACGTTGTCCCACTGGCTGGTCTGGATGCAGGGGGGCAGGACGATGACGCCGTGTTGGCGGGCGTCGCGGACGATCTGGGCGGGGGCGTAAAAGCCCATCGGTTGGGCGTTCAGAAGCGCGCAGGCGAAGATGCCGGGGTGGTGGCGCTTTATCCAGGCGGAGGCGTAGACGAGGAGCGCGAAGGAGGCGGCGTGGCTTTCGGGAAAGCCGTAGCTGCCGAAGCCTTCGATCTGGGCAAAGCAGCGGCGGGCGAAATCGTCGTCGTGGCCGTTGGCCTTCATCCCGGCGAGGAAGCGGTCGTGAAATTCGCTGACGCTTCCGTGTTTCTTGAAGGTGGCGAGGGAGCGGCGGAGGCGGTCAGCCTCGGTCGGGGTGAAGCCCGCGCCGATGATGGCGATCTGCATCGCCTGTTCCTGAAACAAGGGCACGCCGAGGGTCTTGCCGAGGACACGGCCAAGCGCGTCGTCGGGGAAGGAGACCTGCTCCTGCCCGTTGCGGCGGCGCAGGAACGGGTGGACCATGTCGCCCTGGATCGGGCCGGGGCGGATGATCGCGACCTGGATCACGAGGTCGTAGAACGAGCGCGGCTTCATCCGGGGGAGGAAGTTCATCTGGGCGCGGCTTTCCACCTGAAACACGCCGAGCGAGTCCGCCTCGCAGAGCATCTGGTAGGTGGCGGGGTCTTCCGGGGGCAGGGTGGCGAGGGTGAAGCGCTGGTGGTGGTGCTTTTCCAGCAGTTGGAAGGCCTTGCGGATGCAGGTAAGCATGCCGAGGGCGAGGATGTCGACCTTAAGGATGCCGAGGGTGTCGATATCGTCCTTGTCCCAGCAGATGACGGTTCGGTCTTCCATCGTGGCGTTTTCGATGGGAACAAGCTCGTCCAGCCGACCTTCGGTGATGATGAAGCCGCCGACGTGCTGCGACAGGTGGCGGGGGAAGCCCTGGATCTCGTCGATCAGCGCCATCGTCTGGCGCAGGCGGCGGTCGTTCGGGTTGAGGCCGATTTCGCGCAGCCGCGTGTCGGTGACGGCACCGGGGCCGCCCCAGCCCCAGATCTGGCTGGACATGGCACCTAGTGTATCCTCCGACAGGCCCATCGCGCGGCCAACCTCGCGCACGGCGCGCTTGCCGCGGTAGTGGATCACGGTGGCGCAAAGCCCGGCGCGGTGGCGGCCGTAGCGGTCGTAGATGTGCTGGATCACCTCTTCGCGGCGTTCATGTTCGAAGTCGACGTCGATGTCGGGCGGTTCGTTGCGCGCCTCGGAGACGAAGCGTTCGAAGACCATCGTGCCGATTTCCGGCGAGACGGAGGTGACGCCGAGGGCGTAGCAGACGATGGAGTTGGCGGCCGAACCGCGACCTTGGCAGAGGATGCCACGTTTGCGCGCGAAGGCCACGATGTCGTGGACGGTAAGGAAGTAGGGTTCGTATTTCAGCTTGGCGATCAGGTCGAGTTCGTGGGCCATCTGGGCGCGCACCCTGTCCGGCGCGCCGTCGGGATAGCGCCAGTCGAGGCCCGCTTCGGCAAGGCGGGCGAGGCGCTGGGCGGCGGTTTCGCCCTCGGCGTTCTCGGATGGGTATTGGTAGCGCAACTCGTCGAGCGAGAAGGCGGCGCGGGCGGCGACCTCGGCGGCGCGGGCGAGGGCCGGTTCGTGACCACGGTAGAGGCGGCGCATTTCGGGTTCCGAGCGCAGGCGGCCTTCGCCGTTCGGCAGCGCGTGGAGGCCGAGCATGTCGACGCGGCGGCCAAGGCGGATCGCGGTCAGCACATCGGCCAAGCGGCGGCGCGACCCGTGGTGCATGGCGGGCATCGCGGTGGCGACGGTGGGGATGCGCAAGCTGGTGGCGAGCGCTTCGAGCCGGGCGAAACGTGCGCGGTCCTGCCCGTCGTAGCGGGGTGGCAGGGCGAGGCTGACCTGACCGGGGAAGCGGGCGATCAGCGCCTTGGCGGCGGAGTGCCAGTGGGTGGTGGCGCGCGGTGCCTCAGTGGCAAGGGTCAGGCGCTGGTCGGGGGGGATGAGCAGCATTTCCATCCCCTCGCCCCATTCCAGAAGGTCGGGGAGGGCGAGGTCGCAGGTGCCTTTTCTGGCGCGGAGGCGGCCAAGCGAGATCAGCCGGCAAAGCCGCCCCCAGGCCGCGCGGTCACGCGGCAGGACGGTGACGTGAAAGCCGGTGTCAAGCACGATGCGGGCGGCGGGGATCAGTCGGACGACAGGGCCGCCGTCACGGGCCAGTTCGCGCGCCTTGGTATGGGCGCGCACAATGCCCGCGACAGAGTTGACGTCAGCGATGGCGATGGCGGGCATACCCATTTCGCCTGCGCGCAGCACGAATTCCTCGGGGTGGGAGGCCCCGGTGAGGAAGGTGAAATTCGACAGGGCGGAAAGTTCGACGAAGGACATGCGACTCAGGCTTTGAGAACGAAGAAAGAACATTTTGCCATACGCAAAGGTTTCTGGCCAGTGGTTATGGGGAAAGAGGCCCCTACGTTGCTGAAAGCTCAAGCGGTCTGTGCGATGATGCACAGATAGGTCTCAATCCGGACAAACGGGTGAAGACGTGGGGTGGTCCGTGAACAAAGCGACCGCAGCGAGCCAAGGAAATCGAGCAATTCGTGCGACGCGCGGGGCAAGCCGCACGCGCAGTAACAACTGAGCGAGTCCGCGTGTGGGGAGTGTGATTTCACATTCTGCCGCCGCAAGCCCACTTCGGTATCACCAGCCCAGAACGGGATGGAAGCAAATCGAAACATAAGGATACACGTCATGAAACGCATTCTTCTTGCCACCGCCCTGATCGCAGCCGCAGCCACCGGCGCCGTTGCCCAGACCGCCCCGGTCGCGCTGTCTTCGGCGATTACGACGCAGATCGAGGCTTGGGTTCCGGGTGCTGACCTGAGCAGCATCACCACCGCGCAGTACGCCCAGATCGTCGCCCTGTTTTCCAATTATGACAACCTGAGCGCAGGCAGCGACCCGGCCGGTCAGGTGAAGAAGATCCTGAACGCGCAATAAGGGCAGCGCCTTTGCAGAATCGCACAGGCCGGGGGCTTGCCCTCCGGCCTGAAAGCGTCAGCGCAGGCGGGTAAGGATATCGAGGCTGGGATAGCCGTCAGGCACGAGGCCGCGCACGGTCTGGAAGGCTTTGACGGCGGCGATTGTCTTTGGCCCCATCCGTCCGTCTACCCCACCGGGATCAAAGCCCGCGGCGCCAAGACGTTCCTGAAGTTCGCGCCGTTCCGGCAGGGTAAGGGCGCGCAGGTCGCGGGGCCAACTGGCAGCGATGGCGGGGCCCCCCTTGAGACGGTCGGCAAGGTGGCCGATGCCGATGACATAGGCGTCGGCGGTGTTGTATTTCTCGATCACCTGAAAGTTCGAGAAGATCAGGAAGGCCGCTCCGCGCGACCCGCCGGGCAGCAGGATCGAGGCGGGGCCGTAATCCGGAAGGCTGCCGCCTGACATGGGCTGCACGCCGAGGGCGGCCCAGTCGGCGACGGGCTTCCTGATCGCTTCGGTGGTCTGGTTGTAATCGAAGCCGTCGGGCAGTCGCACCTCCAGCCCCCAGAGCGCGCCCTTTTGCCAGCCCCAGTGGCGCAGGTAGGCGGCGGTCGAGGCCAGCGCATCGGCGGGATCGTCGGACCAGAGATTGCGCTTGCCGTCACCATCGAAATCGACGGCGAAGTTTTCCCACGAGGTCGGCATGAATTGGGTGTGGCCGCTGGCCCCGGCCCAACTGCCGCGAAAATCGGTGACGTGGCCGCCGTCGATGATCTTGAGCGCGGCGATCAGTTCCGCCTCGAAGAAGGCGGCGCGGCGGCCGTCATAGGCGAGGGTGGCGAGCGAGCCGATGACGGGGAGGTCGCCGCGGAAGGTGCCATAGGCACTTTCCAGCCCCCACACCGCAGTGACGATTTCCTTGTCGACGCCGTAGGTGTCCTCGATCCGGTCAAGAAGGGCGCTGTTGGCGGCCAGCGCCTTGCGGCCAAGCGCGATGCGGTCTTCGGAGACGGCGGTGTCGAGGTAATCCCAGATCGTCTTGGTGAATTCGTTCTGGTTGCGGTCGCGCTCGATGACCTTTGGGTTGAAGGCGACGTCGCGCATTGTTGCGTCGAAGGTGGCGGCGGGGATGCCGGCGGCAAGGGCGCGCGGGCGGAAGGTGTGAACCCAGGCGTCAAGGCCAGCTTGCGTTCCCATCGGGGGGGCCTCCATCGTGGCGTCGGGCAGGATCGTCTGGGCGGGGGCCGGGAGGGCGACCGCAAGCAGGGCAGAGAGGGTCGCTGACAGCAGCTTCATCGCCGTTTGCGCACCACGCCGCGGCGTTTGGCGGCGGCCTGAGTTGGTTTGCGCGGGGCGTAGCGGCTGCCTTTGCGCGGGGCGGTGGACAGGGGTTTGCCCTCGATTTCCAGCAGGTCCAGCGTAATGCCGCCAGTGACGGGCGTGGCCTCGGCCAGCCGCACGGTGACTTTTTGGCCAAGGCCGATGATGACGCCGGTGTCGGCGCCCATCAGGGTCTGGCTGCCTTCGTCGTAATGGAAGAACTCGCGCCCAACGGAGCGGATCGGAATCAACCCGTCAGCGCCGGTCTCGTCCAGTTTGACGAACAGGCCGAAGCGTTGGACGCCGGAAATGCGGCCGGTGAATTCGGCACCGACTCGGTCGGCGAGGAAGGCGGCAAGGTAGCGGTCGGTGGTGTCACGCTCGGCCGCCATGCTGCGACGTTCAGCATCGGAAATGAGCTTGGCGGTTTCTTCGAGGTTCTCGATATCCCACTGCGACAGGCCATCGCTGCCCCACTTGTGCCCGGCGATAAGGGCGCGGTGCACGATAAGGTCGGAATAGCGGCGGATCGGCGAGGTGAAGTGGGCGTAGTTCTGCAGGGCAAGGCCGAAGTGGCCGAAGTTTTCCGGGTGGTAATAGGCCTGCGTCATGGAGCGCAGGGTGGAGATGTTCATCAACTCGTCAAACTCGGTGCCTTGGGCCTGGGCCAGAAGGCGGTTGAGGTGGGCGGTTTTCAGGACTTGACCCTTGGCGAGAGTAAACCCGGACGCCTCGGCCACCTCGCGCAGGGCGTCAAGTTTCAGCATCGACGGCTCTTCGTGGACGCGGAACAGGAGCGGGCGTTTCAGGCGGATCAGTTCTTCGGCGGCGGCGACGTTGGCCGCGATCATGAATTCCTCGATCAGGCGGTGCGCGTCCAGCCGGTCGCGGAAGGCGACGGAGGTGACCTTGCCATCGTCATCCAGCACGATCTTGCGTTCGGGCAGATCAAGGTCGAGCGGCTGGCGCAAGGCGCGGGCTTTGGTGAGGGACGCATAAGCGGCGTAAAGCGGGCGGAGGATGGGGTCGAGAAGCGGGCCGGTCTTGTCATCGGGCTGGCCGTCAATGGCTGCCTGAACCTGACCGTAATGCAGCGAGCCTGCAGAGCGCATGATGCCACGCACGAAGCGGTGGCTGATCTTGTGGCCGGTGGCGTCAAAGCGCATCCGCACCGCAAGGCAGGCGCGGTCGACGTGTTCGTGCAAGCTGCAGAGGTCGCCGGAAAGCGTGTCGGGCAGCATCGGCACGACGCGGTCGGGGAAATAGGTGGAGTTGCCGCGCTTGCGCGCCTCGCGGTCAAGCGCGGAGCCGGGGGTGACGTAGTGGGCGACGTCGGCGATGGCGACCCAGATGATGTGGCCGCCGGGGTTGCCGGGTTCGTGGTCGGGTTCGGCGTAGACGGCATCATCGCGGTCGCGCGCGTCGATGGGGTCGATGGTGACGAGGGGGATGTCGCGCAGGTTGTCGCGGCCCGCGTCGGGGGCGGGTTTGGCGGCATCGGCCTCGGCAATGACGGCGTCGGGGAACTGGTCAGGAATGCCGTGCTGGTGGATGGCGATCAGGCTGACAGCGCGGGGGCCGGAGGGGTCGCCCAGCCGCGCGACGATGCGGGCTTGCGGCAGGCCCATCTTGCGGTTGCCGACAGTTTCCGCCTCGACCAGTTCGCCGTCGCGGGCGGACATGGTCATGTCGCGTGCGACGCGCCATTCCTTGTCGGCGCCCTTGTCGATCGGGACGATGCGACCACCTTCGGCATTGGCGCGGAAGATGCCAAGCAGTTTCAGAGGGTTGGAGCCGATGCGGCGGATCAGGCGGGCCTCATACTGATACTCGTCAAGGTCCACCTTGGCGAGGCGAGCGAGGATGCGGTCGCCTTCGCCCAAGGGCGGGTCGCCGGCCTTGGGGATGATGAGGATACGGGTGGACTCGTCGGCGCCATCTTCGAGCGGGCGGGCGAAAAGGTCGCCGTTCGTGTCCGGGGCCAGCACCATCAGCACGGCCACGGGGGGCAGGCTGCCCTTGTCGTGGAAGCGGCGGGCGGTCTTTTCGACGGTGCCTTCGGCCTCCATCTCTTTCAACAGGCGCTTGAGGTCGATCCGGGCATCGCCCTTGATGCCGAAGGCCTTGGCGATGTCGCGCTTGGCCGAGAGGCCGGGGTTTTCGGCGATCCAGGCGCGGATCTGGTCTTTGGTGGGCATTGGGTTCATGGCGCTGAGTTAGCACGGACGAGGCGCAAAGGCCACCTCGCGGGCGGTCAAAGCGTCAGGATCATGTCGCGGTGCGGGATGCCGGCTTGGAGGTATTCCGGCCCGGTGGCGGTGAAGCCGAGGCGTTCGTAAAACTCGAGGGCGTGGGTCTGCGCGCCAAGCTTTACTTTGGTGACGCCGGGAATGGTGCGAAACTCTGCCACGGCGGCGCGCATCAGGGCGGCGCCGAGGCCGGTGCCACGGGCATGGGCAAGGACGCAGACGCGGCCAACCTTGCCGATTTCGCCCTGAACGAGGAGACGGGCGCTGCCGACGGGGGTGCCGTTGTCGGTGGCGAGGATGTGGATCGCCGTGTCATCCATTCCGTCCACCTCGATCGCTTCGCTGACGCCCTGTTCTTCGATGAACACAGTGCGGCGCAGCGCGCGGCAGGCGGCGATGTCGCGGGTGGGCGCGATGTGGATCATGCGAAATAGTCGCGCAGGATGCGGCCGTAGATCGCCTTCAACTGGTGGATCTGGGCGACCGGGACGCGTTCGTCGACCTGATGCATGGTCTTGCCGACGAGGCCGAATTCGACGACCGGGCAGTGGTCTTTGACAAAGCGCGCGTCCGAGGTGCCGCCGGAGGTGGAGGCGACGGGTGCGCGCCCGGTTTCGGCCTGAACCGCCTTTGCGATAAGGGCGGAGAACTCGCCCGGCGGGGTGAGGAAGCTTTCGCCGGAGATGGACACGCGCAAGGCAATCTGCACGCCGGTTTCGGCTTCGACTGCCTTCGCCTCGTTGCAAAGCCAATCGGACAGCGACGCGCCGGAATGAAGGTCGTTGAAGCGGATGTTGACGGTGGCGGTGGCGCGGGCGGGGATCACGTTGTTGGCCGGATTGCCGCAGTCGATGGTGGTGATGGCGAGGGTGGAGGGGTCGAAATGATCGGTGCCTGTGTCAAGCGGTTCAGCCTCGAGCCGGGCGAGGAGGCGGACCAGCGCGGTCAGAGGGTTCCTGGCGCGGTGCGGGTAGGCGGAGTGGCCCTGCACGCCGGTCGCGGTGAAAAAGGCGGTCATCGAGCCGCGACGACCGATCTTCATCATCTCGCCCATCTCGTCGGGGCAGGTGGGCTCGCCGACAAGGCAGTGGGTCATGCGTTCGCCGTTTGCTGCCATCCAGTCGAGCAGGGCGAGGGTGCCGTCCTTGCCTTCGCCTTCCTCGTCGCCGGTGATGGTCAGGATCACCGATCCGTCGGGCGGGGTTTCGCGGACGAAGTCGATGGCGGCAGCGGCGAATGCAGCCACGCCGGATTTCATGTCGGTGGCGCCGCGGCCATACATCCAGCCGTCGACGATGGCCGCGCCGAACGGGTCATGCGTCCAGGCGGCGGCGTCGCCAACGGGGACAACGTCGGTATGGCCGTTGAAACCGAAGGATTTGTTGGCACCCTTGGCACCCCAGCGGGCGAAAAGATTGGCGATGCCGTTGCGGTCAACGCGCTGGCAGGTGAAGCCCCCATCTTGCAGCACCGCCTGCAATAATTGCAGCGCGCCCCCTTCTGACGGCGTGACCGAGGCGCAGCGGATCAGCTTGGCGGTAAGGTCGGCGGGATCGGTCATTGCGGTCTTTCAGTCGAAGAAAGGGGTCATCTCGGCTACGATGACGGAGTTTTCGTCGAGTGCGCGCTGCATCAGGGCGCGCTCGTCCTCGCCAACCTCGTCGCCGGCCTTCAGGCGTTCGTCGAGCGTGCCGTGGCCGGCGACATCCAACGGCGCGAGGTCGGCTTCCTTGAGGATCGCCACGGTTTCGCGCACGGCCTCGGCCTCGTCCACGCCCGAGGCGTAGATGATGAGCCCTGCGCCTGTCGCCTTGTCGGGCAGGCCGTCACCGGCCTTGCGGCCGACCTCGACGACAAGGGTGTAGACCTGCTGCGGGCGTTTCGGTTTCGCGGGGGCGTCTTCGTCAGTCATGGACCCTCCTATGGGCGATCAGTCGCGGAGCAGCTCGTTGATCGAGGTCTTCGAGCGGGTCTGGGCGTCGACCTTCTTCACGATCACGGCGCAGTAGAGGTTGATGCCGCCCTTCGACGGCATGGAGCCGGCGACAACCACCGATCCAGCGGGCACTTCGCCGTACATCACCGCGCCGCTTTCGCGGTCGACGATCTTGGTGGATTTGCCGATGAACACGCCCATTCCGAGAACCGAGCCTTCGCGGATGATGCAGCCTTCGACCACCTCGGAGCGGGCGCCGATGAAGCAATCATCCTCGATGATCGTGGGGCCGGCTTGCATGGGTTCAAGCACGCCACCGATGCCGACGCCGCCCGACAGGTGGACGTTGCGGCCAATCTGCGCGCAGGAGCCAACGGTGGCCCAGCCGTCGACCATCGAGCCTTCGCCGACATAGGCGCCGATGTTGACGAAGGAGGGCATCAGCACCACGCCCTTGGCGATGTAGGCCGAGCGGCGGACGATGGAGCCGGGAACAGCGCGGAAGCCTGCGGCGCGCCAGTCTGCCGCAGTCCAGCCTTGCCATTTGGAGGGCACCTTGTCCCACCAGTTCGACCCGCCGTTGGAGCCGGAGATTTCATACATGTCGGTCAGGCGGAACGACAGGAGGACGGCCTTCTTGGCCCATTGGTTGACGTGCCAGTCGTTGCCCCGCTTTTCGGCGACGCGCAGGGTGCCGCTGTCGAGTGCCGTCAGCGTGGCTTCGATCGCATCGCGGACCTCGCCTTTGGTGGCGGGGGTGATGCCGTCACGGGCCTCCCACGCGGCTTCGATGGCGGTTTCAAGGGCGGCGTTGGACATGGCGGGCCTCCTGCGGCAAAGGTCCCGGCCTTCTACTTGAAACCCGAGCGATCTTGCAATCAGCCATAAGGGGGCGGTGCGGGATTGGCCCCGCAAAGCAGAACGGCCAGCTTTTCGCCCTTCGCAGGCACATAGGCCCCCGACAAGAGGGCGGCCAGCGCCGTCGCCCCGCCCGGTTCCACCCATTGACGCAGACTGTCCCACAGCAGCCGCTGTGCCGCGAGGATCGCCGTGTCATCAACCAGCACGCTGGTGACGCCGGTCGCGGTCGCGAGATCGAAGCAGAGCTGTCCGATGAGCGGTGCACCAAGCGCATTTGCGGCGATGCCGGAAGGCGCGACGCGCATCGGTCTTCCTGCCTGCAGCGCCGCATACAGGGTTGGAGCCAGCATGGGTTCGACCGCGACCAGCTTGCGCTGCCGCCCCAGCCAGCCCATCGCCCCGCCAACCAATCCACCGCCGCCGACGGCGATGAACACGGTATCGGCCTTGAGGCCCTGAGCTTCCCATTCCCGCATCAGGGTGCCCTGACCGGCAAGGGTCTCGGGCGCATCGAACGGATGGACCTGCATTGCGCCGGTTCGTTCCGCATGGTCGTCGGCGGCGGCGAATGCACCCGATACCGCCCCCGGCACGATTTCCAGTTCGGCCCCTTGGGCGCGGATCAGCGCAATCTTCGCAGGCCCCGCAATTTCGGGGACAAAGATCCTGGCCTGATGCCCGAGCTTGCGCGCGGCAAACGCCACCGCCGCCCCGTGATTGCCACCCGAGGCCGCAACCACGCCTGCCGGGGGCACCGGCCCCTTGATCAGCCGGTTGAAGGCGCCGCGCGCCTTGAAGCTGCCGGTGTGCTGCAGGTGTTCGAGCTTCAGTTCGACAGGGCCGATGCCCGGGATGTCCACCTCCAGCACCGGGGTTACCCGCACATGCCCGGCAATCCGGCTTGCCGCAGTCTCGATCTCGCCGCGCCAGTCCATGACTGCCAACCTTTCCTTGCTCGTCCGAAGGCTATAGGTCTTGGCCCGATCGGGCAACAAAGGCCAAGGTGATGAAAGACGAACCCCGCAGCCATCCATTCCGTGATTCAACGGAGGATATCGCGGCGACCAAGCGCATCCCGGACACCCCGCAGACGCGGGCGCCGGCGTACCGCCTGGCGTTTGCGGACCGGGATTTCATGACGCGCGAGGAGTTGCGGCCGGTGCGGCTGCAGCTTGAGCTTCTGAAGCCGCAAATGATCATGGACGAGCGGGGCATTGAATCGACCATCGTGCTTTTCGGCGGCGCGCGCATCCCGGCCCCGGAACACCGTGACCACGCACGGACCCCGATGCTGGCGAACCTGTCGCGATATTACGACGAGGCGCGGCGTTTTGCGCGGCTGATGACCGAGCGGAGCCTTGAAAGCTATGGCCGCGAGAACGTCATCGTCACTGGTGGCGGGCCGGGGGTAATGGAGGCGGGCAACCGTGGCGCTGACGATGCGGGCGGGCAGTCGATCGGGCTGAACATCGTGCTGCCGCACGAACAGGCGCCGAATGCCTATGTTACGCCGGACCTGTCGTTCAACTTTCACTATTTCGCGATCCGCAAGATGCATTTCCTGATGCGTGCGAAGGCAGTCTGCATCTTTCCGGGCGGCTTCGGGACACTGGACGAGATGTTCGAAAGCCTGACCCTGATCCAGACCCGACGGATGAAGGCGATCCCGTTCCTGCTGTTTGGCCGCGAATGGTGGGAGACGGTTATCAACTGGGGGCATCTGGCCGAGGCCGGGGTGATCAGCCCCGAAGACCTCAAGCTGTTCGTCATGGTCGAGACGGCGGAAGAGGCGATAGGCGTGATCGACGCCTGGGAAGAGCCGTGCTGAGGAGCGGGTGCGATGCGTGAGGCGTGCGTGGTCGTGTGTTCCGATGCGGCTTGGGCCTGGCAAAGTGCGTTTGTGCTGGCGCGTTCGATCGGTTTCGATGCTGACCGAAAGTTGGACCATCATGCCTATCTGATCGGCGAGGTATCGAACGACGCGGTGTCAGCCTTTCCGGCCGAGGCGGTCATCCACCGTCTGGAGAGCTATCCCGACAATTTTGCCTACGACTGCACCAACCACGTCCCGAAGGCGGCAATGCTGCGGCTGTTCGCGCTGGAAGAGCTGGCGACCCGGTATCGACGGGTGATCTATCTGGATGGCGACATCTACCAAGCTTGGGGATCATTGGCTGATTTGCTTGCCTTGCCCGAGACGGGACGGCCTTTGGCCGCTGTCCGCGATCGGTCGCACTGGTTTGATCGACCCCGGCTTAGAGAACAAAAGACCTATGTAGGGCGCCTTAATCCCGCGATTGGCGAGCGGTACTTCAATTCGGGTATGATGGTGGTCAACGGGCCGGTGTGGGACGCGGGCCGGTACAGCCGCGCCGCGTTGCAGTTCTTTTCCGCCAACGCAGAGCGCTGCCGCTATGGCGACCAGTCCGCGCTGAACGGAGTTGTCGAAGGAAATTGGGACAGCCTGTCGCCCGGCTGGAATTGGCAGATTTCAAAGACCAGTTTTCCCCTGTTGGCTGGCCGAAATCCGCGATTGGTGCATTTTACCGGGCCGACGAAACCCTGGGCAGACCGGCTGCGCCTGTTCGATGGCCGTGTTTTTGAGGCGATGAAGGCCTTTCTGGAGGCGGGGAAGCTATTGCATCTGCTGGATCCGGCCACCACCCCGGACAGCTTTACCGCAAGCCAAGAACGGCGGCGGATGCTTGCGCTTGAACCCTACGCCGGCGATGCGGTGCAGAAGCGCGAGAAGGTGAAACAATTCCTCGACCTGCCTACGCATGTGGATATTGCACAAGGCCTGACGGCCTACGACATGGCCTGATCGGGTGGTCAGGTGCCCCGCAGAAGGGGCGTACGCTGCCATCCCTCAAGGTACTCCACCCGCGCGCAGCCCGAAAAGCGCGCAATTCGGTCCAGTTCCGCCTCCAGCCGTGCGCGGCGGGAGGCGCCCAGTTTGACGCCCGCCTCGGGCCAGAACGACTTGACGCGCAGGGTGGCTTCGTCGCGGTGGGCCTTGGCGTCGATGCGGGCGATCAGGCGGTCGCCTTCAAGGATCGGGAATACGTAGTAGCCGTAGATACGCTTTGGTTCGGGGACGAAAACCTCGATCCGATAGCGAAATCCGAACAGGTGTTCGGCGCGGTCGCGGTCGCGCAGGGCGGGGTCGAAAGGCGACAGGATGCGCAGGCGGGCGGTCGGTTCGGGCGGGGTTGCGGCAAGGGTCGAGGGGCGGATCAGCGCGCGGCGGAGCTGGCCAGTGGAGCCTTCGACGTCGATCTCGATCACGTCGCCGGACGCGAGGGCTGCTTTGGCCCATGCCTTCGCTTCGTCCGGTGAAATAGTGTTCCAGTAGGCGGCAAGCTCGCCAGGGGTGGCGAAGCCGAGACGGTCAAGCGCGGTGGTGCAGGCCCAGTCGACCAAGATTTCGGCGGGAACCTGCGTGCGGTGCGGTGCGGGGATCACGCGTTCGGTCAGATCGTAGATTTTGCGAAACCCGTCGCGCCGGGTGACGGCGATCTGCCCGGTGCGCCAAAGCCATTCGAGCGCGGTCTTCGAGGGATGCCAATCCCACCAGCCGCCCTTGCCGCGCACCTCGCCCTCGCCGACATCGGCGGTGCCAACGGGGCCGTCACGGGCAATGCGGTTCAGGATGGTGTCGAACTGCGCCTCATACCCCTCGCGGAAGAACTTGCGCCAGTTGCGGTGCAGCCGTTCAGCATCGCGCTGGAAACGGTGCTGCCAGACGCCGTGCAGGCCCACCGGCAGGATCGAGGCATCGTGCGTCCAATGTTCCCAAAGGCTGCGGTCACGTTCCAGCAGGCGTTTCAGTGCGTCGGGGCGATAGGTCTGGCGGCGGGCGAACAGGATCATGTCGTGCGCCCGCGCGACGGTGTTGATGCTGTCGACCTGCACGAAACCGATGCGGTCGATCAGGTCATGCAGCGCCTGCCCGGTGGCCGCGCCGACCGGGGCTTCGGCCAAGGCGTGCCGGTCAAGAAACAGGTGACGCGCGCGCCGGTTGGAAAGCAGCGGAAGGGCCATGCGTCGTGGCTATCAGGGCCAGCGCAAAGGTCAACAGGCGGAGGTCCGGAAATCCTGAAACATTGCTACCGAAATCGCAGGAAATCGTGACCGCACAAAGCCTTGCAGCGGGTTGACCAGCGGGATCGCGTGCTTACCTATTGTTGGCTTATATCCCCATTCAATGCGCTTTGACCGCGGAGGTGACGTGCCCCACGATATGCCCCTTATCACTACTATGGCCGTTGGCCTGGCGATTGCCTTCATCCTTGGTCTTGTGGCGCATCGGCTGCGGATGCCGCTGATTGCGGGGTATCTGGCTGCAGGGGTCATCATCGGTCCGTTCACACCCGGTTATGTGGCCGATCAGGACATCGCGGCACAACTGGCCGAGATGGGGGTGATCCTGCTGATGTTCGGGGTGGGGCTGCATTTTTCGGTCAAGGACCTTTTGTCGGTGAAGGCGATCGCCGTGCCGGGTGCCTTGGTGCAGATCGGGGTGGCCACGGCGGCGGGCGCGCTTTTGGGATGGCTATTGGGCTGGGGGATCGGCGGCGGGCTGTTGTTCGGGCTGGCGCTGTCGGTTGCGTCAACGGTCGTGCTGCTGCGCGCGTTGCAGGAGCGGGATCTGATTGCCACCGAAAAGGGCCGAATCGCGGTTGGCTGGCTGATCGTGGAAGATCTGGTGATGGTGCTGGCGCTGGTGCTGATCCCGCCCTTGGCCGGGCTGCTGGGCGGGCAGGAGCAGCCCTTGGATGCCGAGACGGCGCATGTGGCGCAGTATGGCCTTGGCACCGTGGGTGCGACGATCCTTGTAACCTTCGCGAAGGTTGCGGCGTTCGTGGCGATCATGCTGGTCGTCGGGCGTCGGGTCATTCCTTGGGCGCTGGAGTTCGCGGCGAACACCGGGCAGCGGGAGCTGTTCCGCCTGTCGGTGCTGGCGATTGCGCTGGGCGTCGCTGCCGGGGCGGCGGCGGTGTTCGGGGTGTCGCTGGCCTTGGGCGCGTTCTTTGCCGGGATGGTAATGGCGGGGTCGACGCTTTCGGCGCAGGCCCTGAAGGACACGCTGCCGTTCCGCGATGCCTTTGCGGTGTTGTTCTTCGTGTCGGTGGGGATGCTGTTTGACCCGACCGTGCTGTGGGAACAGCCCTTCTCGGTGATGGTGACGATTTTGATCATCATCGGGGTGAAAAGTGCGGCGGCCTACGGGATCGTGCAGGCGTTCGGACATGACCGCACGACCGGCCTGACCATCGCCGCCGCTTTGGCGCAGATCGGCGAGTTTTCGTTCATCCTCATCGTGATGGGGGTAAAGCTGGACATCGTGCCGACCGACGCGCGCGATCTGGTGGTGGCGGGGGCGCTTTTCTCGATTCTCGTCAACCCGCTTCTGTTCAGGATGCTGTTTCCACCAAATGCCGCGGATGAGCCGAAGGCAGAGCCTGAGATTGCCGCCGAGGCGGAGGCACGGGCGTGAGAAAGCGGCCCGGAGAGTTACCGGGCCGCAAAGGGCAGTGCTTCATACTTCGGACAGCGGACCGACCTCGGCCAGATGGTCCTTCAGCTTTGGCAGCGTTTCGGTGGCGAAGGTCTTGAGCGGGCCACCGGGACCCTGGTTCGAATAGCCTTCAAACAGGTCGACCGCCTCGGTGTGGGCAGCGAGTTGCGCGCCAAGGTAAGCTGCGTCGAAATCGGCGGGTTCCGAGCTGGTCAGGTTGTCAAGCTGCGCCTGATGGTCTGGCATCAGCGCTTCGGTCGCGGTCAGGCCCTCTTCGGTGGCGGCGGCCATCATGCGCTCGCCGGCGGCGGTGTGGTCGGCGATCATCTTTTCTGCGAAAGCGCGGACCTCTTCCGACTGCGCCTTTTCCAGCGCGATCTGGCTCGACTGGATCTCAAAGAGGTTCGACGAAGCAGCGCGTTCCGCAAAGCCTTGCGCGGTGGTCATCGCGGCGCGAATCTCGTCGGCCGAGGGTGGTGTGACATCCTTCTGTTCGCTGGTCTGCGCGGACAGGGGTGTTGCAAGGAAAAGCAGCGTTGCGGTCAGGGCGAGGGGCTTGGCTAGCATGAGAGCGGCTCCTGTGTGAGGTTATGGCGCCCCAACACGCAGTTGCCGCATATGTTCCGGTCAGGACCGGTTCAGTCCTTGATGCTTATGCCGTCTGTCAGAGGCCCGCTTCGGCGGCGATCTGCGCTTTTGATTTCCGAGCGCGTTCGGTGGCGGATTTCAACTGGCCACAGGCGGCCATGATATCTTCACCGCGCGGAGTGCGGATAGGGCTGGCATAGCCTGCGTTGTAGATGATGTCGGCAAAGGCGTGGATGCGGTTGCCGGAGGACCGCTTGTAGGGCGCCCCGGGCCATTCGTTGAACGGGATCAGGTTCACTTTGGCGGGGATGCCCTTGAGAAGCTCGACGAGCCGGTAGGCGTCTTCCTTGGTGTCGTTGATGCCGTCGAGCATGACGTATTCGAAGGTGATCCGTTCGCTGTTCGACAGGCCGGGATAGGCCTTCAACGCCTCGAGCAGGGTGGCGATGTTCCAGCGCTTGTTGATCGGGACCAATTGATCGCGCACCTCGTCAGTGGTGGCGTGGAAACTGACGGCAAGCAGGCAGCCGATTTCGGTCGCGGTGCGGGCGATTTCGGGAACGACGCCCGAGGTTGACAGCGTGATGCGGCGGCGGCCAAGGGCGATGCCCTCGTTGTCCATCACCACTTTCATCGCGTCGCGGACGTTGTCGAAGTTGTAAAGCGGCTCGCCCATGCCCATCAGCACGATGTTGGAGATGAGGCGGGTTTCATCCTTGGGCGCGCCCTGAACCGGCCATTCGCCAAGGTCATCGCGCGCCAGCATGACCTGCCCGACAATCTCGCCTGCCGTCAGGTTGCGGACCAGCTTTTGTGTGCCGGTGTGGCAGAACGAACAGGTGAGCGTGCAGCCGACCTGGCTGGAGATGCACAGAGTGCCCCGGTCGGTTTCGGGGATGTAGACCACCTCGACCTCGTGCCCGCCAGCGATGCGGACAAGGTATTTGCGGGTGCCATCCTCGGAAATCTGGCGGGTGACGACCTCGGGCAACTCAATGGTGAAATGGGCGGCGAGAAGCGCGCGGTAGTCTTTTGCAAGGTTGGTCATGGCCGCGAAATCGCGCACGCCCCAGTGGTAGACCCACTGCCAAAGCTGGCCGAGGCGCATCTTGGCCTGCTTTTCCGGCGTGCCGGCGGCGATCAACGCCTCGCGCAGCGCGTCGCGCGTGAGGCCGACGATGTTGGTCTTGTCGGTTTCCGGCAGCTTTCGCGGCAGGGTCAGGACATCCTGGGTGATCGGGGCAGTCATGAAGCAGATCTTTCGTTCGGGCCTTGCGACAGGCGATCTGGGACGTGTGTGTGGCGGATATAGGGGATCGCCCTGCAAAACAAAAGCGCCCCGGTGACGGGGCGCCGTGGGTATTTCAGGCGTTGGCTACTTGCAGCGCTGTTCGGCGTCGGTCATCGCGGCAGTGAAGCCGCGCAGGCTGAAGGTGTCCTTCGTCTCGGTGCCCTTGCCCGAGCGCGCGGTCAGCGTGGCCGAGGTGCCATTCTTCATTGCGGCCAAGAGGGTTGCGTCATCCTCGGGGCTTCCCGGCCACGCCCATTCGCCGTCGGTGAACAGTTGGTAGGGATTGCCGTCAACCGCTACCTCAACCGTGGACCCGCTTGCAAAAGGGTAGCCGCCGGTGAACGAAATCTCGCCCGGCTTGCCGGGACGGAAGGTCACGAACAGAAGGATGTCGCCGCGGCGCACCGAAACCGGCTGGCCATCCCGGCTGTTGATGGTTTCCTTGGGTTTCGAGACGCCCCAGCACTCTTTGGGGCTTTCCTCGGTGAACACGTTCCAATCCGTCATCGTGGCGACGCGGTTGGTGGATTCCTGGGCGAACGCGCCGCCGGCCATAAGGGAAAACGCTGCGACCCCAAGGGCGCGACCGAAAAGGGAAGTCATGTCTGACGCAGCCTCCAAGCTGTCTTATGCCTCTTGCCCGGACACCCTGCCTGCCAACCTGCTGGATTGGGCGGCTTTTGCTGTGGCGCCGAGCATTTCAACCCGATATCCCACCCTTAACCCAAGAACGCCAATTCTTGAAAGCCCTCTGCGCGTAAAATCGCGCATCTGTTACGGAGCAAGACGATGACCAACCCACATCCCCTGGCCAATCTGTGGCGCGGCGGGCTTCTGGAAAGCAGCCATCTTGGGCACGCGGTGATCTGCGATGCCAAGGGAGTGGCCGAAGCGTGGGGCAACCCGGACACGGTGATCTTTCCACGTTCGTCGTGCAAGATGATCCAGGCATTGCCCCTGATCGAGACGGGTGCCGCAGCTGCGGTCGGGCTGACCGACGCGCAGCTGGCCTTTGCCTGCGCCAGCCATCAGGGCGAAGCGCGGCATGTGAAGCTGGCGGGCGACTGGCTGGCGGCGATCGGCCTTGCCGAGCCGGACCTGCGCTGCGGCGCGCATGAACCCTACGACCGGGACGAACGCAACCGGCTGATCAAATCCGACGAAAGCCCGTGCCAGTTGCACAACAACTGTTCGGGCAAGCATTGCGGTTTTCTGACCGTGACGCGGCACCTGAAGGCTGGGCCGGAATACGTCGAAATCGACCACCCGCTGCAGCGCGCGATCCGCGAGGCGACCGAAGAGGTGACGGGCGAAACCGTGGCCGGATATGGCATCGACGGCTGTTCCGCGCCGAATTTCGCGATGTCGCTCGCCGGTCTTGCGCGGGCGATGGCACGGTTCGCCACGGCGCGCGATACCGGCGATACACGGCAACGCGCGATGTACCGGCTGGCGCGGGCGATGGCGACATACCCCGAAAACGTCGCCGGCGAGGGCCGGGCCTGCACCGAACTGATGCGCGCAATGGGCGGCAGGGTGGCGCTCAAGACCGGGGCCGAGGCGGTGTTCGTGGCGATTCTTCCCGAGCAGGGCCTTGGTATCGCGCTCAAGGTCGTCGATGGCGGCACGCGGGCGGCCGAGGCGGCAATTGCCGCGCTTCTGGTGCGCGCAGGGGTGTTGGAGGCGGACCATCCCGCCACGCGCAAGCGGCTGAACACAGTGCAGACCAACTGGCGCGGGATCGAGACCGGAACCTTTCGCGCCGCACCAGGGTTTCCGTAACGCTTGATTTGGGAACGGAAGGGCGTAGACTTTCACGATGAATATGGAAGCTCCGACCCCGTTCCCCGCCAGCCAGCGCCTGTATGAAGACGTCAGCTTTGACCGCAAGGAACTGGGGCTGATCCTGCGGCTTTACGGCCAGATGGTCGCTGCCGGTGAGTGGCGCGATTACGGCATTTCCTGTCTGCGCGATCTGGCGGTGTTCTCGGTATTCCGGCGTACAGCGGAAAATCCGCTTTACCGCATCGAAAAGCGGCCACGCCTGCGCGGCAAGCAGGGGCTTTATGCCGTGGTCGGGATGGATGGGCAGGTCTTGCGCCGTGGTCACGACCTGCCGTCGGTGCTGCGGGTGCTGGAGCGCAAGCTGATCCGGGCCGTCGACTAAAGCCTTCGGCGCGCGATAACCGGCCCGCCACCTTGGCTGGCGATGCGGGCTATGGTTTCTACGATGCCCTCATACGCCACCGACATGCTGTGACCGTTGGAGTGGATCAGCCGGTCGGGCCCGGTGACAATGGCCACATGCCCCTTCCAGAACAGAAGATCGCTGCGCTGCAGTGCATCCCCGTCGCTCAGGGCTGCACCAAGCGCTTGCTGCATGTCGCTGTCGCCGGGGCAGTCGAGACCTGCCGCATGCAGCGAAACCTGCGCTAGACCGGAACAATCCAGCCCGGCCCGCGAATTGCCGCCCCAGAGGTAGGGCGTCCCGATCAGGCTTTCGGCGACGGATACCGGATCGCCGGCCCAGTCGCCAAGCCGCCGCACATGGACTGCCGGCACGAAGCCAAGCGTGGTTTCGGCCCAGGTCCCATGAGTGCCGGTCACGCAGAGCTTGGCCCCGAGGCTTAGCGCAATGCGTTCGCGCGCCTGCACCCTCGGCTCGGGGTAGACATGCGTGGCGGGGGCCGAAACCCAGTGCGTCGGCGGGCTGGCGTCGCCCACCGCAGCCTCGTCCAGCCAGCCGCAGTAGCCGTCTTTCGCCGTCTGGACAAAGCAATGGCCTTGGTCCCGGTCGACCACCGTGACCGCATCGCCCAGAAGGATCTGCCGATCCCGCGCCCCGCCCGGCTTGGCAAGCAGATCGGCCAGCGGAACGACAACCTGCGCGGCCTCGCCCGCTGTCAGCGGAGCGTCGATCCGGCCTTGCAACGCGGTCAGCGCCACGCGGCCGGAAAACGGTGTCAGACGGCGATCCATCGTCCCTCTCCACTGGTCGGCTGCATGGTGTCTTCCTCTTTGCAGAAATATCCAACGGGAGGTCCGGAGGGTGTGAAACCCTCCGGTCCCACCGCCGGGTCAGATGCCCAGCATCGCAGGCAAGGCTCCAAGAACCGCCCGCGCACCCTGACCCGCGCCTCCCTTGGGTCGCGCAGGTTGGTCGGTGGGCACATGACCGTAGATGTCGAAATGCAGGTAGCGCCCTGTCGTCACGAAGCGGCGCAGGAACAGCGCTGCGGTGATAGACCCGGCAAAACCAAAGCCGGGGGCGTTGTCCAGATCGGCGATGCCGGGTTCGATGACGCTTTCGTAAGCGTCGTGGAACGGCAGGCGCCAGACCGGATCGAAACCCGCCACCGCACCCGCCTCCAGCGCTGCGACAATGCCCGCGTCGTCACAGTAATAGGGGGCAAGATCCGGTCCAACGGCAACGCGGGCGGCCCCCGTCAGGGTGGCCATCGACACCAGCGCGTCGACGTCCTCCTCGCAGGCGTAGGCCAGCGCGTCGGCCAGCACCAGTCGGCCTTCGGCATCGGTATCGTTCACCTCGACCGTCAGGCCCTTGCGGCTGGTCAGGATGTCCTTCGGGCGCTGGGCATTGCCCGAGATCACGTTTTCGACCGCAGGCACCAGCACCCGCAGGCGCAGCGGCAGGTTCAGCGCCATGATCATCCGCGCAAGGCCAAGCACGGTTGCGGCTCCGCCCATGTCCTTCTTCATCAAGCTCATGCCCGACGATGGTTTGATGTTCAGTCCGCCTGTGTCGAAGCACACGCCCTTGCCGACCAGCGTCAAGCGCGGTCCGGCGTGGCCCCAGCGCATTTCCAGCAGGCGGGGCGCGCGGGGCGAGGCGCGGCCCACGGCGTGGATCATCGGGAAGTTCTGCGCCAGAAGGTCATCGCCGCGCACCACGTTCGTAAAGCAGGAAAACTCGTCCGCGAGGGCGAGGAATGCCGTCTCAAGCTCGGCCGGACCAAGGTCCAGCGCGGGGGTGTTGATGAGGTCGCGGGTCAGGAACTCGCCTTCGGCCATCGCGGTAAGGCGTCCCGCGTCCACGCCTTCGGGGCAGCACAGGCGCGGCAGCGATGCGGGCTTGCGCCCGGGGCGATAGCGGTCGAACCGGTAACCCGCCAGCAGCCAGCCAAGGGCGGCCTCGGTCCGTTCGGCAATATCAAGCGAGCCGTGCAGGGCCCAGTTGCCCGCAGGCAGCGTGGTTGCGGCCTTGGCCAGCCCGAAGCGCTGGCGTCGGCGCGCCATGTCGGTGCCAAGCCCGACCACAGCCCCGGCGACCGTGGCATCCGCGCTGGGCAGCAGCCGCACGTCGCCGAGGCCGGCCTCGAACCCCGACGCGGTCAGCCAGCCTTGCCAGCGCGCGCCCGGCCCGGCCAGAAACGTTGGCAGGTCATTGGCGCGCACGGCGTGCAGCGGCAGGCTTGGTACGCCGGCGTCGGTGAAGGCCGGTTTCAGCTGATCTTGTGACATGACAGGCTTTTGGTTGCTGCGGATGCAAGGGTTCTAGGCCCGGCTGCATCGCAGGTCCAGTACGCTGATCGCGCCGCGTGTGCATGGCCGATCAGACCGACAGGTCGGCAAACCCTTCGTCCTGCGCGATCGACCGTTCGGCAACCCGCAGCAGGCGCGCCCAAACGGCGGCGAAGGCAGTATTGTCGGACCGTTCAAGGCAGATGCGGACATCATCGGACACCGCGCCAAGGCTGGTCAGGCCCAGGTTTTCGGCCATCCGCCGCAGCCGCGTCAACTGCCGCGCGAGGTCGGCCAGATCGTGCGACTTTACCTGAGCCGCGATGCCCGCCATGGTCAGCGCAAGTTCGCCAAGCGCGCGCGTCACCATCTGTTCCGCCGTCTGCGCGCCAAGATTGCGGTAGATCGCGGCGATCGGTTCGGCGTCCTGACGCACGACTTCACGCGGCCTGAGAGCCGTTATCTTGTTCATCTGGTTACCCCAACCGTTGCCCATCACACCCGACACCATGTTTTGCGCGCCATGCTGAAGATTTCGTTGCAGGCGGGGTTGCGGCGGCAGAATTTGCCTCTCGAATTTTCGCCAAATGCCGCCTAGACAGCGAAGGTCCGACCGAAGGAAGCGCCTGATGCAGTTCGTTCGTCCCTTGCCCGGCTACCTGATCCAGCGGTTTCAGGGCTGGCGCGCGACCACCTATCAGGAAAACCGGGCGTGGTATCGCAGGCTTGCCGCATCCGGCCAGCATCCGCGGGCGATGGTGATTTCCTGCTGCGACAGCCGGGTGCATGTCACCTCGATCTTCGGGGCGGACGAGGGCGAGTTCTTCATCCACCGCAACGTCGCCAACCTTGTGCCGCCCTATAACCCCGATGGCGAGTATCACGGCACTTCGGCGGCGGTGGAATATGCGGTCAGCAGCCTTGGCGTGGCGCATATCGTGATCTTGGGCCATTCCAACTGCGGCGGCGTGAAAGGCTGCCATGACATGTGTTCGGGGCTGGCGCCGGAACTTGAGGCGAAGTCTTCCTTCGTGGGCCGATGGATGGATATCCTGCGCCCCGGCTATACCCGTGTGGCGCATCTGGATGCCGATCAGATCATGCCGGCGCTTGAAAAGGAGGCCGTCCTGATCAGCCTCGAGAACCTGCTGACCTTTCCCTTCGTCAAGGAGGCGGTCGAAGATGAACGGCTGACCCTGCATGGCCTGTGGACCGATACCGGCGAGGGCGGGCTGGAATACTACGACCCGGCGCATAACGCGTTCGTGGCGGTGTAGGAATGGACGGTATCCTTTCGCTGGCCGCCGCCAACCTGCTGACGCCGATGATCCTTTGCTTTGCCCTTGGGCTGGCGGCCTCGCTGGCACGCTCGGAACTGTCGATCCCGGAAGCTGCGGCCAAGACCATGTCGATCTACCTTCTCTTCGCCATCGGCTTCAAAGGCGGTGTCGCGGTCAACGATCACGGGCTTGATGCCAGCCTTGGGCTGGCGATCCTTGGCGGCGTCATGCTGTCGTTCGGCCTGCCCTTCGTGGCGTTTGCGCTGTTGAAACTGCTGACGAAGCTTTCCCCGATAGACGCGGCGGCGGTTGCCGCGCACTACGGCTCGATCTCGATCGTGACCTTCGTCACCGCAACCTCGGTGCTGCAATCGTCGGGCATCGCATCCGAAGGCTACATGGTGGCCGTGGCGGCGGCGATGGAGGCGCCGGCCATCGTATCGGCGCTGTGGCTGGTGGCGCGGTCAGGGCAGGCGGCGAAGATGGACGCCGACCTCTGGCGCGAAATCCTGCTGAACGGGTCTATCGTTCTGTTGGTCGGGTCGTTCATCATCGGCCTGATCACAGGGGCCAAGGGGATGGAGCGGATCGACGCCTTCATCGTGGCACCGTTCCAAGGGATCTTGTGCCTGTTCCTGCTGGACATGGGGCTAGTGGCGGGGCGTGGGCTGAAGGGCGCGAAGGGCGTGCTGACCGCAGGGGCGCTGGCCTTCGGCATCCTGATGCCGATGATCGGCGCTGCAGCAGGTCTGATCGTCGGACTCGGCCTTGGGCTGTCGACCGGCGGTGTGGCGATGATGATGGTGCTGGCCGCCTCGGCCTCCTATATCGCGGTGCCGGCGGCGATGCGCGTGGCGCTGCCCGAGGCGAACCCGGCGCTTTACCTGACCCTGTCCTTGGGCGTTACATTCCCGTTCAACCTGACGCTGGGCATCCCGACCTATGTGGCCGTGGCGCAAGCATTCGGAGGCTGACCCATGCAGACCCATCCCGCCAAGCGCGTGGAAATCATCATCGAGGCGCCGATGGAAACGCGGCTGACCGCGGCCTTGGAAAAGGCGGGCGTCACGGGGTTCACCGTGCTGCCGGTTCTGGGCGGATCGGGGCGATCGGGGCGCTGGACGCGCGAGGGGCAGGTGGGCCGGGCAGGGATGGTGGCCGTGATCTGCCTGATCCGGCCGGAGCGGCTGGATACGCTGATTGAAGCGGCGTTCACGGTGGTGGAGCGGCACATCGGCGTGGTGTCGATCACCGACACCGAGGTCTTGCGCGCTGAGCGGTTCTGACGGCCGCTGGTGCAGCCGTCAGAAAATTCGATCAGCCCTTCTTCAGGACTTTCTGACCCAGCAACTCTGCGATCTGCACCGCGTTCAGTGCAGCGCCCTTGCGCAGGTTGTCGGACACGCACCACAGCGACAGGCCATTTTCGATGGTGCTGTCCTGCCGCACGCGGCTGACGTAGGTCGCAAACTCGCCCACGCATTCGATCGGCGTGATGTAGCCACCGGACTCGCGCTTGTCGACCAGCATGATGCCGGGGGCTTCGCGCAGGATATCTTGCGCTTCCTGCCAGTCGAGGAACTCTTCCGTTTCGATGTTTATCGCCTCGGAATGGCCGACAAAGACCGGCACCCGGACGCAGGTCGCGGTGACCTTGATCTTGGGATCGAGGATCTTCTTCGTCTCGGCCACCATCTTCCATTCTTCCTTGGTCTCGCCCGAGTCCAGGAACACGTCGATATGCGGGATCACGTTGAAAGCGATCTGCTTGGAGAACTTGGACGGCGGCACGTTGTCGGTCGGGTTGTAGATCGCCTTGGTCTGGTTCCAAAGCTCGTCCATCCCTTCCTTGCCGGCGCCGGACACGGATTGATAGGTCGCCACCACTACGCGCTTGATCGTGGCGCGGTCATGCAGCGGCTTCAGCGCCACCACCATCTGAGCGGTCGAGCAGTTGGGGTTTGCGATGATGTTCTTCTTGGCATAGCCCATGATCGCATGCGCGTTCACTTCCGGCACGATCAGCGGGACGTCCGGATCGTAGCGGTAGAGCGACGAGTTATCGATCACGATGCAGCCCGCACCTGCGGCCTTCGGGGCGTAGATCTTGGTCGCGTCCGACCCGATGGCGAACAGCGCAATGTCCCAGCCAGTGAAATCGAAGGTGTCCAGATCCTTGCATTTCAAGGTCTTGTCGCCAAAGCTGACTTCAGTGCCGAGCGATTTGCGCGACGCAAGCGCCACGATCTCGTCAACGGGAAACTCGCGCTCGGCGAGGATGTTCAGCATTTCGCGGCCCACGTTACCCGTGGCACCCGCGACGACGACCTTGTAGCCCATCGGGGTTCTCCTTTGTCTGCCCCCGGCATGGGGACGGGGCCTGTTAGCGCATGGACCGGGCGGGGGAAAGGGGGTGCGGTCAGTCGGTCCGGTCTTGTGACCAGAGATAGACAAAAAGGCCGATGGCGGTGGTGACGGCAAAGAACAGGAATACCGCCTGATAGGGCGCCTCGGGGGTGGCGGCGAAGATGCGGCCGGTGGCGATCTGGGCAAGCCCGATCGGCGCGATGCCAAAGAGGTTGAGGAGCGTGACGCCCCGCCCCATCAGGTGCGGCGGAAAGAACGCGCGGCCATGTGCGATCATCATCGGGAAACTGGCGCCGAAGAACCCGGCTGCGATGAGAAGCGCGGTTGCGACGGCGGGCGGGGCGGCGGCGAACCACCACAGCCCGAAAAGGCAAAGCGTGGTGAGGGCGTTGCCCGCAAAGATCACCCACTTGCGCGACCCGAACACCCGGTCGAGCGGCCCGTAGGCAAAGTTTCCAACGACCATCGCGATGCCGATCCAGAGGCCGACCTCGCCCACCTCAATCCGGTCGAAACCGTGCATGTCGGTGTAGTAGGGCCCGACCCAAAAGCCGCGCAGGCCGGCTATGGGAGTGTAGCACACCGTCATCATCGCAAGGATCGGCCAGATCGCGGGCATCTTCAGAAGATCAAGAAGCGAGCCCTTGGTCTGCGACGGCGCGCGTTCGGGATCGTGCACCAGAAGCGCAATGGCGGCCGCAGTTACGGCGGTGACAACGGCAAGTGCGGCGACGGTGGGGCGCCAGCCGAACGCCTCGACCGCCACGGACAGGGGCAGCGCCGAGGCGATGTTGCCAAGCGCGCCGAAACCGATGGTTGCCCCGGCAAGCGTGCCGAACAGTGCCGGAGAAAAGCTGCGGGCGAAGATGAAGTAGCTGGCCATCAACACCGGCGCGCAGCCCGCACCGATCAGGGCCATCGCGATCTTCAGGTGCAGGGCGCTGGTCGCGGCGGCAAAGAGGGCGGCCCCGACCGCGCCCACTGCCATCAGGCTGGCGGCGGTGCGGCGCGGACCGAAATGATCCAGCGCCGCACCGATGGGCAACTGCATCGCCGCGAAGGCCAGAAACCACCATCCCGACGCCGAGGCGAGGTCGGCCGCGCTGGCGCCGAGATCCGATTGCAGGACGGGCGAGAGAACGGCGAGAAAGGCCCGGTAGAACTGGCTGAGGACGTAGGCGATGAGAAGCGAGGCAATTCCGGCGCGCATGGATGACTTTCTGGGCAGTGCCGGACAAGCTTTAGGCGCAGGGCCGGAAAAGGGCCAGTGGCATGCCGGGCTTCAAGCCAGTTGCGCCTGCATCGGGCGTTCCCTGATCGGCAGATGGACGATGGCGGAAAATGCACCGACGCCAACGCCGATCCACCACACAACGCTGTAATCGCCGTTCAGGTCGTAGAACTTTCCACCCAGCCAGACGCCCAGAAAGCTGCCGATCTGGTGGCTGAGGAACACGAAGCCATAAAGCGTGCCCATGTAGCGCACCCCGTAGATCTGCGCGACCAGCCCGCTGGTCAGCGGCACCGTCGCCAGCCACAGCGACCCCATGACTGCGGAATAGACCAGAACCGTGGTCGGGGTCATCGGAAGCAGGATGAAGATGGCCGAGGCCACCGTCCGCCCGGTGTAGATCGCGGCGAGGAGGTATTTCTTGGGGAAATGCGCGCCCAGCCAGCCCGACAGGACCGACCCGCCGATGTTGGCGATGCCGATCACTGCGATGGCCGTGGCGCCAAGCGCCGAGGTTGTGGCAATGCCCATGCCCGCCAGCATGCCGCCCGGGTCTATCGGGCCGCAAACCTCGGTGATAAAGGCGGGGAAGTGCGCAGTGATGAAGCCAAGCTGATAGCCACACGAGAAAAAGCCAAGGAAGATCAGCGCATAAGACGGGTCGCGGAACGCCCGTGATACGACGGTCAGCATGCTTTCCTCGGGCTCGGCCTTGCGTTGCGCCTTGTCTGGCGCGCGCAGGAACGGCAGCGCCAGAAGCGTGGTCAGGATCACCACCGAAAAGATCACGAACACGGTTTGCCAACTGTAAACCTGCAACAACGCCTCGGCCGCGGGCGGCCCGATCACCTGACCGGCCGACCCTATCGCCGATCCGATGCCCAGCGTCAGGCTGCGCCTTTCAGGGCTGGCGGCCCGGCCGATCAGCGGCAGGATCACGCCAAACCCGGTGCCGGCGATGCCAAAGCCCACTAGGATCGCCAGCGCCTGATGTTGCCCCGGTGTGATCGCATAAGCTGACAGCACCATGCCAAGCGAATACAGAAGTGCGCCGATGATGATCGTCTTGCGGTCGCCAAACCGTTCGCCAAACGCCGAAAACATCGGCTGCCCGATGCCCCAGGCCAGGTTCTGGATCGCGATTGCCATCGAGAAGTCGGCGCGCGGCCAGCCAAATTCGGTCGCGACGGGAATCTGGAAGACGCCAAAGCTGGCGCGGATCGCGAACGAGATCATCAGAATCGTGCAACCCGCCACAAGCACCGGGGTGAACATGGATGTCTTGATCATTCTGGCAGGTCTCCGTCCACAGGGCCGGGAATTTGCGCCGCAGCTTTGGGCGCGTCAAACGGAGAATTGTGCTGGATACAACCGACCCGGACGGATGATCCCCATCCCCGCTATCGTCGTGATTGCGGGCGTGAGTTGGCAAGGGTAGCTGTTGTGGACCGGGTAGGCCGATATGCGCGCCGAGGGCGAACGGGGAGGCTTGGATGCGGGAATGGTGGCGTGGTTCGGTGACCTATCAGGTCTATCCCCGGTCGTTTCAGGACGACAACGGCGACGGGGTGGGGGATCTGCCCGGCATCACGCGGCGCCTGCCCTATCTGGCCGATCTGGGGGTAGATGCGGTCTGGTTGTCGCCCTTCTTCCGCAGCCCGATGAAGGACATGGGCTATGATGTCAGCGACTATTGCGACGTCGACCCGGTGTTCGGCACGCTGGCCGATTTTGCCGGGCTGGTGGCGCGGGCTCATGACCTTGGTTTGAAGATCATCATCGATCAGGTGCTGAGCCATTCGTCCGACCAACACCCGGCCTTTGCGGAAAGCCGCGCACAACGAGTGAACCCCAAGGCCGACTGGTATGTCTGGGCCGACCCGCGCCCTGACGGTAGCCCGCCGTCGAACTGGCTTTCAGTGTTCGGGGGAAGCGCTTGGGCGTGGGACGCGCGGCGCAAACAGTATTACTTGCACAACTTTCTGGCCAGCCAGCCGGACCTGAACTACCACAACCCCGAGGTTCAGGACTGGGCCTTGGGCAACTTGCGCTTCTGGCTGGAGCGGGGGGTGGATGGGTTCCGGTTCGACACGGTGAACTACTTCTTCCACGACCCCCAGTTTCGCGACAACCCGGCCGATTACCGGGCAAAGCCCGAGGCCGAGGGCAATCCTTACGGGATGCAGTACCATCTTTTCGACAAGAACCAATCGGAGAATCTGGCTTGGATGGAGCGCATCCGTAGGCTTCTGGACGAATACGGTGCGGCATCGGTGGGCGAGATGGGGGAGAGCCACCATGCGATCCAGATGATGGGAGAGTATACCGCACCCAGGCGGTTGCATCAGTGCTATTCGTTCGAACTGATGGGGTATGAGTATTCGGCGGCGTTCTTTCGCGGCAAGCTGTCGGAGTTCTTTGCCGGCGCGCCGGAGGGCTGGCCGATGTGGGCGTTTTCAAACCATGACGTGGTGCGGCACGTGAGCCGGTGGGCAGAACATGGCGCCAGCCAGGATGCCTTGGCCAAGCAGGCGGGGGCGCTGTTGCTGTCGTTCGAGGGCTCGATCTGTCTTTGGCAGGGCGAAGAGCTGGGGCAGACCGATACCGAGCTGGCATTTGAGGAGCTGACCGATCCGCAGGGCATCGCCTTCTGGCCGGAGCCGGTGGGGCGGGACAATACCCGCACGCCGATGGTGTGGGACGGGTCGGACTATGGCGGGTTCTCCACGGCGCGGCCGTGGCTGCCGGTGAAGCCGCCGCAACTGGCGCGCCATGTGGCGGGGCAGGCAGGGGTCGCGGGGTCGGTGCTGGAACATTACCGCGAGATGATTGCGTTTCGCAAAGGGTCCGAAGCGCTGGTCGCTGGGCGGACGCGGTTTCTGGACGTGGGAGAACCGGTGTTGGGGTTTGTCCGGGAAGCGGAGGGGGAAGGGCTTTTGTGCCTGTTCAACCTGTCCGCGGTGGCGGTGAGCGTGACCGTCGAGGGGGTTGGCGGGTTGGTCGGGCCTGTGCAGGCGGCGAGCCTTGAAGGCCAGCGGCTGGTGCTGGGGCCGAATGCGGTGGCCTTCATGGACGTGACCGGCGAGGTGGGGGTGCGAGACTGAGTGTCCCACGGTGGGACGTTTAGATATTCATAGCAAAAGCAATGAATTAAAAGGCCAGTTAGGGGTTCGTTAAGCGTTCCCATCGGATTTGGAGGATGGAAGATGCCGGAAGACCTTGGCGCGTGGACGCCGCGGGCGCGGCCGGAGCGGGTTGTGCTGGACGGGCGGTTCGTGCGGATCGAGCCCTTGGAGATGCGACATCTGGACGGGCTTTTCGCCGAGGTGAGCGAGGTTGATACCGAGGCCGAGCGACGCTTTACCTGGCTTTTCGAGACGCCGCCCGCATCGCGCGAGGAGTTGCGCGCGTGGCTGGAGCGGGTGGTGCAGAGCGCCGACCCGCTGTTCTTTGCGGTGATCGACAAGGCCAGCGGTCGGGTGGCGGGGCGGCAGGCGTTGATGCGGATCGACCAAGCGTTCGGGGTGATCGAGATCGGGAGCATCTACTGGGGGCCGACGATCGCGCGGAAACCGGCGGCGACCGAGGCCTTGTATCTGATGGCGCGGTATGTGTTCGACGACCTCGGCTACCGCCGGTTCGAGTGGAAGTGCAACAACGAAAACGAGCCGTCGAAGCGGGCGGCGCTGCGCTTCGGCTTTCAGGCCGAAGGGGTGTTTCGCCAGCACATGGTGGTGAAGGGGAAAAGCCGCGACACGGCGTGGTTTGCGATGATCGACAAGGATTGGCCCGCGTTGCGGGCGAGGTATGAGGCCTGGCTTGACCCGGCGAATTTCGATGCGGACGGGCGGCAGCGGCGGCGGCTGCAGGATTGCCGGTAGGGAGCCCCCTTCCCAAGAGGGGGAGGGGAGGCGATCAGCGGGTGGGGTTGGTGTTCTTGCCCCGGTGGCCGGAGCGAGCCCCGGACCCCGGAGTATTCTTGAAAAGAGCAGGTCAGGCTGGCGCGTGGCGTCGCCCTAGAGCGGGGTCCAATGGACGCCGCCTGGGGGGATGGTGACGCCGCTCCATTCGGCCGGGACCGGGTTGTAGTTGAACAGGAAGCGGTGGGTGGCGCTGTCGCGGCGACGCAGTCCTTCGGGCAGGGGATCGGTTTCAAGGCCTTCAGCGTCGCAGGCGGCTTGCAACAGACGGGTCATCGCCTCGTCATCGGGCCAGCCGGCGAGGTAGTGAAGCTTGCCGGAGGAGACGAGGGCGGGCCAGCCGTCGGTGGCCATTTCGGTGACCTCGGCGGTGCCTTCGAGTTTTTCGCGCCAGTGCTGGAAGTTGCCACCGCCGGCGAGCGGTACCGGCACGTCGGGCGGCAGGCTTTCGACGCGAACAATCTTTGCGTCGAGGCCGGGGAGGGCCGGGGGCAGCGGGACGGGGATGGCAAAGTTCGGCGTCTTGGAGTTGGTGCGGGGGCCGAGGATCGCGGTGCCCTTGTGCGCGGCGAGCGCTGATTTGAGCGCGTCCGACAGGGTGAAGACGCCGGGGGCGAGGACCAGCCTGTAGGCGGAAAGATCGGTCGTGTCGGGCGGCAGGATGTCGACGTTCAGGCCGAGACGGCGGAGCGCGCGGTAGGTATCGAACACGAGCCAGAGGTAGGCGAAGCTGCGGCCCTGAGGCTGGATTTCCCATGCCCAATCAGAGGCGTAGTCGAAAACCAGCGCCACGTCGGCGCGGGCGGTACCGACATCGGGCATGTCCTTCAGTTCTTTGGCGACCTGTTCAGCCTCGGCGAATGCCTGGGCGGGGGCGCTGTCAGGGCGAAGAAGGCCCGCGTGCATCTGTTCCTGCGCGAAGGGGGCCTGGCGCCAGCGGAAATAGCAGACCGCCTCGGCGCCGTGGGCGAAGGCTTCCCATGCCCAGAGGCGGGCCATGCCGGGCAAGGGATCGGGGTTGAAGGGCGCCCAGTTCACCGGGCCGGGCTGTTGTTCCATGATCCACCAGCGCCCCTCGGCGGCGGAGGCGCCGGACCGTCTGGCGCCGACAGAGCGGTAGAGGTCGTGGTGGAAGGCCTGAAAGTCGGGGTCGCCCTGACGGACGAAGCGGCGCTTGTGTTCCTGCGGGGCGGGAATGCGGTCGGACAGGAAACCCAAGGGGTAGCTGTCCCAGCTTGCGATATCGAGATCGGCGCCGGTGGCGAAATGGTCGAATTCGGTGACCGCGCCCATGTAATTGTGGGCGATTGGGTAAGCGGAATGCTTGCGGATGATGTCGGTTTGCAGGCGGTTGAAGCTGACCACCTCATCGCTGGCGAAGCGGCGGAAATCCATCACGTGGGACGGATTCGGTTCGGTCACGATCAGGTTCGGCAGGCCGATATCGTTGAAATCAGAGTATTCCATTGACCAGAACACGTTGCCCCAGGCGCGGTTCAGCGCATCGGGCGATTGGTACTTGCGGGCAAGCCAGTCGCGGAAGCCGGTGCGGGCGGCGCCGGAATAGCTGAGCGTGGTGGCGTGGCAGGCGTATTCGTTGTCGGTCTGCCAGGCGGCGACGAAGGGGTTGCGGCCGTAGCGTTCGGCAAGTGCGGTGACGATCTTCGCGCATTCGGTGCGGTAGCCCTGATGCGAGAAGCAGTAGTGGCGGCGGGAGCCGAAGCCGCGGGGCTTGCCGTCCTTGTCCAGCGCCAGCATGTCGGGGTGGCGGTCGAGCATCCAGCGCGGCGGGGTGGCGGTGGGGGTGCCAAGGACGACCTTGAGGCCGGCTTGGCCCAAGGTGGCGATGGCGCGGTCAAGCCACTCCCACTGGTAGGCGCCGGGGGTGGGTTCCATCCGGCTCCAGGCGAATTCGCCGATGCGGACCCAGGTGAGGCCGAGGGCGGCCATGCGGGCGGCGTCTTCGGCCCATTGCGTCTCGGGCCAGTGTTCGGGGTAGTAGCAGACGCCGAGGGTGCGTTTCATAAGGTGACCTGATGTTCCGGTTGGCCCTGGGCGATGCCCTTGGCCATGAAGGTTTTGCCAGCGTTCGGGTGCTTTGCGCGCGCGGCGGCGTCCATGTTGTGGAGCGCCGTGGTGCAGTAAAGCGTGTCGCCGCCGAAAGCCGGGCAGGAGGTGTGCGGGGCGTCGAAGGGGACGGCGCGCAGGAAGGTGCCGTCGGGCGCGTAGGCCGCGACGCGGGAGGCGCCCCATTGTGCACCCCAGAAGATGCCGTCCGCATCGAACACCGCGCCGTCGGGGTGGAGGCCAAGGGCGGTGAGGTCGAGGAAGGTTTCGGGTTGGCCCTTGGGCCAGCCATCGGCATCAAGTGTGACGCGCAGGACGCGGCCGGTGACGGTGTCGGTGAAGCAGGCCGATTGGCCGCCGGGGGGGAAGGAAATGGAGTTCGGGATGGCGATGGGTGCGAAAAGCTTGCGCAGTTCACCCCGGTAATAGCGGTAGATCGCGCCCATGGCGGGGGTGCCGGGGCCTTCGACCTTGCCCATCGTGCCGATCCAGAAGCCGCCCTGTGGATCGGAGCGGCCGTCGTTGGAGCGGGTCTTCGGGTTGTCGGCTTCCAGCGCGATGAGGTGGGTTTGCACGCCGGTTTCAAGGTTGAAGCGGAAAAGCGCGGTTTCGGAGGCGATCAGCAGTTCGTCGCGGGTGATCCAGCCGGCGGCGGAGACCATTTCGGTGAAGTGCCATTCCTCAGGTCCGTCACCGATGCGGGTGAGGAGGCGCTGGCCGATGATGTCGAACCAGAAAAGCTGCTGGCGGAGGGGGTGCCAGAGCGGGCCTTCGCCAAGCGCGCAGATGCGGTCGTCGAAGATCATGCGAAGGCGGCGTCGTGGGCGGCCACGATGGAGGCGGCGCGGGCGGTGATTTCGGCGGGGGTGATGCCGGGGGTGTAAAGCGCCGTGCCGATGCCGAAGCCCGACGCGCCGGCGTGGACCCATTGGGCAAAGTTGCCGGGACCGGCGCCGCCGACGGCGTAGACCTGGGTCAATTTCGGCAGGACGGCGCGGATCGCCTTTAACCCGTCGGGGCCGACGAGCGAGGCGGGGAAGATCTTCAGGCCGGTGGCGCCGGCCTTGAGGGCGGCGAAACATTCGGTGGGGGTCATCACGCCGGGCCAAGAGGCCATGCCGCGGGCGCGGGTGGCGGCGATCACCTCGGGGTCGCAGTTGGGCGACACGACGAGGGTGCCGCCGGCATCGGCGACCTCGGCCACGTCCTGCACGGTCAGCACGGTGCCGGCGCCGATCTCGGCGCGCTGGCCGAAGGTGTGTGCCATCGCCGCGATGGAGGTCATCGGGTGAGGCGAGTTCAGCGGCACCTCGATGCGGGTGATGCCGGCGGCGAGCAGCGCCTCGCCGATGGGCAGAGCCTCGTCGGGGGTGAGGCCGCGCAGGATGGCGATCAGGTTGCGGTGTTTCATCGGGTGGCCTCGGGTTGGCGGGCAAGGCTGGCAAGGCCTGCCAGCGTGCAGTCGGTGGCGGGCAGGAGGCGGGCGTCGACGCCCTGGGCCTTCAGCGCGCGGGCGTAGGTGGCCGACAGCCTTTCCGCGCCGATCAGGGCGACGGCCTGACCGAGCCAGTAGGGCCGCGCGCCGGCAAGTTCGATGCCGATCAGAAGGCCCGACAGCCGCGCGCGGGCGGCGGCGGGGGACAGGCCGTTCACCAGCCCCTCGGCGCGCAGGGCGAAAAGGCGGGCGGCGATTTTCTCGGGGCGGGACAGGGCGTCGGACAGGGCTTCGTCGAAGGCGGCTTCGTCCCAGCCTTCGCCCGTCATGCCGTGGCGCAGGACCGAGTGTTCGGAAAGGAGGGCGAAGAGTTCGCCCGTCATGTAGGTCTGGAAGCTGACAACCTCGCCCGCGCTGAGGTGGACCCATTTCGAATGCGTGCCGGGCAGGCACATCACGCCGTCAAAACCGGGTGACAGAGCCAGCGCCCCGGCGATCTGGGTTTCTTCGCCGCGCATCACGTCAGCCGGTTTCATCTGGCGCAGGCCGGGGGCGAGGCGGACGTGGATGCGTGGGTCGGTGGTGGGCGCGGTGACGAGGGCCACGTGGTCGAGCGGGGTGCAGGGGACCGTGCGGTAGGGAGCCTCATGCCAGCCCTGGCGGGAGCCGACCATCCCGCAGGCGATGACGGTGGTTACGCCTGCGCCCAGCCACGGGGTGATGAGGCGGAGGAGGGCCGGTTCAAACGCATCGCGCGCGAGTTTGCCCATGCCATCATGCGATTCCGCGTGGTCAAGCACGGAGCCGTCCGACCCGATCGCCCAGGCGCGGAGGTTGGAGGTGCCCCAATCGACAGCGATCCATGCTGGTTTCATCCGGTCACCACCACGCCGCCGTCGATGACCATTGCCTGACCGGTCATCATGCGCGACGCCTTTGACGCGAGGAACAGCACGCCACCGACAATGTCTTCGGGATCGAGCGTGTCCTTCAGGCATTGCCGCGCGACGTGGGCGGCCAACGCCTCGGGCGTGACCCAGAGATCTTTCTGCTTTTGCGTCAGCACCCAGCCGGGGGCGAGGGCGTTGACGCGGATGCGGTCAGGGCCGAATTCGCGGGCAAGGGTGCGGGTCATGCCGGTGATGCCGGCATTGGCGGTGATGTAGGGGACGTAGCCGGTGTCAGCCATCATGTAGCTGATCGAGGAGAAGTTGATGATCGAGCCGCCGCCCGCGGCCTTCATTCCCGGCAGCACCGCCTGGGCGGCAAAGAAGTAGGAGCGCAGGTTGATCGCCATCGACCAATCCCAAAACGCCTCGTCTATCTTGGCGGTTTCGACCCGCTTGTCGTCGGCGGCGTTGTTCACGAGGACGGTGATCGGCCCGTGGACGCGCGCGGCGGTGGAGAGGGTGAGTTGCAACTGGTCGACCAGCGTGAGGTCGCAAGGCAGGAACAGCGGGCGGTTCTTGGTCTTGCGCTCCATTGCATCGCAAAATTCGGTCGCGTCGGAGCGTTGGCAGAAGGCGACCTTCGCGCCTTGATGCAGGAAGCCTTCGGTCAGCGCGGCGCCGATGCCCGAGCCGCCGCCGGTGATGAAGACGGACTGCCCTTTGAGATCGGGAAATGTGGGCAGGTCAGTCATCCAGCTTCCTTCCTTCGACGACCCACATGGTGGCGGGCCATGCCACCGGGAGCAAGAGCCCCCGTGTCATCAGGGCGCGGCCTGACAGGGTAAGCGGCGCGGATTTGAGCGCGTTCGGCCCGCGCGACTGGCGCGGCGCGTCTTCGGGGTTGATCAGGGTAACCCGGTAGCGGGCGTCAGGTTCCAGACCGGTAAGGGCAAGGGGACGGGGCAGGATCTGGACGCTGGTTTCGGCCTGACCGGAGAAGACGACGAAGCGGCGCCCGTCGGCGGCGATCTGCAGTTCGGCGGTGACGGCGGGGTCGGCGGCGTCAAGCCGGTGGATGGTGCCGGACAGCATCCAGTCGCGATTGGCCTTCCACCATGCGGTGACGCGGCCAAGGGTCAGTGCCTCATCCTCGGTCAGTTCGCGCAGGTCCATCTCGAAGCCCATGTGGCGCTGGGCTGCGACCCAGGCGCGGAACGACATGGAGAGATTGCGGCCCGAGGTGTGGCAGTGGCGCGGGCCGACGTGGGAGCCGGTGATTGCGGCCGGCAGGAAGAGGGCGGCGTCGTGCTGCATCCGCAGGCGTTCGAGGGCGTCGTTACTGTCCGACAGCCAGACGCGGTGGGTGTGGGCGAGGATGCCCGCGTCGATCCGGCCCCCGCCAGAGGCGCAGGATTCGATCTCCACGTTAGGGAGGGCGGTGCGGAGACGGGAGAGAAGGTCGTAGATGCCGTGGGTCTGGGCGGTGTCGACCACGGGGAGGAGGCGGTTGTGATCCCATTTGATGTAGTCGATCGGGTATTCGGTCAGGATCGCGGAGACCTGCGCGAAAAGGTTGTCGCGCACGGCTGGATTGGCAAGGTCGAGGACCATCTGGTGGCGGCCGGTGGTCTGGTCACGGGGGCCCAGCATCCAGTCGGGGTGCGCGCGGAAAAGGTCTGAGTCCGGGTTGACCATCTCGGGTTCGAACCAGAGGCCGAAGGTCATGCCGAGGGAATGGATGTGGGCGATGAGGGGGTGAAGGCCATCGGGCCATTTCCGGCTGTCCATCGTCCAGTCGCCGAGCGAGGTGGTGTCGTCGTCCCGCCGGCCGAACCAGCCATCGTCAAGGACGAAGCGTTCGGCGCCGAGGGCGGCGGCGCGGGTGGCGATTTCGGCAAGCTCGGGCAGGGAGTGGCGGAAATAGACGGCTTCCCAGCAGTTGTAGTGGACGGGGCGGGGGCGGATAGGGTTCGGCCACTGCACCACGCGGTCGCGTATATCAGCTTGGAACGCCGCGGCGATGCCGTTCAGGCCGGTGGTGGAGTGGACGGCGATCAGGTCGGCGGTTTCAAAATGGGTACGGGCTTCGGTTTCAGCAGCCATCGGGGCGCCGAACTGGATTTGACGACGACCGTCGGGAAGCTCCTCGGCGACCATGCGATGGCCGCCGGACCATGCGTAGTGGAGGGCGGCGGCGGTGCCTTGGGTGTTGGTGCAGCCTGCTTCGGCAAGGATCAGATAGGGGGGGTGTTCGTGCCCGGAGCGCCCGGTGCGCGCCTCGCGCAGGCGGATGCCGGGCGACCAGGGGGTGCGGGTGAGGTGGAACTCGCGTGTCCACTTGCCGTGAACGTCGATCATGTCGCCGTTTTGCGGGGCGGGCAGGACGGGGGCGGCGAGCCAGTGGACGCGGATCGGTCGGTTGGCGGTGAGGGTGGTCTTCAGGGTCAGGACGCCGGTCGGGTGGGCGGTGACGTGGTGGCTGAGGGTGATGCCGTCGGCGTGGTTGTGCAGCGCGAGGTGGCCGGGGGCTTCGTCGGCGTGGGTGAAGCTGAAGGCGGGGTTCAGGGGGGTACCGTCGGCTTCGGCCAGCAAATGCCCCGGTTGGCCCTGAAACGCGCGGCCCGGTTCGGGGCTGAGCGACAGGGCGGGCAGTTTGTCGAGCATCCCGCCGGTGATGTCGTTCAGTGCCGACGCGGAGAGTTGCGACAGGTCTTCGGTGACGGGAAGGGTCGCGCCCCAGTAAATGACCTCGGGGATGCCACCCGAGGTGGCCAGGGCCAGGGTCTGGCCCCCTGCGTCGACGCGCCATTCCATGTTACTTGACCGCGCCGAGGGTAAGACCGGCGATGAAGTGCTTCTGCATCAGGAAGAACATCGCGACGGGCGGCAGGGCTGCGAGGATCGATCCGGCCGAGACCAGGTGCCACTGTGCGATCCACTGGCCGTTCAGCGAAGAAAGGCCTGCGGTGATCGGCTGGCTGTCGACGCCCTGGGTCAGGACGGTGGCCCAGAAGAAGTCGTTCCATATGAAGGTGAAGACCAGCACCGACAGCGCCGCGATTGCGGGGCGCATCAGGGGCAGTACGATGAACCAGAAGATGCGCCATTCGGCCACGCCTTCAACCCGTGCAGCCTCGATCAGTTCGAATGGCAGAGCCTTGATGAAGTTGCGCATGAAGAGGGTGCAGAAGCCGGTCTGGAACGCGATGTGAAAGAGGGCGAGGCCATACCAAGTGTCATACATGCCAAGTTGCAGCGTCATGTCGCGCACCGGCACCATCAGAATCTGGAACGGCACGAAGTTGCCTGCGACGAACATGAAAAAGACGAGGATGTTGCCCCGGAAGCCGTAGACCGCGAGGGCAAAGCCGGTCATCAGCGACAGGGTCACGGCACCTATCACGGTCGGGATCGTCACCCACAGCGAGTTGACCATGTATTGCCCGATCGGCGTTTCGGTGAAGATGTAGACGTAATTCTCCCACGCGATGCCCGAAGGCATGCCGAAGTAGTTGCCTTGCGCAAGGTCGGATGCGGGCCGCAGCGAGGTTAGCGCCACGCCGAGAAGCGGGAACAGCCAGATCACGAGCGCGATGGGCAAGGCGATGGTGTAAAGCCATTGTGCGCCGGTGCTGGATTGCTGAATGGGGCGGGGAAACATGGCCTATCGCTCCGTTTCGTCGCGCCACATCTTCCAGATGAAGCCCGAGATGAAGATCATCATGATGGCAAAGAGCACGACTGCGATGGCGGCGCCGTAGCCCATGCGGAACCCGAATTCACCGAGCGCCATTTCATACATGTAGTAAGACAGCACCCGTGATGATCCGAAGGGCCCGCCGCTGGTCATGATCGACACAAGGTCGAAGCTGCGCAGCGCGCCGATGACTGTGACGATCACCGCGATGAAGGTCGCGGGGCGCAGTTGCGGCAGCACGACATACCAGAGCATCTTCCAGCCCTTGGCGCCGTCAAGCCGCGCGGCCTCGATCTGGTCGGGGGCTACGTTGTTCAGTCCGGTAAGGTACAGGATCATCACATAGGCGATCTGCGGCCAGAGGCCGGCGACGATGATGCCGTAGGTCACAAGGTCGGGGTTGGCGAGGATCGCGGTGCCTTTGCCTGTGATGGCTTCGGTCAGCAGGTAGAAGAGGCCGAAGTTCGGCGCGTAGAACCACGCGAAGATCAGGCCGACGACGACCTGGCTGATCACGAAGGGGAAGAAGAACAACGACTTGTAAAGCCGGATGCCACGCACTGTCTGGTTCAGGAAGATCGCGATGAAAAGGCCGATCGGCAGAGCCGCCATGTAAAGGACCAGCCACTTGAGGTTGTTCCAGAGCGAGGTCTCGAAGGCCGGGTCGGTCATCAGCTCGGCATAGTTGCGCCCGCCGACGAAGGTGCCGGTGAAATCGCCGTCAGCGTTGTAAAGCCCGTTCCAGTCGTAGAACGATAGGGTGATGCTCTGGACGATGGGCCAGAGGACATAGACGGTGAACATGAAAAGCCCGGGCGCAAGGAACAGCCAAGGTGCAAGGGTCCGCTGGTTCCAGCGCCTTGCGGTCCGTCGTGCCGGGACCACCGCGCCTGCATCTGCCGCCTGTGACATGTGTGTCGCCCTCCCAAAACAGAAGACGGGCGCCCCCCATTGGGGAGCGCCCGTGTCGTCAGATCACTGTGGGAAGAGGCGCGTGCGCGTCGCTTCCAACTGCGCCAGAATCTCTTCCAGCGCCTCGGGCTGCACCAGGAACCGCTGGAAACCTTCCATGCCGGCCTTGGCATATTCGGCATCCGCGTCGCGGTCCCAGAACTGGGCGATGCCACCGGTCGAGGTGGACAGAGCCTTGAAGCCCGCCGTCAGGAACGGATCGTCCGCCGGGACGGTTGCGTTCTTGTTGGTCGGGAGCTGGCCAACGGCCGTGTTCCACTTGGACTGCGCTTCCGGGCTGGCCATGTAAGCCAGGAACGTCTTCGCATCATCGGGGTTCTTCGCGCCCGAGGTCAGGTGGATCGTGTCGGTCGGAGCTTCCTCGGCGCGGGCGACGCCTGCGGTGATTTCCGGGAACACCATGAAGCCGAGATTGTCGTTCGTCATCCCGCCTTCCTTGAAGACGCCGACGGCGAAGTTGCCCATCACGTAGTTGGCAGCCTTGCCCTGCACGAACAGCGCCGCTGCATCCTGCCAGTCGATGGCAGCATGGTTCTCGGTGACGAAGGGCTGCAGTTTGCCGAAGTTGTCGAAAACGGCCCGCGCTTCCGGCGAGGTCCACGAAACCTTGCCCGCGGCGAGGTCGCTGTGGAACTGGTAACCATTGGTGCGGAGCGAAATGTAGTCGAAGATGCCTGCGACGGGCCACAGTGCGCTGGAACCGGTGGTCACACAGTCGATGCCTGCGGCCTTGAACTTCTCGCAGTTCGCCAGGAACTGGTCCCAGGTCACGCCTTCGGCGCCGGGAGCTTCCACGCCCGCAGCTTTGTAGGCGTCGCGGTTATAATAGATGCCCCACTGATAGTAGGTGTAGGGGATCGCATACTGCTTGCCGTCGATGGTCGACGACGGGACCGAAGCCGACAGCGACTCCATCAAGCCGTTGTTGGCCCAGACGTCCGAGATGTCGGCGAACAGGCCAGCCTCGACGAACGGACGCATCCGGTTCGCGGCATACCAGTTGGCCAGGTCCGGCGCATCCGCAGTCAGGAAGTTGCGGATCGCGTTCTTGTAGGCTTCGTGGTCGAAGTTGGTCAACTGGACGTCGATCTCGGGGTTAGCGGTCTCGAAGTCAGCGATCAGCGCTTCGGCAGCGGCCAGCGGAATCGGATCGTAGTCGGCGTTCCAGGTGACGACGCGCTTGTCCTGAGCCATCGCAGACGTGGACATGAGCAACGCTGCCATGACGGCGAGCGCGCCCGCTTTCTTATGGACCATGGTTTCCTCCCTTTTGGTTCCATTATGTGAAACTTAGTCTTGAATATTGAAAACTATGTCCGCTATCCTTATGCCTGTCAACTACGGACCTCATCGGAGCGAACATGGGCGCGGAAGGGCACGCAGACGGAACTGTCGGCAAGGCGCTGGACGTCTTGGACATGGTTGCCAGCCACGGCCGCCCGGTGCGGTTCAGCGAGCTGTTGACCGAAGGGGCGTTTCCGAAGGCGACGCTTTACCGGTTCTTGCAGACGCTGACGCATCAGGGGATGCTGGTGCATGATCCGGAGCGGGGAACTTACGCGCTGGGCGTGCGGCTGGTGAGACTGGCGCACGCAGCCTGGGCGCAATCGTCTCTGGCCCCTATCGCACGGCCCTATCTGGATGAATTGGCAGAGAAAACCGGCGAGACGATCCATCTGGCGCAGATGGATCTGGGGCAGGTGCTCTACGTCGACAAACGCAATGCCGCCCGGCCGGTGGAGATGTTTGCGCAGGCCGGAAAGGTGGGGCCGGCCTATTGCACGGGGGTAGGCAAGGCGATGCTGGCCTATCTGCCCGAAGAGGCGCTGGAGGCGGCGTTGGCCCGCCAGTCGTTCCACCGCCATACCGAACACACGCTGGACACCCCGGTAAAGCTGCGGGCTGAACTGGAGGCGATTCGGGCGCGGGGATATGCGTTCGACCGCGAAGAGCACGAGCCGGGAATCATCTGCTGCGCGGTGCCGATTCTAAGCCGTGCGGGACGTGTGATCGGGGCATTGTCGGTAACGTCGACCACGGCACGGACAACTCTGGCCGCGTTGGAGGCGCGGGCAGGGCTGATCAAGGACATCGCAGCCCGCATTTCCGCCGAAGCGGAAAGCTGGCGTTTTCCGGAACAGGGATAAGGGGAGGGAACATCATGACGGGCGTCACGCTGAAGAAAGTGGTGAAGCGGTACGGGGATGTGCAGGTCATCCACGGCATCGATCTGGAAGTGAAAGACGGGGAGTTCTGCGTCTTCGTCGGCCCCTCGGGCTGCGGGAAATCCACGCTCTTGCGCATGGTTGCGGGGCTGGAGGAAACCAGCGGCGGGTCGATCCAGATCGGATCGCGCGACGTGACCGAGGCCGACCCGAGCGAGCGGGGCGTCGCGATGGTCTTCCAGACCTATGCCTTGTACCCCCACATGACGGTGGCCGAGAACATGGGCTTCGGCCTGAAGATGACCGGGCATCCGAAGGCCGCGATCGACAAAAAGGTGGCAGAAGCCAGCCGTATCCTGAAGCTGGACGAGTATCTGTCGCGCAAGCCGAAGGCCCTGTCGGGCGGGCAGCGGCAGCGTGTGGCCATTGGCCGCGCGATCGTACGGGGGCCGGAGGTGTTTCTGTTCGACGAACCCTTGTCGAACCTTGACGCCGAGTTGCGGGTGGAGATGCGGGTGGAAATCGCGCGCCTCCACCGCGAAATCGGCGCCACGATGATCTATGTGACACACGATCAGGTAGAGGCAATGACTCTGGCCGACAAGATCGTGGTGCTCCGCAAGGGACGGGTGGAGCAGGTGGGCAAGCCGCTGGACCTGTACAACGATCCGGACAACAAGTTCGTGGCCGGGTTCATCGGCAGCCCGGCGATGAATTTCGTTGCGGGGACCGTGGCGGGGCCGGGATCGGTGACCACCAAGGGGCTGGGCGGCGCGGTGGCAACCAGCGTGGCCTTGCCCGGTGCGGGCGCCGAGGTCAGCGTGGGGCTGCGGCCACAGCACCTGAAGATCACCGCTGGTTCGGATTACCGGGTCGAGATGACCGAGGCGCTGGGCGGGGTCAGTTTCGTGCATGTCACGGCGCCCACTGGCGAAAAGCTGGTGATCGAAAGCCACGACCAGGTTGGCGTCGGAATGGGCGACAAGGTGGGCATCACGTTCGATGCGAAGGACGCGATGGTGTTTGGCGCCGACGGAATGCGGCTGCGTTGAAGCCAAAACAGGGGCGGCCCATGTCGGGCCGCCCTTTGTTTTCAATATGTTGCTTCACGCCAGATAGGCACGGAAGCTGCGGACGACTTGTTCGTAGACGGTGCGTTTGAAGGGGACGATTTCGGCGATCATCTGGTCGGCGGGAATCCAGCGCCAGCTTGAAAATTCAGGGTGGTGGGTGTCGATCTTCACGTCGCTGTCTTGGCCGAGGAAGCGGAACAGGAACCACTTCTGTTTCTGGCCGCGATAGTTGCCGCCCCAGACCTTGCCCAAAAGCTCGGGCGGGAGGTCGTAGGTCACCCAGCCGTGGGTTTTTGCAATGCTTTCAACGAGATCGGCGGTGATTCCGGTTTCTTCCCACAACTCGCGCAGGGCGGCGGCTTTCGGTTTTTCGCCGTCGTCGATGCCACCTTGCGGCATTTGCCAGGCGGGCGAAGGGCTGTCGAGGCGCTGGCCGGCGAAGACGAGGCCTTCGGTGTTGATCAGCATGACGCCGACGCAGGGGCGGTAGGGAAGGGTGTCGGGATCGGTCATGCGGGGTGCCTGAAAGCCGTTTGAGCGGGTCTGGCCTGCGTATGGCAAGCGTATGGCAAGTGTCTGGCAGCTTGACCGCCCGGATGGCAAGCCACCCTCCCCTCCCCCGCGCGGGGGGGGAGGCACGCCCTTGATCAGGGCGTGGCTTCGGGGGCGATGGCGGTGAGGCCCTTGAGAATGTCTACGGCGTAGGCAAGCTGGTAGTCCTCGTCGCGGAGCTTGGCCGATTCCTCGGCCCGGGCGAGTTCCTCTTCGTAGAGGCGCTTTTCGTCATCGGTCATCGAATCGTTCGAGATCGCGCCGCGCAGGCTTGCCTCGGTGCGGTCGCCCACGGCCGATGCCGGACCCTTTTCATCGGCGCCTTCGACAGGCGGTTCGACGGCGGGCTGGTTGACCACGATGTCCGGCGAGATGCCGAGCGCCTGGATGGAACGGCCCGATGGCGTGTAGTAGCGCGCGGTGGTCAGGCGCATGGCGCCGTCGCCGCGCAGCGGGATAAGGGTCTGGACCGAACCCTTGCCGAAGCTTTTGGTGCCGACGACAATGGCGCGGCGGTGGTCTTGCAGCGCGCCGGCGACGATTTCGGACGCCGAGGCCGAGCCGCCGTTGATCAGAAGAACGATCGGCTTGCCGTTGATCAGGTCACCCGGCTGGGCATTGTAGCGTTCGCCGCTGGCCGGATCGCGGCCACGGGTGGAGACGATCTCGCCCTTGTCGAGGAAGGCGTCGGAGACGCTGATCGCCTCGTTCAGAAGACCGCCGGGGTTGTTGCGCAGGTCGATGACCACGCCATCCAGCTTGTCGATGCCGCCCAGTTCCTCGATGCCCTTCTTCAGCGCGTCGTTCATGCCGGGGGTGGTCTGGTCGTTGAAGGTGGTGATGCGCAGCACGACGGTATTGCCGACGGTGCGGCCGCGTACGGCGGAGAGTTTGATGGTGTCGCGGATGATCGACACGTCGAAGGGTTCGGGCGTGCCTTCACGGACCACGGTGATGATGATTTCCGACCCGATCGGGCCGCGCATCATGGCGACGGCGTCGTCGAGGACGAGGCCGAGGACGGATTCGCCGTTGACGTGGGTGATAAAGTCGCCGGCCTGAATCCCTGCCTTGGCGGCCGGGGTGCCATCCATCGGCGAGATCACCTTGATGAAGCCTTCTTCCTGCGTCACCTCGATGCCGAGGCCGCCGAATTCGCCGCGGGTCTGCACCTGCATGTCGTCGAAGTCTTTCGCCGACAGGTAGCTGGAGTGCGGGTCGAGCGAGGTGAGCATGCCGTTGATCGCGGCCTCGACCAGCGCTTCGGTTTCGACCGGTTCGACATATTGCGCGCGGATGCGTTCGAAGATGTCACCGAAGAGGTCGAGCTGTTCGTAGACCGAGCTGTCCTTGGCGGCTTCCTGCGCGAGGAGGGGCCCTGCCACTTGCGTGGTCAGAAGCGCGCCTGCCACGGTTCCGCCGAGGGCGGCCATCACGAATTTCTTCATGCTCGTCTCAGTCTCCTTTGCGGGCGGTTGCGGCGAACCAGTCTTCCGGGTTCACGGGCAGGGCGCCCTGTCTGAGTTCCATATAAAGCGTTTCCGTGTCGCGAGGGCCAGAGCCATCTGCCGACACGGCGGTAAATTCACTGGCACCGGCTTCGGTACCGCCCATGAGGCCGAGGGGGGCGCCTTGGGGCACGACCTCTCCCACCTCGCCGTAGACGGTATCGAGTCCGGCCAGAACCAATAAATAACCGTCGCCGGGTTCGACGATCATCACGTTTCCGTAGTCGAGAAGCGGGCCGCGGTAACGGATGGTGGAGGGCCATGGCGCGGTGACGAGGGCACGGGGCTGGGTGGCAAGGGCGATGCCGGGGCGGCGGGTGCCGGCGGCGTCGGCCTCGTCGGCGCGGCGGATGAGGGTGCCGAGGACGGGGAGGGGAAGGGTGCCCTTGGCGGCGGAGAAGGTCTGGTCCTGCCGGTCGTCGACGTTGAGGGCGAGGCCCGCGGCGAAGGCGTCGAGGGTATCGGCGCTTTCCAGAAGGCCGCGCAGCACCTCGGGGTCGTCGGTGAAGCGTTTCGGCAGTTCGGTGCGGTCGGAGATCGCTTGGGAAAGGGCGCTGCGGGCGGATTGCGCGGCGGCGAGGCCTTCGGACAGGGTATCGCCGGCGGAAAGCTGGAGGGTGCGAAGCTGGTTCAGTTCGGCCAGTTCGGCCTTCAGTTTCTGTGCCTGAGCCTGCAGGGCGGGGGTCACGTCAGCCAGCATCATGCCGGAGCGAACGGTGCCCAAGGGGCCGTCGGGATGCAGCAGGAGTAGCGGCGCGGGGGATTGTTCCATGCCCGCGAGCACCGCGAGAAGCTGGGCGATGCGGGTGCTTTGGGTGTCGAACTGCAAGGTCAGGGTGGCTTCGCGCAGGCGTGCCTCGCGCAGGGCGGTGCGGAGTGCTGCGAGGCCCTGTTCGTAGGCGCGGATCGTCTGGCTGAGGGCGGTGACGCGGTCCCGCGCCTCGGTTGCCTGATCAAGCGCGGTGACGGCGGCTTGCAGGTCTGCGGCCGCGGCGGCGGCCTGTTCGGCCACCGTTTCGGCGCGCAAGGGGGTTGCGAGGAGAAGAAGGACGAGCGCGGCGCGGATCATGCGATGAGGCTGGTCCCGGTCATTTCGGCGGGTTGTGGCAGGCCCATCAGTTGCAGGAGCGTGGGCGCAAGATCGGAAAGGCGGCCGTCGCGCAGGGTGGCGCCGGGCGGGCCGCCGACGAGGATCACCGGGACGGGGTTGGTGGTGTGGGCGGTGTGCGGGCCGCCGGTGACGGGATCGACCATCAACTCGCAGTTGCCGTGGTCGGCGCAGATCAGCATGGCGCCGCCGCGGGCTTCGAGGGCCGCCAGCGCACGGGCGAGGCCCTGATCCACCGCCTCGCAGGCCTTGATCGCTGCGGGCAGGCTGCCGGTGTGGCCGACCATGTCGGGGTTGGCGAAGTTCACGACGATCAGGTCATAGCCGTGGTCGATTGCGGCGACGAGTTTGTCGGCCACTTCGGGCGCGCTCATTTCCGGTTGCAGGTCGTAGGTGGCGACCTTGGGGGAAAGCGGCATGGCGCGGTCTTCGCCGGGGTAGGGCACCTCGCGGCCACCGTTCAGGAAGAAGGTGACGTGGGGGTATTTTTCGGTCTCGGCCAGCCGGAACTGGGTGCGGCCGTGGTTCGAGACCCATTCGCCGAGGGTGTTGACGAGGACGCGCTTGGGGAAGGCGGTGGCCATGTAGGCGTTGTGGGCGGTGGAGTATTCGACCATGCCGAGCATGGCGGACCACTTTGGCCGGGGGCCGGTGTCGAAGGCGCTGAAAGCGGGGTCGCCGAGGGCGGCGAGGATTTCGCGGGCGCGGTCGGCGCGGAAGTTCAGGCAGAAGATGCCGTCGCCGTCCTTTGCGCCGTGGTAGCCGTCGATCACGGTGGGGGCGAGGAATTCGTCGGTTTCGCCCTTGGCATAGGAGTGGATCACGGCGGTGGCGGCATCGGGGGCGGCTTCGCCCGTGGCGCGGACGATGGCGCGGTAGGCGCGTTCCACCCGGTCCCAGCGGTTGTCACGGTCCATCGCCCAGTAGCGGCCGATCACGGTGGCGACCGTTGCGCCCTTGGGCAGGGCGGCCGTCAATTGCGCCATGAAACTGGCGGCGGAGGAGGGGGCGACGTCGCGACCATCGGTGATCGCATGGAGGGCCACCGGCACGCCTTGGGTGGTGATGGCGTTGCAGGCGGCGATGATGTGGCTGATGTGGCCATGCACACCGCCGCTCGACACGACGCCCATCAGGTGCGCGGTGCCGCCTTGCGCGCGGACCTTGGCTGCGAAGGCGGTGACTTCGGGGTTCTGGGCGAAGCTGCCGTCTTCTACGGCAAGGTCGATGGCACCAAGGTCCATCGCCACGACGCGGCCCGCGCCGATGTTGGTGTGGCCAACCTCGGAGTTGCCCATCTGGCCGGTGGGCAGGCCCACATCGGGGCCGTGGGTGATGAGGGTGGCGTGGGGGCGGGTGGCCCAGAGGCGGTTGAAGGTGGGGACGTTGGCCTGCGCCGGGGCGGAGACCGCCGGATTGTCACCGATGCCCCAGCCGTCGAGAATGCAGAGAACGACGGGTTTCGGTGCGGGCATGGGGAGGCTCCTGTTGCTCGGTCGGGTTTTACGCGCATGGCGGGGGCGGGGCAACGGGGGGATTTGGGCGCAGATGGTGGGCGACGCGCTGCTGGAAGGTCAGCCTTCTGCGATTGAACCTTCGCGGAGTGCGGCCTTTTCTCGCACGCGCTGGCGCCAGAGCGTGAAGACCCCCGCCGCGACCACGATCCCGGCACCGATGGCGACGTTCAGGCGCAAGACCTCGCCGAACACGAAGAGGCCGACCATCGAGGCGAACACCAGTTGCAGGTAGGCGAAGGGTTGGATGGCGGAAGCCTCGGCCACGGCATAGGCCTTGATCAGGAGCCAGTGGCCGGTCACGGCAGTGCAGCACAGAAGGCCCATCCATCCCCAATCGGCGGCGGACATTGGTGCCCAGTTCCACAGGCCGACCGGCGTCATGGCGAGTGCGCCTGCGACGCCGGTCCAGAAGAAACTGACCGAGGCGCTGTCCTTGCGGGCGACGTAGCGGGTGAGCAGGCCGTAGATGGCGAACATGGTGGCGGCAAGAAGCGGCACCAGCGCCCAAGGCGAGAACACGCCCGCGCTGGGTTTTAGGATGATCAGGATGCCGACAAAGCCGACGAGAATGGCGGTCCAGCGCCGCCAGCCGACCTTTTCGCCAAGGATCGGGCCAGAGAGGGCGGCGACGAGGAGGGGGTAGCTGGTAAAGACGGCGTGCGCCTCGATCAGGCCAAGGTGGACGAAGCCGACCACCATGATGCAAATTTCGACCACGAGGAGGACGCCGCGGAAAATCTGGGTCAAGGGGTAGGCGCTGCGGGCGGCGGCCCGGATGCCGCCGGGGCTGCGCGCGGCAAGGGCCACAGCGAAGAGGCCGAAGAACCAGAACCTGATCATCACGATCATGGTCACGCCGTAAGCGTCGCCCAGATGGCGCGAAATCCCGTCTTGCGCGGCAAAGACAATCGTCGTGGCGATCATCAGCCAGATGCCGAGCATGGTATTCTGCGGCGCGGTCATGGTGCGGGTGGTCATGGCTGCGCCCGTAGCACGGCAGAGGACCGGGTTACAGGGGGTGTTCTGGGGGAAGTGCGCCTGTTGTCATGTGGCGCTTGCGGCCAAAGCCGGGTTGGCGGGTGACGGTGAAGCCCGCCTCGGCCAGCGCGCGGCGGACGTGGCCTGCGGCGGTGTAGGTGGCGAAGGTGCCGCCGGGGGCGGTGTGGCGGGCGACCTCATGCAGCAGGTCGGGGGACCAAAGCTCGGGGTTCTTGGCCGGGGAAAAGCCGTCTAGGAACCATGCGTCAGCGCGGCCCTGCCATGCGGGAAGGGTGTCGCGGGCGTCGCCGAGGATGATGGTGGCGGTGATGTGCGGGAAGTGGAGCGTGGTGGCGCCGGTGGACCATTGGGTGAGGAGGGTTTCGGCGTGGGGGGCGACTTCGGGGAAGGCGGCGAGGGCGCGGGCCATGTCGGTGGCGGGGAGGGGGAAGGCCTCGAAGCTGGTGAAGTGCAGGTTCTTGTCGCCGGTGTGAGCCGCGAGGGTGGCGAGGAGGTTGAGGCCGGTGCCGAAACCGAGTTCCGCGATGTGGAAGCCGTCGTGGAAGCGGTCGGGGAGGTGGTTGCCGGCGAGGAAGACGTGGCGGGTTTCGGCGAGGCCGCCGGACAGCGAGAAATACGGGTCGTCGAAGGCGCGGGAGACGGGGATCACCTCGTCGCGCCAATCCAAGTCCGGTTGTGGGTGTGGTGGCATTTGCGTTACCCCGGTTTGACGGTTGCATGGGCAAGGGCGGGCGGAATGGCAAGGGTGGATGTGACGGTGGATGTCACGGTTCGCGGGGCAGGGATCTTTGGCCTGTCGATTGCCTTTGCCTGCGCGCGGCGCGGGGCGCGGGTGCGGGTGATCGACCCCGGTGGCGTTGGTGCGGGATCGTCGGGCGGGCTGGTGGGGGCGTTGGCGCCGCATGTGCCGGAGGCGTGGAACGGCAAGAAGCAGTTTCAGCTGGAAAGCTTGCTGATGGCCGAGGCCTGGTGGGGCGAGGTGGGCGAGGTGTCCGGGTTGCCGACAGGGTATCTGCGGTCGGGGCGGTTGCAGCCATTGGCCGATGCGCGGGCGGTGGAGGTGGCGCGGGCGCGCGAGGTGACGGCGGCGGCGCTGTGGGGCGATGCGGCGGTGTGGCGGGTGGAGGCTGCGCCTGAGGGTTGGGGGCCGGTGTCGGCCACGGGGCTTGTGGTGCGCGACACTCTGACGGCGCGGCTGTCGCCACGGATGGGGCTGGCGGCGCTGGCTGGGGCGGTGGTGGCGCTGGGCGGCGAGGTGGTGCGGGAGGGGGCGGAGGCGGGTGCGGTGGTGGATGCGACCGGGGTGGCGGGGCTGGCGGCGCTTTCGGGTGCGGTGGGCAAGACGATCGGTGGCGGGGTGAAGGGGCAGGCGGCGGCGCTGCGGTTCGATGCGGCGGGGTGGCCGCAGGTGTTTGCGGATGCGCTGCATATCGTGCCGCATGTGGACGGGACGGTGGCGATCGGGTCGACCAGCGAAAGCGCGTGGGACGATCTGGCGACCGATGCGGCGCTGGAGGCGTTGATAGCGCAGGCGGAGGCGGCGGTGCCGATGCTGGCGGGGGCGCCGGTGGTGGAACGGTGGGCGGGGGTCAGGCCACGGGCGCGAAGCCGTGCGCCGATGCTGGGGCCGTGGCCGGGGCGTGCGGGGTGGTTCGTGGCGAACGGGGGGTTCAAGATCGGGTTCGGGATGGCGCCGAAACTGGCCGAGGTGATGGCTGATCTGGTGCTGGATGGGCGCGACGCGGTGCCGGAGGCGTTTCGCGTGGACGCCTCGCTTTAGGGGGCTGTCTGCCCCCTCGCCCCGGCGGGCCGGGGCTCACCCCCGAGGATATTTCGCGAAGGGGAAGCCTTCAAATGCGGGAGGCTTCGGCGCGGAGCGCCTGCATCAGCTCGGTCAGGGCCTTTTGGTAGCGCGCGTCGATCAGGCGGCCTTCGGGGGTGAAGGCGTGGGCGGCGTCAGCGACCAGAACCTCGGGGCCGCTGAGAAGGCGGGGGCGGAACGGGGTGAGGGCGAGGCGGAGCGAAAATTGCGAGCGGTCGCCACCCCCGCGGCCGTCGGCGGCGGAGACGATCGCCACCGGCTTGTCGCGGAAGGGCGCGCCTTTGGTGCGGCTGACCCAGTCGAGCGCGTTCTTCAGGACGCCGGGGAGCGCCTTGTTGTATTCGGGCGTGGCGATGACGATGGCATCTGCGGCGGCGATCTGGTCGGCGAGGGTTTGCACATCGGGCGGGATGCCGTGGGCATCTTCGAGGTCGCCGTCATAGAGGGGGAGGCGGAGGTTGGCCTCGGTCTGGGTCGCGTCGCCGAAGGCCGTGCGGGCCTCGGCCAGAAGGCGGCGGTTGGTCGATGCGGCGCGCAGGGCGCCGGGGATGCCGAGGAGGGTGAGCATGGGAAGCCTTCGGGTTACGGAACGGGGCGGCGGAAGGTGATCGTGGTGGGGTGGCTGTAGCCGGGATGGGCGGTGCGCGCGACCTCGACGAAGCCGAGCGCACGGAAGGTATCGTGGTTTTCGGTGAGTTCCACCCGGGTCTGCAATTCCAGTGCCGGCAGCAGCAATGCGCGGGCGCGCGTCTCGGCGGTGGCGATGAGGGCGCGGGCGAGGCCTTGGCGGCGTTGGCTGCGGGCGACGGCGAGTTTGCCGATGTAGAGGCTGGCCGTGTCGAGACTGTGGAGGCGCGGGGTCAGGAAAACGCAGGCGACGGGCGGGGAGCCGATGGCCCAGACCTCGGCCGTTGCGGCCTGTTCGGCAATGGCGTCGGCGGTCAGGCGGTGCATCGATGAGGGCGGGTTGATGCGCCCGTCCATCGCAGCGAATTCGGTCTGGATCAGGGTGAGGAGGGCCTGCCAGCCATAGGGCGCCGTGCAGCGGTAGGGTTTGGTCATCGGCGCAGGATGCAGGGCAGAGCCTGCCACTGCAAGCGGTCAACCCTGAAAGGCGCGAAAGCCGATGAGCAGGAGGACGGAGGCGGCCATTGCCACCCCGACCGGGACGTGGCGGCGGTTGCGCGCACTTTCCCAACCAAGATTGCGAAACAGGGGCGCGTTTTGCAGAACGAGGGCGGAGAGGGTGACGACCAGCAGCGCCGCCGCGAATAGGCGCAGGTAAAGCACCATGTCCAGTGCCGGGATGAACAGCATCACCACCGGCATCATCTTGACGTCGCCGCCGCCAAAGAGGCGAAGCGCGAAGAGGACGAAGCCGATGGCGAAGGTGATGGCGGCAGCGATCAGGCGGGGCGCGAGATCGGGCCAGGTCAGGGCGAAGGGCGCGGCGGCGATGAAAAGGCCAAGCCCCAGAAGCACATGGCGGTTCGGAATGGTCAGAAAGCGCAGGTCGCTGACCGCGCTGACAATAAGCACAGGCACCAGCACCAGCAGAAGCAGGGTGGCCGGGTCGGTCACGCCAGACGGACCGGGTCCAGCGTGGTGCCGAAGGGTGCGCCGGAGGTCAGCCGATAGACCAGTTCGCTGAGGTTGGAGGAACGGGTCTTGGCATAGAGGTTGCCCAGATGGGTGCGCAGGGTGGAATCGCGGATGCCAAGTTCGGCCTTCACGTGGTCGACCGACAGGCCGCGGCTGAGCATCAGGCCAACCCGGTATTCGGCCCGGCTGAGCCGCGCGGGGTTTTCGATGCTGAGGATCGGGGCCAGCCTGACGGCGACCGGGGGCGGCGCAAGGCGCAGGAGGGACTCGGTGAACAGGCCCTGCGCGCGGTTCTGCCATGTGCGGGCAAGGACGGGACCCAGCGCATTGAGGATCATCTGCTGGTGGGCGCGCAGCCGGTGTTCGAAGTGCACTTCGATCGTGTCGATGAAGCGGGCGTTGGTTTCCAGCGGGATGACCACGAGTTCGCGCAGTTGGCGGGCAGCGTGGAATTCGACGACATCAAGCGACTTTCCCTCTTCGACCATCGAGCGGAACCAGAGGCTGCCGGGGCGCGCGGCATCGAAATACGGGGCCATCAGCGATTTGGCAAAACCGCAGTCGAGGCGTCCGCCGCGCACATCGCGGGCAGCCCGGTCCCACGTCACTGTGCGCCCCGAGGCATCGCCGCCACGCGCGTAGCGCACGAGGGCGACGATTTCGGCATCAAGGCCGTTGGCAAGGGATTCCAGGCTTTTCAGCAGGGGGTCGCGACCGTGCAGGCATTCGCACCACTGTGCGACCGCCCCGATCATGCCGATTTCTGCGACTTGGCTGCTTTCCGGATTTACGGAAAGTCTATTGCCGGATGTAATCATCATTAAACGAACACCAAATAATTTCTTCTAACAACCGCAACCCGAAAGCGGACTTTGGACGACGAGCCACGGCAATAAATCCAGACTCGGCGGGCTTCAACCCTGCACCAGCGAAGATGAACGGGAGACAAACGACTTGTTCATATTCGGTTAATGTTTCGGTCTGCGCGGGAAAAAGCGCAGCGATCCTTGAGGATTCCACATGGTGCGGCACAGCACCACACCGAAAAGCGCAACAGACTGTGTCGCGCTTTGCACTGATCAAAGCGCAGTTTGGGGTCAGAAGTTCGCCAGATACCGAATCACGACGGGCCCTATCGTCATGAGGACGAGCGCGGGAAGCATCAGCGTGGCCATCACCCCCGACATCTTGACCGGCAGCTTGTTGGCCATTTCCTGGGCGCGCAGTTCGCGGGTCTGGCGCAGTTCTTCGGAATAGGTGGTCATCGCCTGCGCCATGCTGGTGCCGAACTTCATCGACTGGTGCACGACGTTGGCGAAGGAGCGGATGGTATCCAGCCCGACGCGCTCTGCCATTTCGCGCAGGGCTTCTTCGCGCGGACGGCCGGCCTGAACCTGATACTGCACGGTGAGAAATTCGTGGGCGATTTCGGGCGATGCGTGTTTGAGTTCATTGCCGACGCGGGTCATGGCGGCGTCAAAGCCCATGCCGGCCTCGATCGAGATCTGGATCAGGTCGAGAGCGTTCGGGAAGCTTTCCTCGATCCGCAGCTTGCGCGCCTTGACCCGGCCATTCAGCCAGTTCGACGGGCCAAAGTAGCCAAGCCAGATCAGCACTGCGAGGATCTGGTAGGTGCCAAGGTTGCCAAGCCCTGCAAGGCGCGTCGCAATAGCGGCGGGCAGAGGAGATTCGGGCAGGCGGGCGAGGAACAGCAGTATCACGAACAGCGTCGGCAGCCCGATACCAAGGGCGACGCGCAGCATGGTGTAGATCTGCAGCGCGTTAGGTGAGGTCATTCCGGCCTGCGCCAGCCGCCGCTGCAAGGTGTTGCGTTCCTGCTTTTCGCCCGGAATGAAGGCCTTCATCAGGGCGCCGGGGCCTTTGTCGGCGGGCATCAGGAACTGCCGGTCCTGGCGTTCAAGCCGCCGGGCGCCGGAAATGGCGGCAATGCGCGCCACGGCGGGATCGGGCCGTTTCAGGGCCGCGTAGATGCCGAACAGCAGAAGAAGGACGCCAATGCCGACGCCCACCGCAAGCAGCGTCTCGACCGGAAGGCCGAGGCGGAGCGACAGGAGTTGAAGGTAATCGAGCATGACGGTCTCCGATCAGACGTGGACTCAGACGTGGAAGTTGACCAAGCGGCGCAGGATGATGGCGTTCAGAACCGTCAGGATCACCACGGCACTGGCCATCGGGATGAACAGCGGTTCGTCGTAGACGCCGCCGTAGTAGGTGGGCGATGAGATCGAGGTGAAGGTGAACATCAGGATCGGGATCACCGACAGGAACATGGCTGACGCGCGGCCTTCGGAGGAGATCGCGCGGATCTTGCGGCGCATCATGATGCGACCGCGGATCACCTTGGCCAGAAGTTCGACTACCCGCGACAGGTCGCTGCCGGTGCCATGCTGGATGCCGATGCTTGCCGACAGGTAGTAGACGTCTTCGATATCGACACGTTCGGCGAAATCGCGGAAGGCTTCGGGCAAGTCATCGCCGTAGTTCACCTGGTCGTAGATGATGCCGAATTCGCTGCCGATGGGGTCGGCCATTTCCTGGGCGACGGCGCCGATGGAGGTGTTGAGCGGATGACCGACGCGCAGGCCGCGCGCCATCAGTTCCAGCGCGTCTGGCAGTTGGGCGATCAGCGCCTTGGTCTGGCGGTCAACCCGGATGCGCAGGGCAATGATCGGGATGGCGAACCCCACCACCAGTGCGATTATGGCCACAAGGAACATCGGCACCGGCGTGAGCATCAGGGCCCCGAAAATCACTACCGAAAGGAGTGCGCAGATCCCGAGGAAGGCGCCCGGCGTGAGGGTCAGACCGGAGCGGCGCAGCTGCACGGCAAGGGTGCGCATGAAGGAGGGTTGGCCTGTCGCATCCTCGGACGAGGGGGGCTTCAGGAGCGACAGGCGTTCTTCGATGCTGCGGCCTTCGCGGATCATGCGCAGGCGGCGCGAGCGCACCTCGCCGGTGGTTTCGCGGTTGCTGAGAAACGAGCTGAGCGCCGTGAAGGCAAGAAGGACGCCTAGCGCGATGCCGCAATAGACCAGCAGCATGATGTTCTGTTCGGTCAGAAAGGCGGAGAGGACGGACATGGGCGGTCAGCTCCTTCTGATGAAATCGGCCGGATCGAAAGGCACACCGGCGTTGGCGAGCGCGTCGGCGCAGTGCGGGCGGATGCCGGTGGGCACAAACTCACCAAGGACGGCGCCGTCTTCGCTGCGGCCAAGGCGGCGGAACACGAAGATGTCCTGCATTGTGATGACCGAGCCTTCGAGACCGGTGATCTCGCTGATGCTGAGCAGGCGGCGCGTGCCGTCGGACATGCGGGCGACCTGCAGCACGATCTGGATGCCGGAGGCGACTTGAGCGCGGACCGCCGAGAGCGGCAGGTCGAGGCCGATCATGGTGACCATCTGTTCCACCCGACCCAGCGCGTCGCGGGCGGAGTTGGCGTGGATCGTGGTCATCGAGCCGTCGTGGCCGGTGTTCATGGCCTGCAGCATGTCGAAGGCTTCGGCGCCGCGAACTTCGCCCACGATGATGCGGTCGGGGCGCATCCGCAGCGCGTTGCGCACGAGGTCGCGCTGGATCACTGCGCCTTGGCCATTCGGGTTTGGCGGGCGGGTTTCAAGGCGTACGACATGGGCCTGCTGCAGTTGCAGTTCGGCTGCGTCCTCGATCGTGACGATGCGCGAGCGGTCGTCGATCGCGGCGGAGATCGCGTTAAGAAGCGTGGTCTTGCCCGAGCCGGTGCCGCCCGAGATGAGGATGTTCATCCGTGCCGCGACCAACGCCTGAAGAAAGCGCGCTGCGGGTTCGGTGATGGTGCCGATTTCGACCATGCGGGCCAGGGTCAGCGGATTGCGGGCGAACTTGCGGATCGACAGGCTTGGGCCGTCGATGGCGCAGGGCCGGATGATCGCGTTGACGCGGCTGCCGTCTTCGAGGCGCGCATCTACCCAGGGGCTGCTTTCATCGACGCGGCGACCGACGCGCGAGACGATCTTTTCGATGATCCGAAGCAGGTGACGTTCGTCGCGGAACCGGGCGCGGGCCCGTTCCAGAACGCCGTTGCGTTCGACGAAGACGTTGCTGTGACCATTGACAAGGATGTCGTTGATGGTGGGGTCGGCCATCAGAGGTTCCAGCGGGCCAAGGCCCAGAACCTCGTCCATCAACTCGCTGACAAGCTTGCGGAATTCCTCGGCGCGCAGCGGTTTGCCGCTGTCGCGCAGTTCGTCGTTCACAAGGGCCGAAACCTCGCGGCGCAGCTCCTCGGGTTCGACCTTGTCGATGGCAGCAAGGTTTAGGCGTTCCAGCAGCACTTCGTGCAGGCGGCTTTTCAGTTCCAGCGATTCCTGAAGCTCGCGGTCTTCCGGCACCAGAACCGCGGGCAGTTGGGCTTGGCTGGCTTTACCGCCGACGAAGGGAAGAACCTTGTCGGTCTTGGCGCCGCGCCGGGTCAAATCTACGAAATCTTTGAACATGATCTATCTTTCCCGCCGTTCGGCCTTGAGGTTCTTGGGGTCGCGGTTGCTGGCAACCGCAGAAAGGAGGCGCGCGGAAATCTGAGCGATTTCCTTGTTCAGTGCAGAGCCGGACGCTGTCTGTGATAGCGGCAGGCCCCGATCCATTGCTTCCTCGGCGCTTTTTGCGTCTGGCGGCAGCCAGTGCCGGAACTCGGATTCCAGCGCCTTTGCCGCTTCGGCATGGCGGCGGGATTTCAGGAGTGGCTTCTTTTCCTGACCGACCACGACCTCGATGTTGAGGGAGGGGTTCTGGTCCTTGAAGAAGTCGATCAGGCGCCGGGTCTGCTGGACGAAGGGCACTGAGGTGCCGCTGACGATCAGCACGGTGCTGGCGGCCTCCAGCACCGGGGTCAGCCAATCGACCATCGCATGTGGCAGGTCGACGATGACGAAATCGTAGCTTTGCTGAAGCCGGTAGATTAGGGCGCGGATCTGATCGGGTTGCAGCGCGTTCAGCGGCATGAAGCCGTCGGGCGCGGCGATCACGGCAAGGCCGGAGGCGGTTTTGACGATGGCCTGTTCAAGAAAGACGCTGTCGGGGTCGATCCGGTCCTTGGCGAGTTTGTAAAGCGCGTCGTTCGGCGGCAGGTCGAGAAAGCCGGCGATGGCGCCGAACTGAAGGTCGAGGTCGACCAGCACGACCTTGCGGGTTTCGGATTTGCCGAAGCGTTTCTTGTGGCCGACCAGATGATCGGCAAGGTTGACCGCAAGGGTGGTGGCCCCGATGCCGCCGCGTGCCTTGGAGACGGCGATCACCTGGCCTTCGCGCAGGTCGGGGGTGGTCAACGTCAGGCGGCGGGGCATCGACAGGCGGTTGACGATGCGGCTGAGTTCGGCATCGGCGACGGTGTCGGGCACAACCTCGGTGGCGCCGACCTGCAGCAGGCTATGGGCAAGGCCGAACGGAACAGTGCTGTCACTGATCGCAAGGATCCGGGCGGCGCTACCGCTTTTGGCGATTCCCTTCAGCGCTTCGATGTCGCTGGCGGTGTTGGTCGATGCCTGGAAGATGATGAGTTCGGAGGTCTTGGCAAGCTCGACCGCCTTGCCGTTCATGGTGGAAAGGGTGGCGTTGCACTCTTGAAGCGCAAAGCCCGGCTGGCGTCTGACCAGCGCGCCGATCCGCTCGCTGAACGCGCTGTCCTGTGAGATCAGGACGATATCTTTGTCGGTCTGTGCCATCTTGTCTTCCAAATTCCTTTGCGGCCTAGCCGTTGCCGCCTTGTGCCAGGTCTTCACCCGGCAACGATACGCTCATACCCGGCAGGGTGATCGCCGTGCCGACGGTGCCACCCGTCGTGGCCCCTGCGACGGCGGCCAGCGCCGACAGCGGGGTCACGAATTCGAAGATCACGTTTTGCAGTTGCACGGTCACGATCGGCACGTAGGGCCCACCGAGAAAGCCCATGCGGGAATCGTAGGTGTAGGTGAAGCGCAGGTTGGCGATGGTCGCCGTGCCGGGCAGCGTGTTTCGGACCTGCGCCCAAACCTCGGCGGCGGTCGGGTTGGTGGCGACGCCGGAGCAGGTGATCGGGCCGGGATTGACGCAATATGGCCCGCCCGCTGCACCGCAGCTGGTGCCGTAATCGGCCGTGCTGGTGGCCGAGGCAAGGCGCGCGATGATGTCCGGGACACCGGGACAGGCGGCGGGGCGAACGGCGGCGATGCGCGCCGCGGACTGCATGGCGCGTTCCGACGTGACGAGGTGGAAGGCAAGGCGACCAAAGTCAATCAGGCCGAAGAAAATCAGCAGGAACAGACTGATGACCAGCGCAAACTCGACCAGCGTGGCGCCAGTTTCGTCGCGGAGAAAATCGGCGGGGCGGCGGGTGGGACGGAGGCGGCTCATGATCCGTACACCCGGCTTTGGTCTGCGACGCTGGACGTCAGCGTAGGCTGGCTGCCACCGACGAGGGTGAAGAGGCCGGCGAAGGGGAAGGTGATCGTGACGGCGGCTTCGACGGTCACGATCGGGGCTTCGTCGGAGCGGTAGGTGCCGGTGAAGCATTGCAGCGACGAGGTCACGCCGGTCACGGTCACACCGCTTGGAAAGATGGAGGTGCCGTCGTTCGAGGTGCGCACGAAGGTGAGAAGCGTGGAGTCGAAGTTGAAGACGGCGCCGGGGGTATCGCAGATGTTGCGGTCGGTGACCCGGGCGAGAAAGCGCGAGGCGTCGCGGACGCCGGCGACGACGGTCTGGTAGGACCACATCATCCGGCCGCCTTCGATGATGACGGCGAAAACCAGAAGCATCATTGGCAGGACGAGCGCGAATTCGACCAGCTGTGCGCCGGAGGTGTCGCGGGCAAAGCTGCGAAGCGAGAGGGTAAGGCGGTTGAGGGCGCGCTGCATGGCGGTCACCGATACAACTGTACGACGTCGCGGACGATGCCGCCGGTGCCGATAGCGCCGGTGCCTTCTTCGCTGGCGGAACCGACAACTTCGCCCCAGATGTTGTTGCCCGAGTCGACCGGTTCGGTCAGGAAGATCTTGAAGAACTCCTTGACGGGCACGTTGTTGGCGGCGCCGCGGATGTTGTTCGCGGCGCAGTCGATGCCGGCGACCGTGATGATGCGGCGGTCGGGGCCGGCTGGGGCGGCGCCGGAACAGGTCGGGCGGCCGGTTTCGGCGCGTCCGGTCAGGATGTTGCCGGTTCCAGCGGTAGCGAGTTCCCGAAGGTAGACCTGGTAGCGTGTCGTATCCGACGGAAAACGGTTGGGCACGCCGTAGTTCGGGGTGAAGTAAGACGACCGCGACCAGACGCCGTCACCAAACCGGGCGTTCCCTGTCCCTGAGGCGGTTGCACACGTGCCGTTGAGGAAGCAGGTGTCTTTCGGCAGGGCGACGGTATTGGGTGACACGGCCGGGTTGTTGGCGACGCAGGTGCTTCGGCCGGGCGGGACAAGACCCTTGATCACATTCGGAGCGGGCGCATAGTTCGGGCTATTCTGGTAGCGCGCGTTGCCCATCGCCTGGTTGTAGATGTCAAAGCGGACGTTGAAGATCGAGTTTTCGAGGCCGTTCTTCTGGCCGGGCTCAATATCGACGCCGCGCTGGTCGAAGCATTGGGTGATGTTGTCGACCGCGCCGATCAGGCAGCGCAGCAGGCCAGCTCCGTTTTCGCCAGCGCAGGGGCCGCTGGGATCGACCTCGATCCCGCGCGGATCGAGAAAGCCGAAGTCGCCCGGTGCCCAGGCCGCACCCGAGCCGCCGGCGCGCAGGCGGATCATGTCGCCGATGTTGCCTTCGGCGGTGTAATTCGCGTTTGGCAGGCAGAACATCATCGGCTGCACGTCGCAGGCGAGGATCGACAGGCCGGCGACGGCGGTGGCGCCAAGGGTGTAATCCCGGTTTGTGAGGTTGGTCAGCGAGGCGAAGGCTGCGCCGAAGGTGCTTTCGACGACCGTGGGGGTGACCGAGACGCGGACGAAGGCGGCGCGGGCCGGGTCGGTGGTCACGTCTGTCATGGCGGAGGCGTCGCTGGCGGGCAGCGAGCGGAAGAAGGTGAGGGTGTAGTCGACGGCGCCCTGAAGGCTGCGGTCGGTGTTGCCGAAGCTTTGCTGATCGAGGATCAGGGCGGCGGCAGTTCTGGCGCGGGTGATGCTATCGGGGGTGCCGTCCAGTTCGCCCGCCGAGGCGAGGGCCACGCTGTCTGCGAAGGACTGGAGTTCGGACCGGGTGATGCTGGCGCGGCCAAGGTCGAAGGAGAGCGCGACGAAGCCGAGGACCACACCAAGCACGATCGCCCAGAGGACAAGGATCGTGCCCCGCTCGTCATGCGCGAGGGTTTTTGCCGGTTCCCGTGTCATGTGTTGCCCCCACCCTTTGCCCCTGCCTCAGTTCACTTCGTCTTCGGTCGCTTCGACGCCGCGACGGACGGTGACGGTGCGGACAGTGACTTGCGCCGGGGCGACGGTTTCCTCTGGCTCCGGTTCGCGCAAGACGTCGCGGAGGCTGATCGATTCCAGAACCTGCTCGTCGTCGTTCTCGATGGTGCGGAGCGCGAGGCTCAGCGTGCCGGCCTTTTGGGCGAGGGCAAGTTTCTGGCTGTCTTCGGCGCTGGCTTCCAGCGTGACGGTGCGGGCGATTTCCGGTGCTTCCTGGTCGGCGTTGGCCTGCTGGTCGACGCCGATGACGCGGACGTTCTGAATGATGGTAACGGTCTTGAGGTCGGCGTCGCGGCCATAGGTCAGGATCACGTCGACCTTGTCACCGGGGGTGACGAAGCCGCCAACGCCGGTTTCGGCGGTAACCTCGATGGCAATGGCGCGGCTGTTGGGGCTGAGCGACTGAACGATGGTGACCTTTTCGCCAAAGTTGGAAATCTTGGAGGCAAGCACGATCTCGCCCTTGGCGATGGCCGTTTTGGCGCGTCGTGGTTCGGTGCCCGTGGCGGGCAGCAGATCGGTGAAATCCTTGAAGCTGCCGATCGGCAGGGCCGCGGCGGGCCAATCCTGTGTTTGCAGTTTCGATGTATCGATGACCTGTCCGAACGCGATATCGGCGGTGGCCACAACGACCTTAACGAGGTCGTTGGAGCAGGTTTCCGCCTCGACCCGGGCGTATTTCGCTTCAAGGACATCGCGCGCCATGTAGGCAGAACCGCCCGCGACGGCGAGACCGGCCGCAAATGTAAGGAGGGAGGTAATGCGCATGGATGGCCTCAAAATCTGAGCTTATGGATTTATACGCAGAGAAGGAGAACATTCCGGCGCTCGGAAACAAACTCGAGCGCCGGAAGTGGTCCGGTCTTAGCAGCCTACTGCGGTCAGGCAGCCCGACGCTTCGCCCATTTTCGCATCAACGTCGTTGGCGAGCGTGGTGAGCGCCCCCGCACCGAGGGTCACGGCGAGGATCAGCGCAATGCCGTATTCGACGAGGGTCACGCCCTTTTCGTCTTTGGCGAAGCGGGCGAAGGTAGTTTTCAGGAAATTGGTCATGGTACACTCCACTAGGTTGATCGTGAGAATTCTCGGTCGTCCTGGCACCCACCCGCTGCAAGCAGTTCAGGCCCATTAACACCATATTAAGGCCGTAACCCTTAACGGCGCATCCTCTGGAACGGGGAGAATTGCTCGCTTTGGTTGTAAGGTTGGCAGTAAACGGGCTGGAATGCGGCGAAACGGGGGCAGCGGGCGGTTGGCGCGCCTTGATTGTGGCGGACCGATTCGGCTCGCGCGGTGGGGGAGGCGTATGAGCCTCGCAGAGGTGGATTCCGCAAGATGTTGGGGATAACCGCCGGCGTCGGTCAAGATGATGGGGCACCCTGTTGACTAACGCGCGGCGTGACACAACGATGCGGTTTCGCGACTCATGAGGCGATCTTGCGGCTTACGAAACTGCGGCTCAACGGCTTCAAAAGCTTTGTCGACCCCACGGATCTGGTGATTCATGAGGGTTTGACGGGCGTTGTGGGGCCGAACGGCTGCGGCAAGTCGAACCTGCTGGAGGCGCTGCGCTGGGTGATGGGCGAGAACCGCCCCACGGCGATGCGCGGCGGCGGGATGGAGGACGTGATCTTCAACGGCGCCGCCACGCGGGGCGCGCGGCATTTCGCGGAAGTGGCGCTGGTCATCGACAACGTGGATCGGTTGGCGCCTGCGGGCTTCAACGATGCTGACCAGATCGAGATCGTGCGGCGGATCACGCGGGATGCGGGGTCGGCCTACCGCGCCAACACCAAGGAAGTGCGGGCGCGGGATGTGCAGATGCTGTTTGCCGATGCCTCCACCGGGTCGGCGAGCCCTGCGCTGGTGCGGCAGGGGCAGATTTCGGAGCTGATCAACGCCAAGCCAAAGGCGCGGCGGCGGATTCTGGAGGAGGCGGCGGGGATCAGCGGGCTTTATGCGCGGCGGCATGAGGCGGAGTTGAAGCTGGCGGGGACGGAGCAGAACCTGCTGCGCGTCGACGATGTGCTGGAGCAGTTGGCGCAGCAGTTGAGCGTGCTGACCCGGCAGGCCAAGCAGGCGGCACGGTATCGCGAGATCGGCGAGGAGCTGCGGCAGGCCGAGGGAATGCTGTTGTGGCGGCGCTGGCGCGAGGCGGATGAGGCGCGCAGCGTGGCCGAGGGCGCCTTGCGCGAACGGCTGATCGCGGCGGGGCAGGCGGAGGCGGCGGCGCGGGCGGCTGGGAAGGCTCGTGAAGACGCGGAGGATGCCTTGCCGCCAAAGCGCGAGGAGGAGGCGATTGCCAGCGCTATCCTGCAACGGCTGGCCTTGCAGCGCGATGCATTGGGCGATCAGGAAACGCGGGCGTTGGCGATGATCGACACGCTGCGGGGCCGGGTCGATCAGTTGACGCGCGACATGGAGCGCGAGGCGGGCCTCAATCGCGACGCGGGCGAGGTGATCGCGCGGCTGGAGTGGGAGGTGGAGCAGCTTGCCCGCGCCCACGAGGGCCATGACGACAAGCTGGCCGAGGCGATGGAAGCGGCGCGCGAGGCGGGGGCAATCCTGAGCGACCGGGAAACCGTGCTGTCGGAGGCGACCGAGGATGCCGCGCGTCTGGCGGCACGGCACCAGTCGGCGCAACGGATGCTGGGCGATACGCGCGCCACGCTGGAGCGGGCCGAGGGCGAGGCGGCGCGGGCGCGCGAGACGGTAGTGACGGCGGGCGAGGCGCTGGAGGCGGCGTCGGAGGCGTTCGAGGCCGCCGAGGAAGCCCAGGCGGTGGCCGCCGAGGAGGCCGAGGCGACCGAGGTTGCGCTTGAGGCCGCGGAGGTGGCACGGGCGGAGACGCAGGGCCGCGAGGCAGAGGCGCGGGCGGCGCGGTCGTCGGCTGAGGGCGAGGCGAATGCGTTGCGCGCCGAGGTGGCGGCCTTGGCGCGGCTGGTGGAGCGTGAGGCGCAGGCTGGGCATCAGCTTTTGGACAAGCTGGTGGTGACGCCGGGGTTTGAAAAGGCGCTGGGCGCGGCTTTGGCCGATGATCTGCGCAGCCCCGAGGTGGAGGGCGGCGCGCGGTCTGGCTGGGCGCGGCTAGAGCCTTATGCCGATGCGCAGGCATTGCCGAAGGGGGCCACGCCGCTGGCGTCGGAGGTGCAGGGGCCGGCGGTTCTGGCGCGGCGGCTGAGCCAGATTGGCCTCGTGAGCCGCGAGCAGGGGTTTGCGCTGCAGAGCGATTTGCGTCCGGGGCAGCGGTTGGTCAGCGTTGAGGGCGACCTTTGGCGTTGGGACGGGTTTCGGGCGGGGGCAGAGGATGCGCCGTCTGCGGCGGCGCTGCGGTTGCAGCAGTTGAACCGGCTGGTGCAGTTGAAGCGCGATCTGGAGGATGTGGCGGCACGGGCTGAAGGGGCGCGGCAGGCGCATGAGTCGTTGCAGGCGAGGCTGGCGGAGCTGGCGGCAAGCGACCAACGCGCACGGGATGCGCGGCGGGCCGCCGATCAGCGCGTAACCGAGGCGAACCGGGCTGCGGCGCGGGCCGAGGCGGATCGGTCGATTGCCGGGGGCAAAGTCGAGGCGGCGCGGCTGGCGGTTGCCCGCTTCGAGGATGAGGCGATGGCGGCGCGGTCCCGCTTGCGCGAGGCCGAGGCTGCGGTGGTGGAGTTGGGCGATCTGGACGCCGCGCGGGGGGCGGTTGAAGCGGCGCGCTTCACCGTTGAGGCCGCGCGCATCGCGATGATGACCCGGAGGTCGGCGCAGGACGAGTTGCGCCGCGAGGGCGAGGCGCGGGTGCGGCGGCGGCAGGAGGCGGTGAAGGAGCTTTCGGGCTGGAAGCACCGGCTGGAGACGGCGGAAAAGCGGATTACCGAACTGACCGAACGGCGGGCCGAGACCGAGGAGGAACTGGCCGAAGCGACGCTTGCGCCGGAAGAGATTGCCGCCAAGCGCGACGAGTTGGTGGAGGCGATGGAGGCCGCCGAGGCGCGGCGGCGGGTGGCGGCTGAGGCGCTGGTGGCGGCGGAAGCGACCTTGCGCGAGGCGCAACTGGCCGAGCGCGAGGCCGAGCGCGCGGCGGGTGAGGCGCGGGAAGCGCGGGCGCGGGCGGAAGCGCGGCTTGATGCGGCGCGTGAGGGTGTGACGCTGGCGGCGGAGCGCATCCGCGAGGCGGATGACCGGACGCCGGATGAGTTGCTGGCCAGCTTGCGGACCGATCCGGACAAGATGCCGGCGGCGGATCATCTGGAGACGGAGGTTGGTCGGCTGAAGCGACAGCGCGAGGCGCTTGGTGCGGTGAACCTGCGGGCCGAGGAAGATGCCAAGACGGTGGAGGCGGAGTATACCGCGCTTGCGACCGAGAAGGGCGATCTGGAAGAGGCGGTGAAGAAGCTGCGCGCCGGAATCGCCGGGTTGAACAAGGAAGGCCGCGAACGGCTGCTGACCGCGTTCGAGCAGGTGAACGCCAATTTCTCGACGTTGTTCACGCATCTGTTTGGTGGTGGCGAGGCGCGGCTGGTTCTGGTTGAAAGCGACGATCCGCTGGAGGCGGGCCTGGAGATCATGTGCCAGCCGCCGGGCAAGAAGCTGGCGGTCCTGAGCTTGTTGTCGGGTGGTGAGCAGACGCTCACCGCGCTGGCGCTGATCTTCGGGGTGTTCCTTGCGAACCCCGCTCCGATCTGCGTGCTGGACGAGGTGGACGCGCCGCTGGACGATGCCAACGTGACGCGGTTCTGTGATTTGCTGGACGAGATGACGCGGCGGACGGAGACGCGGTTCCTGATCATCACGCACCACGCGGTGACGATGGCGCGGATGGACCGCCTGTTTGGCGTGACGATGCAGGAACAGGGCGTGAGCCAACTTGTCAGCGTCGATCTGAAAAAGGCCGAAGCGCTGGTCGCGTGAGGCAATTCGCGAATGGGGCGTGTGGATAACCCGGCGTTAACTGGAATCAGGCAGAACGGGACGTGAACATTCACGAGACCGAGGTCTGAAGATGCAAACCGGAATTGCCGTCATCACTGTCGCCTTCCTTGCGATCTGGGCGCAGGATCTGACGAAACGCGATGGCGCGGGGACGTGGCGCTACGTGTCAGGCGTCACGTTCAGCCACTGATCTTGCGAATGGTGTCGCTCATCCGCACCATGCCGTCGCGTTCCACGGCGCAAAGTATGCCGCGCAACCGCAATGTTGGGTGGCCCGGTGCCACGACCCAATCCTTGGCGCCGCTGCCGTAGCGGGCTTTCCATTTCACGCAGCCATCGTTGAAAAGGGAGGAGACTCGAAGCACCGCTGTGCCGACAGCCAGCAGCGTGCCGTCGGGCAGGTTCGCTTCGGACAGGTCAAGATCCGCGACGATCGGATCGCCTGGGTGTGGCGCGGTGTCGGTGGGGTGCCACACCAGATCAAGCACGCGGCTGGCCAGGATCGAGATCTGGATGCGCGGGTCGGGGCGCCCGTCCGGCAACCGCAGCCACGGGTCGGTCAGCCAGCGGTCGCCGGGGATACCCTCGGCGCGGGTCAGGGTCAGGTGGTCGGGAAAGGCGCGCTGGTTGCGGGCGGGGCGGATGCACAGGCAGGTGACCGGGCCTGCGTCGCGCGGCGCGGCGAGGATGTGGGGAAGGGCTTTGGCAAGCGCGTCGGCGGTTGGCGTCATGGCAGGGATGCGTCCTTGAGGGCTGCGACCTTGGCGCGCAGGTCGAGGTTCGCTTCGACGGCAAGGCCGACCTCCAGCATGATGTCGGCGATGTCGGGCTGCAGGGTTTGTGTCGTGCGGTAGAAGGCTACGCGTTCCTGATCGGTGGCGGCGGCCAGATAGGCCTGCAGCGGCGGGTTGTACTGGTAGGCACCCCGCGTCAGTCGGAACGGCAGGGCGTCAAGCCAGACCTGCATGTCCTGCGCGTGAAAGTGCAAAAGCCGCAGGTCGGGCTGAAATTCCGGCGCGCGGATGCGGGCGCCTTTCAACATGCCGCCGTGCAGGCGGGGCGACAGGCCCGGCACACCGATGCGGAAGAACGCCTTGCCAACGCTGTGGCTGAGCATTCCGTCACGCATGACCTTCTTGTATTTGCCAAGCGCAGGGTTACGCAGCCGCCAGAAATCATGCTTGATCGGGCGGCGAAACAGCCGCGCGGTGCAGATGTCGTCGGGCAGATCGGGGTCGTGCATCGCCTCGAACGGCTCCATCCGGACGACAAGGTCGGTTGGTTGTGCCGCGTCAAGCACCGCGTCGACCGGGTGCGACGGCAGGATGAATTCGTCCACGTCGACATGGGCGAGCCAGTCGCTGGTGCAGCGGGTATAGGCGTCGCGGGCGTTGCGGGCCTGCCGGTTCTGGTGCCTTTCATGCCGGTTGCCCATCGCGGCCCAATGGTCGGCCGTGCAGCGGGTGAGGGTGATCCGGGCGCGCCGTGCTTCGGGCAGGGCGGCGATGGCATCGGCAGTGGGGTCGTCGGGGTCATCGAAGTAAAGGTGGATGTGCCGGGCGCCAATCGACAGGTGGTGGGCCACGAAGGCCAGCACCTTTTCCTCGGGCGCCTTCACGGTGGCGACCACAGCCCAGGTGGCCATCAGAGCGCGTCCAGCAGTGCGCGGTTGGGCCAGCCGTCAGCGGGAAGGCCGAGGCGGATTTGTTCGCGCTGCACCGCAGTGCGGGTGCCGGCACCAAGGATGCCGTCGATCTGGCCCACGTCGTGGCCAAGGCGCTTCAGCTTTTCCTGCAGGGCGGTCATCTCGTCCGGTCCAAGGGCCGGATCGGGATTGCCTGCGGCATAGGGCGGCGCGCCTTCGATACGGGTGGCGAAATAGGCGGCGGTGGTCACGTAGATGAAGCTCTTGTTCCATTCAAAGAGCACGCGGTAATTCGGGTAGACCAGAAAGGCCGGGCCGTTGCGGCCCTGCGGCAGCAGCACCGAGGCCGGAAGGTTCTTCGGAAGCGCGCCTTCGCGGGGAGTGACGCCGAGCGCTGCCCAGGCCTCGGTCGGTTTTTCGGTATCGAGGCCGGTCAGCGACCAGTCGAAGCCTTGCGGCAGGGTAACCTCGGTGAGCCAGGGTTCACCCGCGCGCCAGCCGTGGTGTTGCAGCATCCGCGCGCCCGAAAGGATGGCGTCGGCAGGCGAGGTCTTCAACGTCACGAGCCCGTCGCCATCGCCATCGACGCCGCGTTCGAGGATGTCTTTCGGCAGCATCTGCACCATGCCGATCTCGCCCGCCCAGGCGCCGGTGGTGTCGAGGGCGAATTCGTTCAGGGCGTGCAGCTGTGCTGCGGCCAGCACCTGCGGCTGAAAGATCTCGGGGCGGCGGCAATCGTGGGCGAGGGTGAGGAGGGCGTCGCGCGTGGTAAACTCGCCCTGCACCTGACCGAAATCGGTCTCGAACGCCCAGAAGGCCAGAAGGATGCCGCGGCTGGTGCCGTACTCGGCCTCTGCCCTCGTGAAGACGGCGTCAAGTTCGTCGGATTTGGCGCGGGCGGTGGCGAGGCGGCGCTTGGAGATCAGGCTTTGCGAAAAATCGAGGAAGGTCTTGCGGAAGACGCCTTGGCTGCGGTCGGCCTTCAGCACCTTGGGGTCTTGCCGCGCGTCGGCAAAAAAGGCGGCGGCCGCGTCGGGCGGGGTGCCTGCGGCAATCGCCTCGGCCTGCATCGCGGCGAGGAAATCGGTGAAGTCACTGCCGCAGGGCGCGGCAGCGGCGGGGGTGGCGAGGGCGAGGGTAAGGACGGCTGCCTTGAACATGGCCGGAGCCTAGAAGAGGGCGACGAGGACGGCAATCGCCAGCATCGCGGCCCAGGTGCGCCAAAGCGCGGAACAGGCGGCGTCGATGTCATCGGGGCCGGGGTCGCGGCGGCCCTCGGGCCAGACCCAGGGGTAGTGCTTGCGCACCCCGTTGTAGCTGCGCGGGCCGGAGAGGGCGACGTTCAGCACCGGGGCGATGGCGGCTTCGGGCCAGCCTGCGTTCGGGCTGCGATGCAGGGGCGCGTCGCGGAGGATCGGGGTCGGGTCCACCCAACCGTGGGTGAGCGCGATCAAAAGCGCGGTCAGGCGGGCGGGGATCAGGTTCAGAAGATCGTCGAAGCGGGCCGAGGCCCAGCCGAACGCGGCGTGGCGGGGGGTCAGGTGGCCGATCATGCTGTCGGCGGTGTTGGCGAGTTTGTAGAGCAGGAGGCCGGGCAGGCCGAGAGCGAGATACCAGAAGATCGGCGCGATGACGCCATCCGACAGGTTTTCTGCGGCACTTTCGATGGCGGCGCGAGCCACGTCGGGCTCGGTCATTTCGGCGGTGTCGCGGCCAACGATCATGGCCACGGCAGCGCGGCCTTCGGGGAGCGAGCGGCGCAGGGCGGTTGCCACGGCGCGGACATGGTCGACGAGGCTTTTCTGCGCGAGGAGGATCGCGACGACCAGAATTTCGATCACCCCGTGGTCGGGCAGCGCGTGGATCAGCCAACCGGTGACCAGCGCGCCAAGGCCAAGGGCGGTGGTGACGAGGGCGCCCTTGAGGCGGCGGTTTTCGCCGCGGTTGAAGCGGGCGTCGAGGGCGGCGATCAGGCGGCCCATCAGGACGGCGGGGTGGGGGATGCGGTCCCAGATCGCCTTCGGTTCGCCGCAGGCCGCGTCGAGGATCATGGCGAGGATAAGGGTCATGCGCGGGCTATTCCTGGGGGCGGGGTGATTCGCAAGAGCAGTCGTCCGGCAGGCCGCTCTGGCCATTCGCGCGTCCTTGATGGCGCGGGCGCAACCGGGCCGTGTGAAATCGGAACCGAACCATGTCATGCGGGCTTTACAACTGCGTAATACCTTTGTGCCAGCTTGATTTATTGCGGATCGGGTTCAGACTATCCCTCGGGGTGTGAGTGAGGCTGCCATGTTGGAATTTCTGCCGAAAGAGGTGCGTGACGGGCTGGAAGCGGCGAGGAAGCGCGAAGCGAAGCGCAAGTCGCGGCTGAGGGTTCAGGTGGGCGATGCGATGTTTCCGGTGCTGCGGTTTTGGCATGACGGATTCGCGTTGGACGCCGATGTGTCGCCACGCGCGCTGCGCGGGTTGGTGGATGTCTATGACGGGTCGCGGCATGTGTTTCAGTGCCTGATCGTCGCGTCGAGCATCGAGAACGGTGAACTGGTCTGCGACTTCAAGCGGGCGACTGCGGTGACCGGCGCGGCTGCGTTGGATTTCTGGCGCGACGAGAATGCGCCGGTCGGGTATCTGCCGCGCCTTTGACTGCCGGTTTGAAAAGCGGCGTTCCGTCGCAAGCCTTTGAGGCCGGCGGCGCGGGCCAGCCCGCTTGGCTCCGCCATTCTAAGTGGTATTGAAAATAGCAATCAGGGGCGGATTTCGACGAGCGTGCCGGTTTGGGTGGCGGCCCAGATTTCGCGCATTTCAGCGTTAGTGACGGCGATGCAGCCGGCGGTCCAGTCGCCCTTGATCTTGAACCCTTCGGAAAGTGCGTTCGGCTGGCCGTGAATGAAGATATCGCCACCTGGGTCGTATCCGGCTGCCCGTGCGCGGGCCCGGTCGCCGGGCTGCGGGTAATCGAGGCCGAGCGAGAGGTGGTAGGCGCTGGTGGCGTTGCGGCGGTCGATGCGGAACTGGCCTTCGGGGGTGCGCCCGTCGCCTTGGCGCAATTTATCGCCTGCGGGCGTGAAGCCGAGGGCGATCTGGTAGCTGCGGACCGGCTGGCCGTTCTGGAACAGCTGCATCCGGCGGGCGGATTTTTCGATCAGGATGTGGTCGATCTGGCCGGTGATCGGTGGCTGGGGCGTGGGTGGAGCCGGTGGCGGGGGGCGCAACCAGACCGCGGCGACGGCCAGGCCCAGCGCCGCGATCAGGAGGAAAAGCGCGAAGAGGCGCTTCATTGCAGGTCGGCAAAGGCCTTTTGCAAACGGCTGACCGCTTCGGCCACCTGCGCGCGGGGGCAGGCGAGGTTGAAGCGCAGGAAGCTTTCGCCGCCGGTGCCGAAGCTTGCCCCGTGGTTGGTGGCGATCTTGGCGGTCTTTTCCACCCGGGCGATGAATTCCGCGGGCTCCATCCCGGTGCCGGAGAAATCGACCCAGCCGAGGTAGGTGGCCTGCAGCGGCATCGAGCGGACGCCGGGGATCGCGTTCACGCCTTCGTCGAACAGGCGGCGGTTGCCGTCGAGGTAGCGCATCAGGTCATCGACCCAGGCTGCGCCTTCGGGCGAGTAGGCGGCGGTCGCCATGTGCATCCCGAACGAGTTCGGCGAAATGCCCATCGCGTTCATCCGTTGGGCAAAACGGGCGCGCAGGGCGGGGTCAGCAATGATGACGTTGCCAGAATGGGCACCGGCGATGTTGAAGGTCTTGGTGGTGGCGGTCATCATCACCAGACGGTCGGCGATGTCGGGGGCGGCGAGGGGCATCACGGTGTGGTGCTGGCCGGGGTAGACCAGATCGTGGTGGATTTCGTCGGACACCAGGATCAGGTCGTGGCGTTTGCAGAAATCGGCCACGCCGCGCAGTTCGTCAGCTGTCCAGACCCGGCCGCCGGGGTTGTGTGGCGAGCAGAGGATCATGAGCTTTTCCGCCCCGGTCATCTGCGCATCCCAGGCGGCGAAATCCATCGTCAGGTGGCCTCCCGCATTGGTCAGCGGGCATTCGACCACGCGGCGGTCGGCGGCTTTGATGACGCGGGCGAAGGCGTGGTAGACCGGGGTCATCAGGACGATGCCGTCGCCTGGCTTGGTGAAGGCGTCGATGCACATCGCGGTGCCGTTGACGAGGCCGTGGGTGGTGAAGATCTGGTCGCGCGCCACGTCCCAGCTGTGGCGGGTGCGCATCCACCAGCGGATTGCGTCGAGGTATTTGGTGTCATCGCCGAAATAGCCGTAGACACCGTGGGCCAGCATCGCCTCGAGCGCCTGTTGAACGACCTGCGGCGGGCGGAACTCCATGTCGGCGACCCACATGGCGATGCCTTCGTCAGGGGTGACGCCGTAGAGGGTTTCCATCATGTCCCATTTGACGCAATGGGTGCCTTTGCGGGAGATCGGGGTATCGAAGGTCATGTCGGGCTTTCGTGTGGATGGGTGTTTGTTCCGACTAACACATATTAATCGGGAATTTGTACCAAAATTAATAAAAAATCTGTTACAACGTTCCAATCTATTAGCAATAACCGGAACATTCGTAGTTCACATTCTCTTCGCTTGTGTCTGCGGGCACCTCTTGCGTCAGGACGACGGCTTTCGTAAATCGCCAAGATGATCCGTCCTATCCTTATCCATCCCGATCCGCGCCTCAAGAAGCGCTGTGAGCCTGTCGGCGAAATTACCGACGAGGTTCGCAAGCTTGCGGCGGACATGCTGGAGACCATGTACGACGCGCCCGGCATTGGTCTGGCAGCGCCGCAGGTGGGTGTGATGAAGCGTGTGCTGGTGATGGACTGCATCAAGGAAGGCCCGGCAGAGCCGATGGTGCTGGTGAACCCGGTGGTCGAGTGGGTGTCAGAGGACCTCACGGTCTATGAGGAAGGCTGCCTGTCGATCCCCGAGCAGTATGCCGATGTGAAGCGCCCGGCCGAAGTGCGGGTGCGCTGGACCGATCTTGAGGGCGCCGAGCAGGAACGCCAGTTCAGCGGCCTTTGGGCAACCTGCGTGCAGCACGAGATCGACCATCTGGATGGCAAGCTGTTCATCGACTACCTTGGCCCGCTGAAGCGCCAGATGATCACCCGCAAGATGGAAAAGCTGAAACGCGAGCGGGCGCGCGAGGGCTGATCAGGCGCGCGAGATGGCTAGCGCGATGCCCTGGCCGCCACCGATGCACATGGTGATGAGGGCAGTTTTGCCGCCGGTGCGTTCAAGTTCATGGAGTGCCTTGACCACAAGTATCGCGCCGGTCGCGCCGACCGGGTGGCCAAGGGCGATGGCGCCGCCATTCGGGTTGACGCGGGCGGGGTCAAGGTCAAGCGCGCGCGACACGGCGATGGCTTGGGCGGCGAAGGCCTCGTTCGATTCCACCACGTCGAAGCCCTGCGGTTTCATCCCCAGTTTCGCGCAAAGCGCCTGCACGGCGGGAATCGGGCCGATGCCCATCACCTTTGGATCGACGCCTGCGTGGGCATACCCGAGGATGCGGGCGCGGGCGCCGTCGGGTTTGCACGACAGGATCACCGCCGCCGCGCCATCGTTGATGCCCGAGGCGTTGCCGGCGGTGACGCTGCCATCCTTCTGGAACACCGGCCTCAGGCTGGCGAGCGCCTCGGCACTGGTGGCCTTGGGGTGTTCGTCGGTGTCAAAGGTCACGGTGCCCTTGCGGCCTGCGACCTCCACCGGGGTGATCTGGTTGCGGAAGCGGCCTTCGGCGATGGCGCGGGCGGCGCGAGTCTGGCTTTCCAGCGCAAAGGCGTCCTGATCCGCGCGGCTGATCTGGTGCTGGGCTGCGACGTTTTCCGCCGTCACGCCCATGTGGCCGGTGCCGAAGGGGCAGGTCAGCGCGCCGGTCATCATGTCAAGCGCGCGGGTGTCGCCCATCTTTTGCCCGAAGCGGGCGGCGGGCAGGATGTAGGGCGAACGGCTCATGCATTCCGCCCCGCCGGCGAGGGCGGTGTCGGCGTCGCCCAACATCAGGGATTGCATGGCCGAAACGATGGCCTGCGCGCCCGAACCGCAGAGGCGGTTGACGTTCATTGCAGGCGTGGTGTTCGGGATGTCCGCCTGCATCGCCATGACGCGGGACAGATACATGTCGCGCGGTTCGGTGTTGATGACGTGACCCATCACGACATGGCCGATGCTGGCCGGGTTCACGCCGGCGCGGGCGATGGCGGCGCGAGCGGCATGGGTGGCGATGTCGATCGGGCCCATTCCCGCAAGCGTGCCGCCGAAGGTGCCAATGGCGGTGCGGACGGCGGACAGGATGTAGACGTCGGTCATGGCGGCACCTTCTGGCATGTGGGTTTGTGGCCATGCTGCCCGTCGCGGGACGGCTTCGCAAGCGGGCAGCGCGGCGGGCGTTGACAGGGCGCGCGGGGCGGGGGACGAGGGGCGCGCAGCAGCGGGAGACGCAAGTGAAAGACCTGATCAGGAAGAACGCCGGGCTGTTGTTCGCCGGGGTTGCGACCTTTGTGGTGATGGGGGCGGGCCAGTCGCTGTATGGCCCGGCGCTGCCAGCGTTCTCGCGCCGGTTCGGCGTGACGGTGGCCGAGGCGGGGGTCCTGATCTCGGCGCACTGGGTGGGGTGCTTTGTTGGCGTCGCCATCATGTATCTGCGCGGCGCGGGGATCACGCCGCGCCATTCGCTGGCGTTGATGGCGCTGGGCGCGGCGGGGATCGCAGCCTTGGCGGGGTGGTGGCTGACGGTGTTCGCGGCAGCGGTGTTCGGGGTGGGCTACGGCATGGCGACGGCCGTGTTCAACCCGCGCGTCCTGACGGCGTTCGGCGCGCGCGGGCCGTCGATGCTGAGCCTTTTGAACGCGACCTTCGGGGTGGGGGCGATTGCGGCGCCGCTGATCTTTGTGGCGCTGGGCAGCGATCCGCGCTGGTCGTTCGGGATGACGGCGGTGGTGATCGCGGTGATCTGGCTAGCGGCGGGGGCTGCGGGGCGGGCGTCGCCGGTGGCTGCGGGGGCGGTCAAGCCGTTCCGCCCGCACCTGCCGATCCTCGGTTTTGGTGCCGTGGCGATCGGGCTGGAGGCATGCCTCGTCGGCCTCGGCCCTACCGCGCTGATCGCGGCGGGGCTGGCAGAGGCTACGGCGGCGCAGCTTTTGAGCGCGTTCTTCGTGGTGTTCCTGCTGGCGCGGACCGTCCTCATTTTCACTGCGCATCTGGTGCCGGCCTTCGTGCTTTTCACCGGGTCGATGGCGCTGGCGGCTATATGCGCGTTCGGCGCGGCGCTGGTGTCGCCTGCGGCGTTCTTCGTGGCGATGGGGGCGGCGGCCGGGCTGTTCTTTCCGGGATATTATGTGACCGCCAGCCAGAAGATGGGCGAGGATATCCGCGTGCCACCGACAATCATCGCGGCGGGGCTGGTGGGGGGCATTTTCTCGCCGCTGGCTGTTGCCCCTTTGATGGCAGGGATGGGCAACGTCGGGTTTTTCTGGCTGATCGGCGGGGTGACGGCGGTGATGACGGTGATGGCCTTGGCGATGGGCGGGGGGATGCGGCGGTGATGGTCGCCGGTGCCGGGCTGCATGTCGCTTGCAGGCTTGACCGTGGCGCGGAACGGCCCGATGGTGGCAGCGATGGTTCCCGGCCAAACCACGCGCGGCCGGGTGAAAAGGGAATACGGTGAGGTGTAGGCAAAAGCCGCCAAACCCGTGACTGCCCCCGCAACTGTGAGCGGCGAGCGAACCTGAAGTGCCACTGGCCCGATTGGCCGGGAAGGTTCAGGCAAGCAACGACCCGCAAGTCAGGAGACCTGCCATCGTAACTTGAAACGCGCCGGGCGGGGTGTCCTGGGAAAGGTATGCGATGAACATGTCTGCGCAGGCTTTGGCCTCGCATCTGGCGGCTGGCGGTGGTGCACCCGTGCTTGAGGCGCGGGGTGTGCATTGGGGGCCGAAGCGCGCACCCGATATTCTGCGCGACATCAGCTTTCGGCTTGGGTCGGGCGAGGTGCTGGCGATCTGCGGTGCCAACGGGGCGGGGAAATCCACCTTGCTGCGACTGCTCTACCGCTATCACGCGCCACGCAGCGGGACGGTTCTGCTGGAAGGCAGCGATCTTTGGGCGCGACCGGCGCAGGAGGTGGCCCGCGTGGTCGCCGCCGTGTTGCAGGAACAACCGACGGATTTTGCGCTGACCGCGCGGCAGATCGTGGCGCTGGGCCGCCTGCCGCACCGGATGGGCTACGGCGCCGGCGCGCGTGACGCCGAGGTGGTGGAGGCGGCGCTGTGCCGGCTGGACCTTGGCGCCTTTGCCGACCGCCGCTTTGGCACCCTGTCGGGGGGCGAGCGGCAGCGGGTGATGGTGGCGCGGGCGCTGGCGCAAGAGCCGCGTGTGCTGATCCTGGACGAGCCGACCAATCATCTGGACATCCGCCACCAGCTTGAACTGCTGTCGCTTCTGCGCGGGCTGGGGCTGGCGATCGTCACCACGCTGCATGACCTGACCCTGGCGGCGGAGTTTGCCGACCGGGTGATGATATTGTCCGAGGGCGGGGTGTTGGCAGATGCCGCCCCGCTGATGGCCCTGTCCGAAGACAACATCGCTTCGGCATTCAACGTCACGGCGCGGGTGGACCGGTCCGGCCCCGCGCCACGCTTTTCCTTTCAACTTCAAGGCTGCTGATGAAACTCGCCGTTCTGACCCTGCTGTTGTCGGCCAACGTGGCCGCCGCCTTTCCGGTGACCGTGAAAAGCTGCGACCGCGAGGTGACGTTCGATGCGGCCCCAAAGCGGGCGATCTCCAACGACGTGAACCTGACAGAGATGATGCTGGTTCTGGGCCTGCGCGACCGGATGGTGGGCTACACCGGCATTTCCGGCTGGAAGACGCTGGACGCCGAGGCGCGCGAGGGTGTGGCCGAACTGCCGGAACTGTCGGCGCAGTATCCGTCAAAAGAGGTGCTGGTCGGGGCCGAGGCGGATTTCTTCTTTGCCGGTTGGAACTACGGCATGAAGGTTGGCGGCGAGGTCACGCCCCAAACGCTGGAGCCGTTCGGGATCAAGACCTACGAATTGACCGAAAGCTGCATCTTCGTCGGCCCGAAGGCGCGGTCGACCATGGATGACATGTATGCGGACCTCTTGAACCTTGGCACAATCTTCGGCGTGTCGCAAAAGGCCGAGGCACTTGTGGCGGGTTACAAGGCCCGGTTAGAAAAGGTGACGGCGGGGGTGGGCCGGTCTGCGCCGCTCAGGGTGTTCGTCTATGACAGCGGCGAGGAAAGCCCCTTCACCGCCGGCAAGTACGCGATCCCCACGGCGCTGATCGAGGCGGCGGGTGGCGTGAACATCATGGACGATCTGGACAAAAGCTGGGCCACCGTGGCCTGGGAGCCGGTGGTGGAGCGTAACCCGGAGGTGATCGTGATCGTCAACTACGGCGACGTGACCGCTGCGCAGAAGATCGCCTTCCTTGAGGAAAATCCGGCTTTTGCGGGGATGGATGCCGTGAAGAACGACCGCTACGTCGTGCTGGAATATGTCGAGGCGACGCCCGGGCCGCGCAACATCCGCGCAGTGGAAAAGCTGGTCGCCGGGTTCTGGGCCAAGTAGATGGCCGATTTGCCGCTTGCCCTTCTTGCGCGGCCCCGCCTCTGGCGGCTGTCGCGGCGCGTGGGGCTTGGGCTGGTGGCTTTTTGCGCGCTGATGCTGTCGGTGATGGTGGCGGTGTCGGTTGGCGCGGTGTCGGTGCCGCTTGGCACGGTCTGGGGGGTGATGCTGCATCACCTTGCGCCGGGCTGGGTGGCTGCGGACTGGACGGCGGGGCGCGAGGCGATTGTCTGGGACATCCGCTTTCCGCGCGCCGTGCTGGCCGCGCTGGTGGGGGCGGGGCTGGGCCTGACCGGGGCTGCGCTGCAATCGGTCACGCGCAACCCGCTGGCGGACCCGCATCTGCTGGGGATTTCCTCGGGTGGCGCGTTCGGGGCGATTGCGGCCTTGTTGCACACCGGGCTTTTCCTTGGCGTGCTGACCGTGCCGCTTATGGCGTTCGGGGGCGCGCTGGCCGCGACGCTGATGGTTCTGGCCGTGGCGCAACTGGCAGGGGCGACATCGGCGGACCGGCTGGTGCTGGCGGGGGTGGCGGTCAGCTTCATCATCATGGCGGGGGCGAACATCCTGATCTTCCTCGGCGATCCGAAGGCCACGCATACGGTGGTGTTCTGGATGCTGGGCGGGCTTGGCCTTGCGCAGTGGTCGCACCTGATGTTTCCCGCGCTGGTGCTGGTTCCGGCGGGGCTGTGGCTCTGGTCGCGCGCCGGGGCGCTGAATGCGATGAGCCTTGGCGACGAGACAGCGGCGAGCCTTGGGATTCCGGTTGCGCGGTTCCGGCTGTCGGTGTTCGTGGCGGGGGCGCTGATCACCGGGGTGATGGTGGCGTTTTCCGGGATCATCGGCTTTGTCGGGCTGATGATGCCGCATCTGGTGCGGCTCATCGTCGGGGGCGACAACGCGCGGGTGCTGCCGTTGTCGGCGCTTTTCGGCGCGGTGTTCCTGATCTGGGCGGATACCGTGGCGCGTGTGGTGATGGCACCCGAGGATATGCCGATAGGCATCGTCACGGGGCTGGTTGGCGGCGTGTTCTTCGTCTGGCTGATGGCGCGGCGGGCATGACGGCGACGCTGATGATCCAGGGCGCGGGGTCCAACGTCGGCAAGTCGATGCTGGTGGCGGGCCTCTGCCGGGTGTTCGCACGGCAGGGGCTGATCGTGCGCCCGTTCAAGCCGCAGAACATGTCGAACAACGCGGCGGTCGCGGCGGGCGGAGAGATCGGGCGTGCGCAGGCCCTGCAGGCGCGGGCGGCCGGGGTGGCGCCTTCGGTCCACATGAACCCGGTCCTGCTGAAACCCGAATCCGAAACCGGCAGTCAGGTGATCGTGCAGGGCCAGCGCTGGGCCACGGTGAAGGCGCGCGATTATGCCCGGCTGAAGCCGGACCTGATGGTGCCGGTGCTGGACAGTTTCGCCCGGATGAAGGCTGAGGCGGATATCGTCATCGTCGAAGGCGCGGGCAGCCCGGCCGAGGTGAACCTGCGGTCGGGCGACATTGCCAACATGGGCTTTGCCCGAGCGGCGGGGGTGCCGGTGGTGCTGGTCGGTGACATCGACCGCGGCGGCGTCATCGCGCAGCTGGTGGGGACGCAAAGCGTGATCGACCCCGACGATGCCGCGATGATCCGCGGCTTTCTGGTCAACAAGTTCCGCGGCGACCCGCGGCTTTTCGACGATGGCTACCAGTTCATCAAGGATCGCACCGGCTGGCCCGGTTTCGGCGTGGTGCCGTGGTTCGCGGATGCCCACCGCCTGCCGGCCGAGGATGCCGCCGATCTTGGCGGAACGCGCGGCAGCGGCGATTTCCTGATTGCCGTGCCGCACCTGTCGCGCATCGCCAATTTCGACGACCTCGATCCCTTGGCGCAGGAACCGGGCGTGACCCTGAAGATGATCCCTCCCGGACAACCCCTGCCGGTCGAGGCTGACCTGATCATCCTGCCGGGCAGCAAGGCGACGATTGCCGATCTTGCCTTCTTCCGCGCGCAGGGCTGGGACATCGACCTTGCCGCCGCCCTGCGCCGGGGCGCACGGGTGCTGGGGCTTTGCGGCGGGTATCAGATGCTTGGCCGGGCAATTTCCGATCCTGACGGCATCGAAGGCCCGGCAGGTTCGGTGGCGGGGCTTGGTCTCCTCGATGTCGAAACGGTCATGACGGCCGACAAGCGGGTGACCGAAACCGCGGCCCTTCATCCCGCGTCCGGGCAGGCGGTGCGGGGGTATGAAATCCACATCGGGCGGACGGGTGGGCAGGATTGTGCAAGGCCGCTCTTCCATGTTTCGGGCCTGCCCGAGGGGGCAATGCGGTCAGATGGCCGGGTGATGGGCAGCTATCTGCACGGCATGTTTTCCGCCGATGGCTTCCGGCGTGCGTTCCTGTCGCAGCTTGGTGGCGCAGTCGGCACTGTCAGCTACGACGACACGGTCGAGGCGACGCTGGAGGCGTTGGCAGACCACATGGAAGCCCATGTCGATTGCGCCGCATTGCTGGCGCTGGCGGGCAAGGGCTGAGCCCTTCGCCCGCCCGCCGGGGGTTTTGCACCCCCGGACCCCCGCAGAGAGGAAGATTGCAGGCATCTTGCAATGATTTGTTCACAGGTTCGCTGCAAGCTGAGCCTGCGGCACAGGCGGGGACGCCGATGACCGTCAGAGGGGAAGATGCCCTGTCCGGGGCCGTGCGCTTCGAACGGGGCGTCTGAACCTCCCTGTCTGTCTGGGCTTCCTCTCTGCGAAAGTATCCACGGGGGGAGGCAGCCGCGGAACGCGGATGCCGAGGGGGGCAGACAGCCCCCCTTTTTACACCGGTCAGAATTCAACTCCGGCCTGAGCCTTGATGCCGGACCGGAAGGGGTGCTTGACCAGCGTCATCTCGGTCACAAGATCCGCCGCTTCGATCAGCTTGTCCGATGCGTTGCGCCCGGTCAGCACCACATGGGTCAGCGGCGGTTTTTCGGCGGCGAGGAACGCCAGCACCTCGTCGATATCGAGGTAATCATAGCGCAGGGCAATGTTGATCTCGTCCAACAGCACCATGCGGATGGAGGGGTTGCGAATCAGCTCCTGGGCCTTCTCCCAGCCCGCCCGCGCCGCCGCGATGTCGCGCGCCTTGTCCTGGGTTTCCCAGGTGAAGCCTTCGCCCATCGCGTGAAATTCGCACAGGTCAGCGAAATGGGTGGTCAGAAGGCGCCGCTCGCCGGTGTCCCACGCGCCCTTGATGAACTGCACCACCGCCGAGGGCATGCCATGCGCCACGCAGCGCAGGATCATCCCGAAGCCGCTGGAGGATTTCCCCTTGCCCGCCCCGGTGTGGACGATGATCAACCCCTTCTCGCCCGCCTTGCCCGCCATGATCTTGTCGCGCGCGGCCTTCTTCTTGGCCATCTTCGAGGCGTGCCGCGCCAGATCGGCTTCGGCTTCGGCGTCGACTTCGGGGGCGGGTGTCGGTTCGGGATCGGTCATGGTCGGTCGTGTCCTTGACAAGGATGGCGGTCATGGCGCAGGTGGAATGCGTGTTGGTTCCTGTCTATGACAGGCGAAGAGGGAATGCGACAGGGAGCGAAACCCCCAAAGCGCAGCCGCCCCCGCGACCGTGACCGGAAAGGTCCCTGACGCCACTGCGCGCAAGCGTGGGAAGGCGAGGGGCCGTTGGGCAACCGCCCTCAATCCGCAAGTCGGGAGACCTGCCAGCACAGGCGACTGAACCGGCGGACGGGGTGTTCCGCGACCGGCAGACGGATGCGATGTCGCGTCCTTCTCTGGCCCATCCCCGATGTCATTGAGGATTGGGCATGACGGCCACGCTTTATGTCTGCACCACCTGCAAGCGGGGCGAGCCCGTGCCCGACGGCACACCGAAACCCGGTGCTGACTTGCATGCGGCCTTGCTGGCCGCCGGCGCCCCCGCAGGTGTCCGCATCGTCGGGGTCGAGTGTCTTTCGGCCTGCAACACCGGCTGCGCGGTGTCGCTTTCGATGCCCGGCGCGTGGTCCTACGTCTATGGTCGCCTCGGGGCCGAGAACGCCGCCGACATTCTGGACGGGGCCGCGAAATATGCGGCCACCGCCGACGGCATAGTCCCGTGGCGCGAGCGTCCCGTCATCTTCCGCAAGCAAAGCATCGCCCGCGTACCGCCACAATTTCCCCCGCAAGAGGCCGCCGAATGACCGACCTGACCAAAATCCCCGTCACCGTGATCACCGGCTTTCTGGGTGCGGGGAAGACCACACTGATCCGCCACCTGATGCAGAACCCGCAGGGCAAGCGGCTCGCAATCCTCGTCAACGAGTTCGGCACAGTTGGCGTCGATGGCGACATCCTGAAATCCTGCGCCGATGACAACTGCCCAGTGGAAAACATCGTCGAGCTTGCCAACGGCTGCATCTGCTGCACCGTGGCCGACGACTTCATCCCCACCATCGAAGCCTTGATGGCGATGCCTGTCCGCCCTGATCACATCCTGATCGAAACCTCTGGTCTGGCCCTGCCGAAGCCGCTCCTCAAGGCCTTCGACTGGCCTGCGATCCGCAGCCGCATCACGGTTGACGGCGTCATCGCGCTGGCCGATGCCGAGGCAGTGGCGGCGGGCCGGTTCGCGCCTGACGTTGCTGCCGTCGACGCGCAGCGTGCGGCGGACCCCTCGCTGGATCACGAAACGCCGCTGTCGGAGGTGTTCGAAGACCAGATCCTCTGCGCCGACCTGATCCTCTTGTCGAAGGCCGATCTGGCGGGCGAGGCGGGGCTTGCCGCCGCGCGCGCCGTGATCACGGCCGAGATGACCCGCACGGTGCCGATGCTTTCGATGACCGAAGGCGTCATCGACCCGCGGCTGATCCTTGGCCTCAATGCCGCAGCCGAGGATGATCTTGCCGCGCGACCTTCGCACCATGATGGCGAGGATGGCCATGAACATGACGACTTTGACACCATCGTCGTCGATCTGCCCGAGGTGGCCGACCCCGAGGCGCTGGCCGCCGCTATCGTGCGGCTGGCCGAGGAGCAGAAGATCCTGCGGGTGAAGGGTCATGTCGCGGTCACGGGCAAGCCGATGCGGATGCTGGTGCAAGCCGTCGGTGGCCGGGTGCGGATGCAGTATGACCGTCCGTGGGGCACCGCGCCGCGTCGGTCGCAGCTGGTGGTGATCGCCGAGCATGACGACATCGACGAAGCGGCGATCCGCAAGGTCCTTGGTGCCTGAGATGAACGAGCTTTCCACCCTGTTTCGCCGTGTGGCGCCTCCCTCCCCCCATTGCGGGCGAGGGCTGGGGTGGGGGGGCCTGCGCTGCACAGGCCCAAGGGGGCGCTGAACGATGCACGTCGTCTTCCGCGAAAGCCACGGGCTGGAGGAAACGGAAACCCCGTTCGATCTAGGTCAGGACCCGGCCGATCTGGTGGTGCTGTCGTTTTCTGACAGTGACTTGGGCGCTTTCGCGGCGGGGTGGCAGCGCGGACGGGCCAGCCTGCCGTCGCTGCGGCTGGGCAACATCATCGCGCTGAAGCATCCCCTGTCGGTCGACACCTATGTCGAAAAGACGCTGCATGGCGCCAAGGCCATTCTTGTGCGCCTGATCGGCGGCGAGGCGTATTGGCCTTACGGTCTGGCCGCCTTGCAGGATCTGGCGCGGCGCAGGTCGATCGCGCTGGCGGTGCTGCCCGCCGATGGCAGGCCGGATGCGCGGCTGGATGCCCTGTCGACCCTGCCGGTGTCGACGCTGCGTCGGCTGCAAGACCTGTGCGATGCCGGTGGTGCGGTGGCGGCACAGGCGGCGCTGGCGCAACTGGCGCTGGCGGCGGGGCTTTATGCCGGGCCGGTCGTTGGCGACAAATCGGTGCCCGACATGGGCTTTTACGACCCCGCTCGCGGTGTGGTCGCAGCGCCGGCCGGGGACCGCCCGGTGCTGGTGGCGTTCTACCGGTCCTACCTTACCGCTGGCGATACCGCGCCGGTCGATGCGCTTATCACCGCCCTGCGCGAGGCCGGGTTTGCCGCCTATGGCGCCTTTGCCCCCAGCCTGAAGGCACCGGGCGTAGGCGATTGGCTGCGCGCCCACGTTGCCACGCATCCGCCCGTGGCCGTCGTCAACGCAACAGCGTTTTCAGCGCAGGGCGAGGATGGCCGCACGCCCTTCGATGGCGCGGACTGCCCGGCGTTTCAGGTGGCGCTGTCGACTGCGCGGCGGCGCGACTGGGCTGCTTCGGACCGTGGCCTTTCGCCCGCCGACCTTGCGATGCATGTTGTTCTGCCCGAGGTGGACGGACGGCTTTTCGCTGGCATCGTCAGCTTCAAGAGCCCCGGCAAGCGCGACCCCGACCTGCAGTTCTCGCGCTTTGGCCACCGGGCCGAGGCGGGGCGGATCGCGGCGGTGGTAGAACGCGTCCGGGCATGGCACAGCCTTGCCTCCACCCCTGCCGCCGACCGCAGGCTTGCTGTTGTCCTGTCTACCTATCCCGGCCGCGCGCACCAGATGGCCCATGCCGTCGGCCTTGATGCGCTGGCCTCGACCGAGGCGCTTTTGTCCACCCTTGCGGCGGATGGCTATGACGCGCCGGCTGGTGCATCTCTGCCGGAGGCCTTGTGTGAAACGATCCACTGGCCGCTAGCCGAGTATCGCGCCGCCCTTGCAACCCTGCCTGAGCCCCTTCGCACCACGCTGGCAGCCTGGGGCGAGCCGGAGGCCGACCCCGCCTGCCGCGACGGTGCCTTCCACTTCGCCGCCACCCGCCGTGGCCACATGCTCATCGCCCTGCAACCCGAACGCGGCGATCTTCCCCGGCGCGACGAAGACTACCACGACCTCTCGCGCACGCCTCGCCACGGCTACGTCGCCTTCTACCTCTGGCTGCGCTCGCAGGGTCTCCACGCGCTCGTCCACATGGGCGCGCATGGCACGCTGGAATGGCTGCCTGGGAAATCAGTGGCGCTGTCTGACGCCTGCTGGCCCGAGGCGCTGATCGGCCCCTTGCCGGTGATCTACCCCTTCATCGTCAACGACCCCGGCGAGGCGGCACAGGCCAAGCGGCGTATCGGCGCGCTGACGCTGGGCCACCTGCCGCCACCGATGGTCGCCTCCTCGCTGCCCGAAGGGATGGGTCGGCTGGAACGGCTGCTTGATGAATACTCCACCGCTGACGGCCTCGATCCCGCCCGCCGTAATCGGCTTGTCGCCGCGATCCGCGACGAGGCGCAGGCCTCGGGCGTGGCCGAAGATCTGGGCCTTCCGCCGGATGCCACACCTGCCGAGGCGATCACCCGGATCGACCGCTTTGTCTGCGACATCAAGGAAAGCCAGTTCGGCCACGGGCTGCATGTGCTGGGCAGTGGCGCGGGCGAACGCGACGGGATGCTGGCCGCCCTTGCAGGCCGCCGCGTGGCACCCGGTCCGGCAGGCTCGCCCTATCGCGGACGGTCTGACGTGCTGCCGACCGGGCGCAACCTTTACAGCGTCGATCCCCGCGCGGTGCCGTCGCGCAATGCCCATGCGCAGGGCGTCAAGCTGGCCGAGGAGCTGGTCCGCCGCCACCTGCAGGACCACGGCGACTATCCGCGCGGGCTGGTGGTCGATCTCTGGGGCTCGGCCACCATGCGCACGGCGGGTGAAGAGTTCGCAATGGCGCTGCATCTTGCGGGCCTCAGCCCCCGCTGGGATGAAGGTTCCGCCCGCGTATCGGGGTTCGAGATCGTCCCGCTGGCGCTGCTCGGGCGGCCCCGCATCGACGTCACGCTCCGGGTGTCGGGCCTTTTCCGCGACGTCTTCCCCGGTCTGGCACAACTGTTCGAGGCGGGGGCCGAGGCGCTGTCCCTGCGCGACGAGGCGGCTGAGGATAATCCCTACGCCGCCCGCGCCGCGCGGGTGTTTGGCCCGCAGCCGGGGCAATACGGGCTTGGCATGGGCACCGCCGCCGACACCTTCACCGATGCCGCGCGGGCCGAGGCGGGCGAGGCATGGCTGCGCGCGTCGGCCTGGTCGATCGGGACGGACGGCCAATCCACCCTGAACCGCGAAGGGATCGAGGCGCGGGTCAAGGCGGCGGATGCCTTCGTCCACCCGCAAGACCTGCCGGAAACCGACGTGCTGATGGCCGCCGATTACGCAGCGCACGAGGCGGGCTTTGCCGCTGCCGTGGCGCGGCTTGGCGGGCAGGCGCCGACGCTTTATCACCTCGACGCCACGCGCCCGGACACCCCCCGCGCCCGCACCCTGACCGAGGAAATCGCCCGCGTGGTGCGCGCCCGCGCGGCCAACCCTGAGTGGGCTTCGGGCATGATGAACCACGGCTACCGGGGGGCCGCGGAAATCGCCGCCACGCTCGACCACATGGCCGCCTTCGCGCATCTGGCCCAAGTGGTGCCGCCGCATCTTTTCGACCTTTACCACGAGGCCACGCTGGGCCGCGAGGAAGTGCGCGACTTCCTCGCCCGCGAAAATCCGGCGGCACTTGCGGCAATGGAAGACCTGTTCCGCCGCCTGCGCGATGCCGGGCTGTGGCTGACCCGGCGCAATTCCATCGCGGCGGTGCTGGCATGACAGCGTGGCAGGTCAAGGGTTGGTGCCCCGGTGCCTTGCGCCCGATGGCCTCGGGCGACGGGTTGATCGTGCGCGTCAGGCCCCCCGGCGGGCGGCTGTCGCCAACGCAAGCCGATGCCATCGCGCGTGCGGCGCTGGCGCATGGCAACGGGGTCATCGACCTTTCCGCCCGGGCGAACCTGCAACTGCGCGGCGTAACCGAAGCCTTGCATGGGCCGCTGATCGCAGATCTCCGGGCGCATGGGTTGATTGACCGCGATGTCGAGACGGAACAGTTGCGCAACCTGATCGTGACGCCGTTCCGCGCGACGCCATCACCAGGCGTGGATGCCCTTGCCGCCACGCTGACCGAGGCGCTGGCCCGGATGCCCGGCTTGCCCGGAAAGTTCGGCTTTGCGCTGGATGCCGGGCCGAGCCCGGTGCTGTCGGGCGCGTCGGCGGACATCCGGGTGGAGCGGGCGGCGGACGGGCGGCTGATCCTGCGGCCTGACGGTTACGGGCTTGGTCGCGTCGTCGCCGATCTGGCGCAGGACGCAGTCAGCCTTGCGCAATGGTTCGTCGCGTCGGGCGGAGTTGTCGGTGGCCGGGGTCGGATGGCTGCGCTGATCGGTCGGGGCGCGGTGCCACCCGGCTGTGATACGGCCCCCGCCGCACCCCTGCCGCAGCCAACCCCCGGCCTTCACCCCGAGGGGGTTCTGGTCGCGCTGGCCTTCGGCCAGATGCGCGCCGAAACGCTGATCGCGCTGGCCGCCCTTGGCCATGAGATCCGCCCGACGCCGTGGCGGATGCTGTTCCTTGCGGGGGCCACGCAGATCCCGGCGATAGCGGGTCTTGTCACCGATCCGGCAGACCCCATGCTTCGCGTGACCGCCTGCACCGGAGCGCCGGGCTGCCCGCAGGCGTTGGGCGAGACGCGAACCCTTGCGCGCAGCCTTGCCGAGCTGGTGCCTGCGGGCAGCGTGCTGCATGTCTCTGGTTGCGCCAAGGGCTGCGCCCATCCGGCGCCCGCCGACCTGACGCTGATCGCTTCGCCAGGGGGTTTCGGCCTTGTGCGCGGCGGAACCGCATCCGATACCCCGGTTCTGACAGGGTTGATGCCCGTCGACCTTCCCGACCTTCTGAAGGCCCCCCATGCCCCACCTTTATGAAACCAATGGCGCTGCGATCTACGTGCAGTCCTTCGCGATGATCCGCGCCGAGGCCGATCTGGCGCGCTTCACGCCCGAAGAAGAGGTCGTCGCCGTCCGAATGATCCACGCTGCCGGAATGGTCGATCTGGCGCCGCATATCCGCTTCAGCCCCGGCATGGCGATTGCCGCGCGCGCGGCTTTGGAGGCTGGCGCGCCGATCCTGTGCGATGTGCGCATGGTCAGCGAAGGCATCACCCGCAAGCGACTGCCGGCCAACAACGAGATCATCTGCACCCTGCAAGACCCGTCCGTCCCGGCGCTGGCGGCGAAGATCGGCAACACCCGGTCGGCGGCGGCGGTGGAACTATGGCGGCCACATCTGGCAGGCGCCGTGGTGGCAATCGGCAACGCGCCGACCGCGCTCTTTCACCTGTTGAACATGCTGGAAGACCCGGCCTGCCCGCGCCCCGCCGCGATCATCGGCTGCCCGGTCGGGTTCGTGGGCGCGGCGGAATCGAAAGAGGAGCTGATCGCGTCACCCCCGGTGCCAAGCCTGATCGTCGCCGGGCGGCTTGGTGGCAGCGCGATCACCGTCGCCGCCATCAACGCGCTGGCAAGCCGGAAGGAATGAGCATGGGCCCCGTGATCGGGAAAGTGATATGTGCGGGCCTCGGCCCCGGCGACCCCGACCTGATGAGCCTGCGAGCCGCCCGCGCGATCGGTGCCGCGCGGCATGTGGCCTATTTCCGCAAGGCCGGCAGGCCGGGACAGGCGCGGCGCATTGTCGAGGGGATGCTGGCGGCGGGTGTCACGGAATACCCGATGGAATACCCGGTCACGACCGAACTGCCGTTCGACGGCGAGGACTACCGGCTGGCCCTGGCGGAGTTTTACGACAACTGGGCCGACCGGTTGGAAACCCTGTGCCAAAGCGATGACGTGCTTGTGCTGTGCGAGGGCGACCCGTTCTTCTACGGCTCGTTCATGCATCTCCACAGCCGGTTGCAGGGCCGGGTGCCGGTAGAGGTGATCCCGGGCATTACCGGCATGACCGGCTGCTGGACCGCGACCGACACCCCGATCACCTGGGGCGACGATGTGCTGACGGTGCTGATGGGCACATTGCCGGAAGATGATCTGGTGCAGCACATGACCACGGCGGATGCGCTGGTGGTGATGAAGACCGGGCGCAACCTGCCGCGCGTGCGCCGCGCGCTGGAACGCGCCGGGCGGCTGGATGCGGCATGGCTGGTGGAACGCGGCACGATGCCCAACCAGCGCATCGCACGGCTTGTCGATGTGGATGCGGCCGATTGCCCCTATTTCGCGATCGTGCTGGTGCATGGCCACGGTCGGCGGCCGGAGATCCCGGAATGAGAGAAGCGGAGCGCCTTTTGCCGACACCGGGGGTTTCACACCCCCCAGTCCATTGGTTTCTTGAACCAATCGCGAAACCAACGGACTACCCGGTCGGATTTTTCTCGAAACGGAAAGCCGGATGAACGGCAGCCTTTTCATAGCCGGGCTTGGGCCGGGCGATGAGGCGATGATTACGCCGGAGGTCACGGCCGCGCTGGCTGAGGCAACCGACGTGGTGGGCTACATTCCCTACGTTGCGCGCGTCGCAGCGCGGGAGGGTTTGACGCTGCATCCATCGGACAATCGGGTGGAGATGGACCGCGCACGCGCCGCCCTTGCGATGGCGGCGGCGGGGCGGCGTGTAGTGATCGTGTCGTCCGGTGATCCGGGTGTGTTCGCGATGGCCTCGGCGGTGTTCGAGGCGATGGAGGGCATGCCGGATTGGCAGGGCCTTGATGTGCGGGTGCTGCCGGGGATCACCGCGATGCTGGCGGCGGCGGCGGCGGCGGGCGCGCCTCTGGGCCATGATTTCTGCTGCATCAACCTGTCGGACAACCTGAAACCGTGGGAGGTGATCGAGGCCCGTCTGCGCCATGCGGCGCAAGCCGATTTCGCCATGGCCTTCTATAACCCGCGTTCGGCAAGCCGGCCCGACACTTTTGCAAGGACGCTGGACGTGCTTCGGGAGGAGTGCGGGCCGGACCGTCTGATCCTGTTTGCCCGCGCAGTTTCCACCTCGGATGAGGCGATATCCAGCGTCACGCTGGGGGATGCCACGCCCGAGATGGCCGACATGCGCACCGTCGTGATCGTGGGAAACTCGGCCACCCGGCGGGTCGGGCGCTGGGTCTATACACCAAGGCGGGCGGTGTGATGCAGCCAGTCCATCGCCGCCTTGACCGACGTGACCACCTGCCGCTTCGGCAGCCGTGGCCGGTCGATCATCAGGACCGGCAAGCCCAAGGCGCGGGCGGCGGCGATCTTGGCTACCGCGCCCTTGCCACCGGCGTTCTTGGCAACAATCACCTCGGTCTGGTGCTGGCGCAGAAGCGCGGTATCGCCGGCCACGTCGAACGGCCCACGCGCCACGATCACTTCGGCGTCGGGCAGGGTAAGCGGGCCGGTCGGCGCATCGACAAGGCGCAGAAGGTAGCGGTGCTGCGGCTGGGAGGCAAAGGGGTCCAGATGCTGCCGCCCGATGGCAAGGAACACGCGGCGCGGCGGGCCGGACAGCGCGGCGACGGCGGCTGGTATGTCCGCGACATGGCTCCAGCGGTCGCCTTCGCCCGCCACCCAAGGGGCGCGTTCGAGGGCGAGGAGCGGCGTTCCGGTCGCGGTGCAGGCGGCAACGGCATTGCCGCTCATCTGCGCGGCGAAGGGATGGGTGGCGTCGATCACGTGGCTGATCGCTTCGGCCTTGAGATAGGCGCAAAGCCCTTCGACGCCGCCAAAGCCACCCACCCGCATGTGGATCGGCTGGTCCAGCGGCGCCTCCGTCCTGCCTGCGTAGGAATAGATGCCCGGCAGGCCCGCCTCGGCGATGGCGCGCGCCAGAAGGCCCGCCTCGGTGGTGCCGCCGAGCAGAAGGATGCGTGTCATGTCTGACCCCTGGCTGACCATCATCGGTCTGGGCGAAGATGGACCGGCGGGCCTGTCCGCCGCAAGCCGTGAAGCGCTGTTGGCGGCCGAGGTGGTGTTCGGCGGGCCGCGGCACTTGGCGCTAGCGGGGGTTCAGGGCCGGCCTTGGACGGTGCCATTCGACGTGACCCCGGTTCTGGCCGAACGTGGGCGGCGGGTGGCGGTTCTGGTATCGGGCGATCCGTTCTGGTTCGGCGCGGGCGGGTCGCTGATGCCGCATCTGGCGCCGGGTGAATGGGTGTCGCATCCGCAGCCGTCGACCTTTTCGCTGGCGGCAAACCGGCTTGGCTGGCGGCTGGAAGAGGTGCTGTGCCTTGGCCTGCATGCCGCCCCCCTAGCCCGATTGGCCCCCGTTCTGGGCCGTGGGGTGCGCGCGATCTGCCTGCTGCGTGACGGTGCTGCGGTGGGCGAGTTGGCAGCCTATCTTACCGAAACCGGCTTCGGCGCCTCAGCACTGGTGGTGCTTGAGGCGCTTGGCGGCCCGCGCGAACGGGTGCGCCGGACGACCGCGCAAGCGATGGACCTCGCCGATATCGCCGCCCCCGTGGCCGTGGCGATCGAGGCGGTCGGGGCCGGTCTGCCACGCGCCTCGGGCCTGCCGGACGCGTTTTTCCAGCATGACGGCCAGATCACCAAGCGACCGGTGCGCGCGTTGACGCTTTCGGCGCTGGCGCCGCGGGCGGGCGAGGTGTTGTGGGATATCGGCGCGGGCTCGGGTTCGATCGGGATCGAATGGCTGTTGGCAGGGGCCGCGCAGTGCCATGCCGTCGAGGCCGATGCCACCCGCGCCGCCCGTGCCGTCGTCAATGCCGACCGCTTTGGTCTCGGTCATCGCTACAGCCTGACCTGTCATGCCGCGCCCGAAGGCCTCGATAGCTTGCCGCGCCCGGATGCGGTGTTCGTCGGTGGCGGCGCTACCGAGGCGCTTCTGGCGCGGCTTTGGGCGCTGCTGCCCGGCGGCACGCGGCTTGTCATCAATGCCGTGACGCTGGAAACCGAGGCCTTGCTGCTTGGCTGGTCGGCCCGCCACGGTGGCGAGTTGTTGCGCATCGAACTGGCCGAGGCCGCGCCCTTGGGCACCAAGCGTGGCTGGCGGGCGGCGATGCCCATCATGCAGTGGAGCGTGGTGCGATGAGGGTGGCAGGGTTTGGTTTTCGCAAGGGCGCGACCGAGGCGGCGTTGCGCGATGCGCTGATGCGGGTTGGTGGGCCGGATGGCGTGACGATGGTTGCCACCGTTGCTGACAAGGCCGGAGGGTTGCGCAATTTTGCCCGCAGCCTCGGGCTGCCGTTGGTCGCCGTGCCGCCCGGTGATCTGCCGGGGCAGGCGGTCGCCACGCGATCGGCTCGCGTGACGGCGCTTTACGGCACCGGATCTCTGGCCGAGGCGGCGGCATTGGCCGCAGCGGGGCCGGGCGCGCGGCTGATCGCGCCCCGCGCGCAATCGGCAGACGGAACCGCCACTGCCGCCATTGCCGAAGGGGCCAAGCCATGACCGTTCATTTCATCGGCGCAGGCCCGGGAGCGCCCGACCTTCTGACCCTGCGCGGCCGCGACCTGATCGCCGCCTCGCCGGTCTGCCTTTACGCGGGTTCGCTGATCCCGCAGGCGATCCTCGGCCATTGCCCGCCCGGTTGCCGCATCGTCAACACCGCGCCGATGAGCCTTGACGAGATCATCGCGGAAATCGCCAGCGCCCATGCGCAAGGGCACGACATCGCGCGGCTTCATTCCGGCGATCTGTCGGTCTGGTCGGCGATGGGCGAACAATTGCGACGCTTGCGTGAACTGCGCATCCCCTACGACGTGACGCCGGGCGTGCCTTCGTTCGCGGCAGCGGCGGCCACGCTCGGGGCCGAACTTACCTTGCCGGGGCTGGCGCAATCGGTGGTACTGACCCGCACCGAAGGCCGCGCAACCAAGATGCCCCCGCGCGAAACGCTGGCCGCCTTCGGCGCCACCGGGGCGACGCTGGCGCTGCACCTGTCGATCCACCTTCTGGACAAGGTGGTGGCCGACCTTGCCCCGCATTACGGCCTCGATTGCCCGGTCGCCGTGGTCTGGCGCGCCAGTTGGCCCGACGAGTGCATCATCCGCGCCACGCTTGGCACATTGGTTGCCGCGGTCCCCGCCGAGGTGGAGCGGACCGCGCTGATCCTGATCGGCCCCGCGCTGGCCGCCGAAGGGTTCGAGGAAAGCCGTCTTTACGCGGGCGATTACGACCGCCGCTACCGCCCCGTTGGCACCGACCCGCGCTTTCCCGGCACCGGATCATGACACCCGGCCTGCTCATCTCCGCCCCGTCCTCGGGCAGCGGCAAGACCACGCTGATGCTGGGCCTGTTGCGCGCCCTGCGCGACCGGGGCCTCATGGTGCAGCCGCTGAAAAGCGGGCCGGATTACATCGACCCCGCGTTCCACACGGCGGCCTCCGGCCAGCCCTCGCGCAATCTCGACAGTTGGGCCATGTCGCCGGCGATGATCGCCGGGCTGGCTGACGCACCGGGGGCCGACCTGGTGCTGGCCGAAGGCTCGATGGGCCTTTTCGACGGCGTGGCCAAACCGGGCGAGGCGGGCACCGGTGCCAGCGCCGATGTGGCGGCACTCATGGGCTGGCCAGTGGTTCTGGTGATCGACGTGTCGGGGCAGGCGCAGACGGCGGGCGCCATCGCGCGCGGGCTGGCGGGGTTCCGCGCCGGGGTTACAATCGCCGGGGTCGTCCTGAACCGCGTCGCCAGCCCACGGCACGAGGCGCTGGTGCGTGTCGGCATGGCCGAGGCGGGCGTGACCGTGTTCGGCGCGCTGCCGAAACAGGCCAGCATCGCGGTGCCGGAACGTCACCTCGGGCTGGTACAGGCCGAAGAACACCCGGCCCTTGAGGCGCTGATCACCCAAGCCGCCGCCTTGGTGCGCGAGCGGCTGGATCTGGACGCGCTTCTGGCCGCAGCCGCCGCCCACCCCGCGCAGACCGCTGGCACCGCGCGTATCCGCCCACCCGGCCAGCGCATCGCGCTTGCCCGCGACGCCGCGTTTTCCTTCGTCTACCCGCATCTCATCGACGGCTGGCGCAAGGCCGGGGCCGAAATCCTGCCGTTCTCGCCCCTTGCGGATCAGCCGCCCGACCCCGCAGCCGATACCTGCTGGCTTCCGGGCGGCTACCCCGAACTTCACGCCGGGGCGCTGGCCGCGGCCGATAGCTTCCGCACCGGACTAAGCGCCTTTGCCGACACCCGCCCCGTCCACGGCGAGTGCGGCGGCTACATGGCCATGGGTGCTGCGCTGATCGACAAGGATGGCACCCGGCACCGGATGGCAGGGCTGCTGGGCCTCGTCACCTCCTACGCCAGCCGCAAGATGCACCTTGGCTACCGGCAGGCCACGCTTCTCACCCCGACCCCCGGCCATGCGTCGGCAAGCCGCCTGCGCGGGCACGAGTTCCATTACTCCACCATCGTCGACCAACCCGACCCCGCGCTGGCCACCGTCACAGACGCCACCGGGGCCAGCGTCCCCGAAACCGGCTCATACCGCTTTCAACCAGGTGGCGGGCGGTCGACCGGCACCTACTTCCACCTGATCGCCGAGGCGTCATGACCGGCTTTGTCTCCTTCGTTTCCGCAGGTCCGGGCGACCCCGACCTTCTGACCGTCCGCGCCGTGCAGCGCATCGGCGCGGCGGACGCGATCCTGTATGATGACCTTTCCTCCGGCCTGATCCTAGCGCTCGCGCGACCTGGAGCAGACCTCATCGGTGTCGGCAAACGCGCGGGCCGCGCCTCGCCAAAGCAGGATCACGTCAGTCGCCTGCTGGTCGAATACGCGCTGACCGGCGCGCAAGTGGTGCGGCTGAAATCCGGCGACAGCGGCATCTTCGGCCGGCTGGAGGAGGAGCTGACCGCCGTCCACGCCGCCGGCATCGGCTGCGAGATCATTCCCGGCGTCACCTCCGCCTCGGCTGCTGCGGCGGCGGCGGGCATTCCGCTCACCCGCCGTCTGGTGTCGCAGCGCGTGCAATACATCACCGCCGCAGATACTTCCGGCCAGTTGCCGCCGGGGCTGAACATCGCGGCACTGGCCGATCCGATGGCCACAACCGTGGTGTTCATGGGCAAGCGCACCTTCCCCGCACTGGCCAAGGCGCTGGTCGCCCACGGCCTGTCGCCTGACACCCCGGCGCTGCTGGCCGAGGCGGTCAGCCAGCCAGAGCAGACCCTGACGCGCGGCACCATCGCCAGCCTTGCCGAACGGCTTTCGGGCGAACCGGGCGCGCTGCCCGGCCTGATCCTCTTTGGCCCGCTGGCCGACCCGGACGGCCTGCCATGACCACGCTGTCGCTGATCGGCATCGGCACCGGCAACCCCGACCACCTGACCGCTCAGGCGGTCAAGGCCTTGAACCGCGCCGATCTGATCCTTCTGCCGCGCAAGGGCGACGACAAGTCCGATCTTGCTGACCTCCGCCGCCAGATCGTCGCAGCCGTCGTCACCGCTCCGGTGACAGTCGCGGAATATGACGTGCCGAAACGCGCCGACCAGACCGACTATCTGAGCGCGGTGAACGATTGGCACGACGCCATCGCCGCCGTCTGGCAGGCCACCATCGACGCGCATCTGCCCAAAGGCGGGCGGGTGGCGCTGATGGTCTGGGGCGACCCGTCGCTTTATGACAGCACGCTGCGCATCGCCGCGCGGCTGCCCGGCCTGACAACCGAAGTCATCCCCGGCATCACCAGCCTGCAGGTGCTGACGGCAGCGCACGCCATCCCACTCAACGCGCTGGCCGCGCCGGTCGTCATCACCACAGGCCGCCGCCTGCGCGACGAAGGCTGGCCCCCTGCCGCAAACAGCGTCGCCGTGATGCTCGACAGTGGCGGCGCGTTTCAGGCCATTGATCCCCAAGGCGTGACCATCTGGTGGGGCGCCTATGTCGGCATGCCGCAGCAGGCGCTGATCCACGGCCCCTTGGCAGAGGTCGCGGCCCAGATCGTCGAAACCCGGGCGCGCCTGCGCGCCGAACACGGTTGGATCATGGACATTTACCTCATGCGGCGCGGCGATGAGCGTTGACGATCTGCGCCCCGCGCTTGCCCGCTATGGCCTGCCGCCCGACACGCCGCTCACCCTGCTGAACCGGTCCGAAAACGAGACCTGGCGCGCGGGCGATGCGCTGATTTTCCGCCTGCACCGCAAGGGCTACCACACCAAGGCCGAGATCGCCTCGGAACTGGCGTGGCTGACGGCGCTGCAAGGCGAAGCCGGCCTGCGCGTGGTGCGTCCCGTTGCCGACCGTGACGGCGCATTCGTCGGCCAGGCCGGCGACCGGCACCTTGTCGGCTTTGCCCCGATCCAAGGCACCGAACTGAACCCCGGCGATGACCTCTCCCACTGGTTCGCACCCTTGGGCGAGATCACCGCCCGCCTGCACGGCCAAGCCCGCCACTGGACGCCGCCCCCCGGTTTCACCCGCAAGCGGTGGGACAGCGAGACGATCCTCGGCCCCACCCCGCATTGGGGCCATTGGTGGCAGGCCGAAGGTCTGACGCCGGACGGTAGGGCGCTTCTGTCGCGCGCGGTCGATCGGCTTGCCGCCGATCTTGCCGCCTATGGCACGGGGTCTGACGTGTTCGGCCTGATCCATGCCGACCTCCGCCTTGCCAACCTGATGCGTGACGACCACGGCCTCTGGGCCATCGACTTCGACGATTGCGGCTTTGGCTGGCGGGTCTATGACCTGGCCGCCGCCGTTTCGTTCTATGAAACCGACCACCGCATCCCCGGCCTCGTCGCCGCGTGGTGCGAGGGGTATGCGCGCGCGGGCAGCCTTGGCGCTGCCGACCGTGCGATGATCCCCGCGATGATCCTCTTGCGCCGCCTTCTTCTTGGCGCATGGCTTGCCACCCGCGCCGACAGCGACACCGCCGCAGCATTGGGCGGCCCTGCCTACACCGCAGGCAGTCTTGATCTGGCCGACGCTTACTTGACCGACGGTCTGATCCGGTTCCGCGTCTGACCCAGCAAAACTGTTGAGCGCCCGCGCCGCGCCATGCTACGATTCGCGGCAGGGCAGCTTCGCTGCGCTTTCATGCCGCTATCCTGCGGCATGGCGGTCGAACCCGGTCATCCTTCATGCGCGCACTCGTCGTGTATTGCCACCCTCGCCCCGACAGCTTCAACGCGGCGGTGCGGGATGTCGTTGTCTCCAAACTCGAAGCGGCGGGTGCCGAAGTCAGGGTCAGCGACCTTTACGCCAAGGGCTTCCAGCCGGTGCTGACGGGGCCGGAATGGCACGGCTACCTCGATTGCCCGAACAACATCGCCTGCGTCGCGCCCGAGGTGGCCGACCTGCGCTGGTGCGACACGCTGATCTTCGTCTACCCGACGTGGTGGTATGGCCTGCCTGCCATGCTGAAGGGCTGGCTTGACCGGGTGATGCTGCCCGATGTCGCCTTCCACATGCCCGACGCCCAGAACCGCACGATCCGCCCCGGTCTGCGCCACATCACCCGGCTTGGCATCTTTACCACCTGCGGGGCCAGCCGCTGGCTGACCGCGCTGATCGGCGCACCGGGCAAGCGCACCCTGATGCGCGGGGTGGGGTATCTTTGCAAACCCGGCAAGCGGGTGGCCTTTGCCGCGCATTACCTTATGGACAGTTCCACCCCTGAAAGCCGCGCCCGCCATCTGGCCCGCGTGGCACAGCGGATGAACCATCTGATCGGCCCGGCAGCGGCACGGCGCGCCACGGCGGCGCAGTCCGTCGCGGCTGAATGATCACTCCTTAAGCAAAAGCCACAGCCCCAGCCCGGTCATCGCAACCCCGGCCAGCACGATGCCTGGCGGCCAGTCGCCGTGCAGCGATATTTCCCACAGGATCACCCAGGCCGGCACCAGATAGGTATAGGCCATCACCTTGGCCGCCGGCAGCCGCAGCGTGGCGTATTGCAACAAGACGAACGTCACCGCCGAGGCCGCGACGGCCACATAGGCCAGCGTGATCCACACGATCCCGGGCAACGCGGTCCAGTCCGTCGCCCTGATCGCGGGCCAGGCCCAGATCGCCAGCAGCCCGGTGCCCGCCACCATCATCCCGAAGGTGAACACGATCGCCGGTTCGCCCCGGTTCAGCTTGCGCACCAAAGGCGCATAGGCGGCATGGGCGACGCAGCCCCAGAAATAGGTGATCTCGCCAGCGCCCACGTGCATTCCCAGCACCGCGGCCAGCCTGCCGCGAAAAATCACCACCAGCGCGCCCGCTGCCCCGATTGCCAGCGCCAGCGCCATACGTCCGGTCATCCGTTGCCGCAGGAACAGCCAGCCGAACCCCGCCGCCATCACCGGCGTCAGGGTAAATACGGCCGCCGCCGATACCGGTGCCGCCGTTCGCAACCCCTCGAACATCAGCACGAAATAGATGGCCAGCAGCGCGCCCAGCAGCAGATACCGCCACGGTGCCGCTAAGGCCCGGCGCGGCAGCCCGGTGGTGGCCGCCGAAGCTACCCCCACCAGAACTGCCGCGATAAAAAACCGCAGCGCCGACAGTGCCGCCGGGTCGACAAACGGTGCCGCCAGCGCGCCAAGCGAGAACGACCCCGCCACCAGCGCCGAAAACGCCAGCATCGCCAGATGGCCACGCTGCGCCTCGCTCACTCCGGTCAACTGCACAGTTTCCAGTCTTTGGCCGCGTCTTTCAGATGCGCAAGAAAGGCCTGCACCTTGCGGGTGCGGTGCAGATCGACATGTGTGACAATGCGCAACGGCGATTCCCATTCCGGGCGGGCGGGCAGCACCTCGATCAGATCAGGGTCTTCGGCGGCCCGGAACGCCATCACGAACCCGATACCCGCGCCCATCCGAACCGCGGCCTCCAGCGCCGCAGGTTCGGACGCGGCATAGGTGATCTGCTCTGGCTGCACCGACGCGCGCAGCCAGCGGTGGAACGGCGCCCGCGTCGCCTCGGCATCGGTGCAGACAAAGCGGTGCCCGGCAAATTCGGCATCGCTGGTCGGCAGGCCATGTTCGTCGACATAGGATTTCGCCGCGTAAAGCGCCGTGCGCACCCGCACCAGCGGTTGCACCACGTTGTCGGGCTCTTCCGGCCCCGCACCGGCCCTGATCGCGACATGCGCCTCGCCATAATCCAGCCGGAACACCCGCATGTCGGTCAGGAACCGCACCATCACGCCGGGAAATTTCTTCTGGAACGACACCATCACCGGGGTCAGCAGGTCCGAAACGCCCGAGATCGAGGTGACGACAAGTTCCCCAGCGACCGTCTCGCCCTGACCCTTGATGCGCGACGAAAGGTGCGCGAACTGCTCTTCGGTGGTCTGCGCCACGGCCAGAAGGTCACGCCCGGCCTCGGTCGGGGTATAACCGCGCGCATGGCGTTGGAACAGCTTGGCCGAAAGCCGCTTTTCCAGCGAATCGATATGCCGGATGACCGTGGCGTGATGCACGCCCAGCACGTCGGCAGCGCCCGAAACCGTGCCCAGCCGCGCCACCTGGAAGGCGGTTCTGATCTCGTCCCAGTTGTCCATGCCCGTCTCTCCAAACCATTACGCGACGCTGTGCGCTTGCGCACATGAACAAAAGTTATGTGCGGCTTTGCAAGGGCTAAGTGGCCTGGTGGCCCCCTTGACGTCCGCCTGCGCGGCAACCCAGACTGCCTGCATCCTGACTTTGGGAAACGCACCTCGATGCCCCTAACAGACCAGACATCCGGCGTACTGCATCTGCCAATGGGCCTGATGTGGTCGATGCCGGTGCCGGTTGCCTGCTCGCTTGCCGTGGCGGCGTTGGGGCAGGGCGGAGGGCTTGCTGCAAGCTGCGGACAATGCCCGCTTGATACCGAAGGCCGGGTGCTGGACCCTGACGATCCGGTGGCGCAGGCGCGGCGGGTCGCGGTCTCGACTGCAGGCGTGCTGGCGCATCTGCCGCCGGGGCATCAGGCGGCACTTCTGGTCGTCTATCATTCCGCCGATGCCGGCGCGCAGACGGCGGCGATGCTGGCGGTTCTAGGTGATGCCTTTCCGTCTGCCGTGCTCGCCCCGGTTCGCTTGCCGCATTTCTACTACCCCGGCATGAGGATCGAGGTAGACCTCTACGCCATCGCCGGCACGCCAAGGGTGACCGTGCTTCGCCGCGTCGATGCCGAGGTGTCGGTGATCGACGGTGGGGCATTGCGCTTGGTGCATCTGGCTGCGCCGGATGCGGCATTGGCCCAAACGGTGCTTTCTGCCGCGGGCCTTGATGCCCGGCACCTTCTTTCCGCGCAATGGTTCGGCAACACGGCACCACCCGATCTCTGGACACCCGATCCCGCCGCCCGCGTCCTGCTGCCACAAGGCTCCGGCCTGTCGGCTGTGCTGACCTTCGCGCCCGGCCCGGTAAGCGCCCACCGAACCGAGGGCGGTGCGATCCTGCGCAGCGCTGGTCGGTTCGCGTGGCTGTCGGCCACCGCCGCCCTTGCCGACCTCGCCAATGCTGCCGAAGTGGCGATGGACGCGCTGGCGCTGTCGTCGCTGCCCGCGCTGACGATGCTCAAGGCCACCACGCATTACGCGGGCGGCCCCGGCCCCGACGATCTGCACGGCAACCTCGCCGTCCGCCACGCCCGGTTTCCGCGCCCCGGTCCGGCCTCGACGGGGGTGCCCGTGGCGGGCCTTTCAGCGGCCACGCTGGCAATCGACATGCTGGCCTGCCTGACCGATCGAGCGGCACCGTCCTGAATTTCCGAACCGGGCAGTTGACGCAACCGGGCCGCACCCGCTTTAAGACCATCAAGGGGTTCTCGGTGAAAGGTGGCTCGTGTCAGATCAGCGTCCGATCATCGGCCACATCCGGTTTTCCTACTACGGCCTCACCGACACGCGCCTGCAACCCGATGCCGAGGACAAGGCCCTCGCCGCCCTTTACGACGAAACCCGCATCGCCCGTCGGTTCCACCTTTTTGAACAGCTGACCGTGCCCAGCCTGCAGGCCCAGACCGATCAGGATTTCCGCATCCTCGTGATGTCCTCCGACGTGATGCCGGATGCCTTCAAGGAACGGCTCTGGCTGGTGGCCTCGCGGCTGCCACAGGCGACGGTGGTGTTTTCCCGCACCCGGCGCAGCATCTATGCCTACCAGCGCCACATGGAAGACGCGCTTGGCCCCGACCGCTCTGCCCAGCCGCTGCACTTCCGGCTGGATGACGATGATGCGTTGGCTCACAGCTTCATCGCGCGCTTGCGTCAGGCTGCGCGCGACATGCCGCCGCGTACGCACTTCAGCTTTCCCAAGGGCATCCTGCTGTTTCCGACAGCCTTCGATGGCAACGAAGGTGCGTCGATCATGATCAACCAGTATCTGACCGCGCTCGGCCTTGCGTGGATTTCCGACGCTGACTTCCTGCGCCCGCCGTTCGCCATGATGCATCAGAAGCTCTGGATGGATTTTCCCGTGGTTTCGGACCCCGGCTTTCCCGCCTACATCCGCGCCATGCATTTCGACAACGACACCCGTTTCCGCCAGAACCGCTTTCTCAGATCGTACCGGGCCGAGCGGTTCGGCCCCTCAGCGACAAAGCGCGCCGCCGAGGTGGACGCGGCCCTCGCCGCCGAATTTCCTTCGATCACCCGGCCTTGGCTCGACGGGTTGATCGCTGACCTGGCGCAGATCAAGGGGCTGGCAGACCTGCCGTCCGTGGCCTGAGCGCTGCCCCCGGCTTGACTCGTCCCGGCATCAGGCGTATCCGCCACCGCAATTCCCCGGAGGCTCGTGCTTCCGGTCCCAAGGGCAATGCCCGGGATCGCCATCCGTCAGCGCGTTGCGCCCACGGGTGCAGTCCTGCATTGGTCCTTTGGTTTTTCGCCCGAGGCTCCCATATCGGGGTCACGCAACCGTAGGAGAGAGCGATGTTCGAAAGCCTGTCAGAACGCCTTGGTGGCGTATTCGACCGCCTGACGAAACAGGGCGCGCTGTCCGAAGCCGACGTGATGACCGCGCTGCGCGAGGTGCGGGTCGCGCTTCTGGAAGCCGACGTTTCCCTTCCCGTCGCGCGCGATTTCATCAAGCGGGTGCAGGACAAGGCCACCGGCTCGGCGGTCACGAAGTCGATCACCCCCGGCCAGATGGTCGTCAAGATCGTCCATGACGAGCTGATCCACGTCCTTGCAGGCGACGGCCCCGCCGATGCGCTGAAGATCGACAACCCGCCCGCGACGATCCTGATGGTCGGCCTGCAAGGCTCGGGCAAGACCACGACCACGGCGAAGCTTGCCAAACGGCTGAAGGAAAAGAACGGCAAGAAGGTGCTTCTTGCCTCGCTCGATACCAACCGCCCCGCCGCGATGGAGCAGCTTGCCATCCTCGCCGGCCAGATCGGCGTCGACAGCCTGCCCATCGTCAAGGGTGAAACTGCCGTCCAGATCGCCAAGCGCGCCAAGACGCAAGCCAACTTCGGCGGCTATGACGTCCTCTTCCTCGATACCGCAGGGCGTCTGCACATCGACGAAGTCCTGATGGACGAGGTGCAATCCGTCCGCGACATTGCCCAGCCGCGCGAAACCCTGCTGGTCGTCGACGGCCTGACCGGACAGGATGCCGTCAACGTCGCGACCGAGTTCGACGGCAAGGTCGGCATCACCGGCGTCGTTCTCACCCGGATGGACGGCGACGGTCGTGGCGGTGCGGCCCTGTCGATGCGCGCGGTCACCGGCAAGCCGATCCGCTTCGTCGGCCTTGGCGAAAAGATGGACGCGATCGAAACCTTCGATCCCGACCGCGTCGCCGGCCGCATCCTTGGCATGGGTGACATCGTCGCCCTCGTCGAAAAGGCGCAAGAGACGTTCGAGGCCGAACAGGCCGAACGCATGGCCAAACGCTTTGCCAAGGGTCTGTTCAACATGAACGACCTGAAGATGCAGCTTGAACAGATGGTCAAGATGGGCGGCATGCAGGGCCTGATGGGCATGATGCCCGGCATGGGCAAGATGCAGGCGCAGGCCGAAGCGGCAGGCATCGACGACAAGATGCTGAAACGCCAGATCGCGCTGATCCAGTCGATGACAAAGAAGGAACGCGCCAACCCCGACCTTCTGGCCGCCAGCCGCAAGAAGCGCATCGCCGCGGGTGCGGGCCTTGACGTCTCGGATCTCAACCGCCTGCTGAAACAGCACAAGCAGATGGCCGAGATGATGAAGAAGATGGGCAAGGGCGGCATGATGAAACAGGCGCTGAAGTCCTTCATGGGCAAGGGCGGTATGCCCGATCCCTCGAAGATGACGCCCGAGCAGCTGGAAGAAGCCGCCAAGGGCATGAAGCAGGGCATGTCCGGCATGGGCGGCGGCATGGGCCTGCCGCGCGGCATGTCGCTGCCTTCGGGCCTGTCGGGACTGATGAAGAAAAGATGATCCGTCCCGCCACCCCCACGCTGGCCAACACGCCCGTTCTGGAAACGGAACGGTTGCGGTTGCGCGCCCCGGTGGCGACGGACTGGCCGCATTGGCGCGCCTTCATGGCTTCGGACCGATCGTCCTTCATCCGGCCCGATGATCTGGACGAGGCGAAGGCATGGCGCGCGATGGGCCACATGGTCGGCATGTGGGTGCTGCGCGGCTACGGCCTCTTCATCATCGAGGCCAAGGGCGACCCCACCCCCCTCGGCATGTGCGGCCCCTGGCACCCGATCGACTGGCCCGAACCTGAACTGGCGTGGAGCCTGTGGTCCCCCGCCGCCGAAGGTAAGGGGATCATGTTCGAGGCCGCCGCTGCCGCGCGCGCCCATGCCTTCGGCCCCCTCGGCTGGACCACGGCGGTCAGCTACATCGACCCGGCGAACGCCCGCTCCATCGCGCTGGCCGAACGTCTGGGCGCTGTACGCGATGCCACCGCCGCCCGCCTTGACCCCACCGATCTCGTCTACCGCCACATCGGAACCGGAGTGTCCGCATGACCGACGCCACCACCCGCGCCGCCGACCTGTTGCGCACCCACCGCGAGTCGATCGACCGGCTGGACGCGATCCTCGTCTACACGCTGGCCGAACGGTTCAAGCGCACGCAAGCAGTGGGCCGGCTCAAGGCGGAACACGATCTGCCGCCCTCCGACCCCGACCGCGAGGCGCGGCAGATGCGGCGGCTTGAACAGCTGTCGCAAGAGGCCGATCTCGACCCCGACCTCGCCAAGAAATTCCTGACCTTCATCATCTCCGAAGTCATCAGGCATCACGAGAAACTACAGAAATAACCAACCCGGGCGCCGAAGCGCCCAACGAAAACCAAAGGAGACTACCCCATGTCGATGAAAATCCGTCTGGCCCGTGGCGGCTCGAAGAAGCGCCCGTTCTATTCCATCGTCGCGACCGACAGCCGTATGCCGCGCGATGGCCGCTTTCTGGAAAAGCTGGGTACCTACAACCCGCTTCTGGCCAAGGACGATGAAAAGCGCGTCGTGATGAACCTCGAGCGTGTGCAGCACTGGCTGAGCCAGGGTGCCCAGCCCACCGACCGTATCGCGCGGATGCTGGAGGCTGCCGGCGCCCGCCCGAAAGCTGCCCGCAGCAACCCGAACTCGGCCAAGCCGGGCAAGGCGATGGCCGAGCGTGCCGCCAAGAAGGCCGCCCGCGCAGCCGAGCCGGCGGCGGAGTAACCTCTGCTGCGCCCGTGGCACGCTGCGTCCCGTGATCGGGACGCGGCGCACCATGCCGGATGCGCCGCATGATCCCCGGTCTGGGCCTCGTGCGGCGCACTATCACGCTGGCGCTTTGCGCCGGTTCGTTCTGGGCCGGTGTCCAGTTCGCCCGGCTTGGCGATGTGTCCGCCTGCACCGAGGCCGGCGGCACGATCAACGCCCGTGGCGTCTGCATTGGAGGCCGAGAATGACGACCGAGCTAATCTGCGTGGGTGCCATTGCCGGCGCGTTCGGGGTGGCGGGCGAGGTGCGGCTGAAATCCTTTTGCACGCAGCCCGAAGATATCGCCAGCTATGGCCCGCTCAGCACCGAAGACGGTTCGCGGCAGTTCCGCGTGACCCTGACCCGTCCGGTTGCCGGCGGTCTCGGCGCGCGCATCGCGGGCGTCACGACCAAGGAACAGGCCGACGCGCTACGAGGTACCAGCCTTTACGTCGCCCGCGAAAAGCTGCCTTCGCTGCCGGATGACGAATATTACCACGCCGACCTGATCGGCCTTGAAGTGCGCGATCCCGGTGGCGCGCTGATCGGCAAGGTCACGGCCGTTCACAACCACGGCGCCGGAGATATCCTTGAAATCGCCGCCGAGGGGCACAAATCCGCCCTGCTTTTGCCGTTTACCATGGCGATTGTCCCGACTGTCGATCTTGCGGCTGGACGTTTGATTGCCGATCTGCCGGAAGGGCTGGAATAGCCTTCGCGGCGGTTGGTGGCCTGCGCTGCCCGCTGGTACCAGTGAGGAGACTGCCATGTATGCCCGGCTGCGCTTTTTGAAAGTGGCGAATGTCGTCCTGTATCTCGGCCCCTTGTCTGCCGGTATGGCGGGACTTGGCTGGGGCATGGTGGCACCCTTCGTTTCGGTCTTCGTGCTGTGGCTGATGACGGTGCGGCCCGAACAGTGGCCGACCAGCGCCGCCGAATGGCGGACCGGACGTGCCCTTGGCGCCGCGCTCACGCAGGTTCTGTCGCAGGTGCTGCTGGTCACCGTCCTTTTGGGGCTTGGCCGCGGCTTTGTCGGTCTTGCCGGGCTGGAGCTTTCGCTCAACCCCCTGCTGCCGCTCTGCGTCTCGATCGCCGCGATCTTCCTGTCGCGCATCGTCTGGGATGCGCGCGATGCGGCGGCCGCAGGCGTGTTTCTTGACGAAGACGCCGAAGCTGCGGGCGGTTCCTATGCCGAGGCGAAGGCGCTTGCCGCGATCGTCCCGCTTCTGACGCTGGCCGAAGATGTCGACGAGGCGAAACTGCGCGAGCGGCTGGAAGTCGTGCTCTCCGGCCCCGGCGCCTCGCATCGCCTCGCAGCCCTCGCCTCGGCCCTGTCCAACAGCGAACGTGGCCATGCCGCCCTGCGCCGTGCCACGCTGACCTGGGCCACCGAACCCGAGATTGTCGCACCGGGCCGGGTGCCCAACGCCCTGTCGGTCGCGTTCCAGCTGTCGGACGGCAACGCCGATCTGCTGCGCCTGTTCCTGCCACGCGCGCTTGCGCTGGTGGCGGCGTTCCCCGACCGGGCCTCGGGGCTTCCGTCGCCAGTGACCCTGCGGCAGGCGGCCGAGACCGTGCTTGAAGCGGGGCCGGACAGCGACGTGCCGCGCTACATGTGGGTTGATCTCAGCGACGGGCTGATGGCACTGGCCCGGTCGGTGGAAACCGCGACGGCAAAGGCCGGCGCCGCCGCCGACCAGCGGCCCGATACGCGGCGGGGCGCGCCCAGTCCGGTTTGAGGGCGGCGGGACTGGCCCTTCTCAATCGGGGTCTTTGCGGTTAAGGCTGCGGCCCATGTCAGACCCGTCCTCCCCACCTGATAGCCCTTCCAAAAGCCACGGTCGCATTTCGCTGCGACCCAGCCTGAAGCCGCGTGACCTGATGGAAGAAGACCGCGTGGTCAAAGGCGCGTGGACTGCCAAGATCATCACGCTTTTTCCCGACGCTTTCCCCGGCATCCTTGGCCTTTCTCTCACCGGCAAGGCACTGGACTACGGGCTCTGGCGGCTGGAAACCATCGACCTGCGCCCGCTTGGCAAGGGCAAGCACCTCAACGTCGATGACACGCCCGCAGGCGGCGGCGCGGGCATGGTGCTGCGCGCCGATGTGGTTGACGAAGCGCTAGACAAAGCCACCGACGGCACCCCGCCGGACCGCGCCCGCTGGCCGGTCATCTACCTCTCGCCGCGCGGAAAACCCTTCGATCAGGCTACCGCCCGGCGCCTTGCCGCCGCCGACGGCATCACGCTCCTTTGCGGCCGTTTCGAAGGCGTCGACCAGCGCGTGCTGGACCATCACCAGATTGAAGAGATCAGTCTTGGCGATTTCGTCCTGACCGGCGGAGAGATCGCTGCAACCGCCTTGATTGATGCAACGGTCCGCCTTATACCCCGCGTGCTTGGGAATCACCAATCCACCGAGGAGGAATCCTTCTCGGAGGGGCTTTTGGAATTTCCGCACTACACTAGGCCAACCGTCTGGCAAGGCCGCGAGATACCGGAAGTGCTTCAATCCGGCCATCACGCGAACATCGCCTCCTGGCGCAAGGCAATGGCCGAAAGGCTGACGAAAGAACGCAGGCCTGATCTCTGGCGGGCTTACTGTGCAAGACACGGTAGGGACCCGAATGAAGACCGAGAGCTCTGAGGCGGCATCATACCAGCGGAAAAAACCGCGTAACGGAGTTATATGCGATGAACCTGATCGCCCAAATCGAGGCGGAGCAGATTGCTGCCCTCGGCAAGACCATCCCGGATTTCAAGGCCGGCGATACCCTTAAAGTCGGCTACAAAGTGACCGAAGGCACCCGTTCGCGCGTGCAGGCCTATGAAGGCGTCTGCATCGGCCGCAAGGGCGGCGCGACCATCTCTGCCAGCTTCACCGTGCGCAAGATCTCGTTCGGCGAAGGCGTGGAGCGTGTGTTCCCGCTCTATTCGACCAACATCGACTCGATCGAGGTTGTGCGTCGCGGCAAGGTCCGTCGCGCGAAACTGTACTACCTGCGCGCCCGCCGCGGCAAATCGGCCCGTATCGCCGAAGATTCCGCTTACAAAGCCAAAGCCGAATAAGGATCGCCGTCATGAAACAGGGCATTCACCCCGACTACCACACCATCAACGTCAAGATGACCGATGGCACCATGTTCCAGACCAAATCGACCTGGGGCAAGGAAGGCGACCAGATGGCGCTCGACATCGACCCGCTTGCACACCCGGCCTGGACCGGCGGCAACGCCAAGCTCCTCGACACCGGCGGCCGCGTGTCGAAGTTCAAGAACAAATACGCCGGCCTCGGCTTCTAAGCCACGCCCGACGCAAACGCCTCGACGCCGCCCCCCTCGGGCGGCGTCTTGCTTTTCGGACCCTCCGCCAGAACGATCGGTTGCCGGTGCGAGCTCTGCGGAGGGCGCGGCCATGCGTCCCTGTGAACGTGCGACCGGATGCACAGGTTGAATGAAGAACCGGCCCAAGCCTGCTTGCACAGGTTCACAGGACCGCGATAAGACCGGCGGGCAAACGTGCAGGGTCTGAGTGGGTGTGGCGTGGCGCATATCATCGTGGTGGGCAACGAAAAGGGCGGGTCGGGCAAATCGACCACCTGCATGCATGTGGCCACGGCGCTGGCGCGCATGGGGCACCGGGTAGGGGCGCTTGACCTCGATCTCCGGCAGCGCACCTTCGGGCGCTACATCGAAAACCGCCGCGCCTTTATTGCCCGCACTGGAATCGATCTGCCGACACCGGATTATCGTCTGCTGCCGGAAGCTGCCCCGGCAACCGGGGGCAGCGAAAACTCGTATGACCAGCGCCTGACCGCAGCCGTCGCGGCGATGGACCCGGAAAAGGACTTCATCATCATCGATTGCCCCGGCAGCCATACCCGGCTCAGTCAGGTTGCGCATTCGCTGGCCGATACGCTGATCACGCCCCTGAACGACAGTTTCGTGGATTTCGACCTTCTGGCCCGCGTCGATGCCGAAACGGGAAAGGTGCTCGGGCCGTCGATCTATGCCGAAATGGTTTGGGGCGCGCGGCAGCTTCGGGCGCAAGCCGGGCTGAAGCCGATCGACTGGGTGGTGGTGCGTAACCGGCTGGGTGCCCAGCAGATGCACAACAAGAAAAAGGTCGGCGCCGCGCTGGAAGATCTGTCGCGCCGCATCGGGTTCAGGGTTGTTCCGGGGTTTTCCGAACGGGTGATCTTCCGCGAACTGTTTCCGCGCGGCCTTACCCTGCTGGATCTGCGCGATACCGGGGTCGATCAGCTGAACCTGTCGAACATCGCTGCCCGACAGGAATTGCGCGACCTCGTCTCGGGACTCAGGCTTTCGCGTGTGCAGGCCGATTTTTGAAGATCATGCTGCCGTTCGTCGCCATCTGACGGGCGCGGTCGATCTTCTTCATGCGCTTCTCGAAGGTGCTGTCACCAGCGTTGGACGTCACTTTTGCCCGGATCAGGCCGATCTTGTGGAGGAGTTCAACGGTCTTTTGCATGGTGTGTCCCTTCTGGTTCGTTGAGGACAATTTCGCTGCCAAGCGGGGCCGTTCTAAGGCACGTTAAGGTTGAATCCGGGACGGTTTGTTGTGTTGATTCAACAAACTGTTTCCAGCGCAGGGGGGCAAACTACCCCAAATTTCCGCTGAAACGGCCGAATTGCAGGACTTTCTCAACAGGTGTGACGAAATCTGGTCAATCCTGCGGCGGTTCGACGGTTTCGGGGTCCAAGAGCTCCGCCGCAAGGAAACGCTCGAAATCGTCCAGATCAACCGCCTCGAATTGCCCGAAACCCTGCATCCAGACCGACGCCGCTTTCAACGCATCCGGCTCCAACTTGCACCAGATCACCCGCCCGCGCCGCTCGCGGCTGACCAACCCCGCCTCCGACAGCACGGCCAGATGCTTCGAAATCGCCGCAAGGCTCATCTTGAACGGCTCGGCGACATCGGTGACCGCCATGTCATCCTCCAGCAGCATCGCCAGAATGGCGCGCCGGGTGGGGTCGGCCAAGGCGGCAAAGACGGTATCAAGGCTGGCGCTCATCTTCCCTCTATCCCGCCTGCCGGGCTGATCGTCAACCGGATGGTTGAATATGGGCCGAACGGCACGTTTGTCGCACAGATCGCGGGTGCCCGAAAAAATACAGTAATACCAGATATATAGACCAAACTCTGACGCCCCTCTCTTCGCTTGACTCGGACACCCCTCCTCCGTAGGTTCCGCCGCGAACGTGAAGGGGCTTCGACATGTCGTCAGATCCCGATCCAGACCGTCTGCGCGCGCTAGAAGAGCGTTTGAAGAAGGTGAAGGGTCAGGAACCGCCGCCGAAGACCAACACGGTAAAGGGTTTCTCGCAGGGCGAGGTGGCCTGGAGGATGGTGATCGAGCTTGTGACCGGCATGTTGCTGGGAATGGGCATCGGTTACGGGCTGGACGTGCTGTTTGGCACGTTGCCCATCTTCCTGATCATCTTCTCGCTCTTCGGCTTTGCTGCGGGCATCAAGACGATGCTCGGCTCGGCAAGGCAACTGGCAAAGACGGCGGCCGACAAGGCCGAGAAAAAAGGGGACTGACGCATGGCGACGACGGGCGAGGAGCATACGGGCGGGCTACAGATCCATCCGATGGACCAGTTCATCGTCAAGCCGCTGTTCGGCGACGGCCCGATCGAGTGGTATACGCCTACGAACGTCACGCTCTGGATGGGCATCGCCATCCTTGCGATGGTGGCGCTGCTGGTCCTGTCCACCCGCCGCCGGGCCATCGTGCCCTCGCGCGGCCAGTCGGTGGCGGAACTGTTCTACGGCTTCATCCACAACATGGTTGAAGAAGTCGCCGGCCACGACGCGCTGAAATTCTTCCCCTACATCATGACCCTCTTCATGTTCGTGTTCCTGTCGAACATGCTGGGCCTGATCCCCACCTCGTTCACCACCACCTCGCACATCGCCGTCACCGCGACGCTGGCGCTTTTGGTGTTCTTCACGGTCACCATCGTCGGCTTCATCCGCAAGGGCCCCGGTTTCCTCGCGATGTTCTGGGTGTCGTCCGCGCCCCTCGCGCTACGACCGATCCTCGCCGTGATCGAGATCATCTCCTACTTCGTGCGCCCGCTGTCGCACTCCATTCGTCTTGGCGGCAACCTGATGGCTGGCCACGCCGTCATCAAGGTGTTCGCTGGTTTCGCGGGGGCGATGGGTGTCGCCTCGGTCGTTCCGATCGCCGCGATCATGGCCATCTACGGTCTGGAAGTGCTGGTTGCAGCGGTTCAGGCCTACGTTTTCACCATTCTGACCTGCGTGTATCTGCGCGACGCCGTCGGCGAAGCACACCACTAAGGTCTGAACTCACACTCTAGCCAATTCCAAAAAGGAGCTACCAAATGGAAGGCGATATCGCAGAAATGGGCAAGTTCATCGGCGCCGGTCTGGCTACGATCGGTCTCGGTGGCGCTGGCATCGGCGTGGGCCACATTGCCGGCAACTTCCTGTCGGGTGCCCTGCGCAACCCGTCGGCAGCCCCCGGCCAGATGGCCAACCTCTTCGTCGGCATCGCATTCGCCGAAGCACTGGGCATCTTCTCGTTCCTGATCGCCCTCCTGCTGATGTTCGCCGTCTGATCCTTCGGACCTGACTTTCGGGCCAGTCGCACGGCTGGCCCCGGTTCCCTGGGCTTGAGGAGACGACGACATGGCTACCGAGGCACATGGCGAGGCGGGAAAGGCTGTGGGCATGCCCCAGCTGGATTTTTCCACTTGGCCGAACCAGATTTTCTGGCTTCTGGTCACGCTCGTCGTGATCTACTTCGTGCTGTCCCGCATCGCCCTGCCACGCATCGGCGCGGTTCTGGCGGAACGCAAAGGCACCATCACCAACGACCTCGCCGCTGCTGAAGAGCTGAAGCTCAAGGCCGTCGCGGCGGAAAAGGCGTATAACGACGCGCTTGCCACCGCCCGCACCGAAGCGGCCAAGATCGTCGCCTCGGCAAAGGCCGACATCCAGAAGGATCTGGACGCCGCCACCGCCAAGGCAGATGCCGAAATCGCCGCGAAAGCAGCGGAATCGGAAAAGACGATTGCCGAGATCCGTGAAGGCGCGGTGTCCGCAATCACCGAAGTGGCGCGCGACACGGCCAAGGAACTTGTCGCGGCGCTTGGCGGCGCGGCAGATGCGAAAACGGTGGCCGCTGCGGTTACTGCCCGGCTGAAAGGATAAGGCGATGAAACGGCTTTCCATTCTTCTGGCGCTGATCGCATCGCCCGCGCTTGCGGCAACCGGCCCGTTCTTTTCGCTGCAGAACACCAACTTCGTGGTGCTTCTGGGCTTCATCGCCTTTGTCGCCCTCCTGGTCTACCTCAAGGTGCCGGGCAAGCTGACCGGGATGCTGGACGCCCGCGCCACCCAGATCAAAGCTGAACTGGATGAGGCCCGCGCCCTGCGCGAAGAGGCGAAGACGATCCTCGCCACTTACGAACGGCGTCAGAAAGAAGTGCAGGAGCAGGCAGACCGTATCGTCTCTTCGGCTCGGGAAGAGGCGCTTGCCGCCGCCGCCCAGGCCAAGGAAGACCTCAAGGTCTCCATCGCCCGGCGTCTTGCTGCAGCGACCGACCAGATCGCTTCTGCCGAAACCGCGGCTGTCCGTCAGGTGCGGGAACAGGCCGTCAACCTCGCCATCGCGGCGGCGGGCGATGTGCTTGCGCGCCAGATGACCGCAGACGCCGCCTCGGCGTCGATCGACGCGGCCATCGCGCAAGTGGACGCAAAGCTGCACTGAGGCACCCAAGCCAACCATTGAAACCCGGGACCGCAAGGCTCCCGGGTTTTTTCATGGCCGCCGGTCATCGCATCTGTTCGTGTTCAAACCGCTGCCGGGCAATCGCCTCGTGCTTATCGGCCCTGATCTGGTCGATGAACGACTGTTCCACATAATCCAGATGCGCCGTGACAGCCGCCTTCGCCGCCACCGGATCGCGCGCCTGCAACGCCGCGTTGATCGCACGGTGCTGGTCCAGCAACTGGTCCCGCGTCATGCGGTTCCTGAACATGACCTGCCGATTGTAAAATACCCCCTGCCGCAAAAGGTCGAACATCGACCGCAGCATGTGCAGCATGATGACATTGTGGCTCGCCTCGATGATCGCCATGTGGAACTCGGCATCCAGTTGCGCTTCGTCCGACGGATCGCGCTTCTGGTGCGCGGCCTCCATCTTCGCAAAGATCGTGGCGATCACCTTCAGGTCGGTCTCAGACCCCAGCCGCGCCGCCCGTTCTGCCGCCAGCCCCTCCATGTCGCGCCGGAACGAGATGTAGTCGAACACCGCTTCCTCATGGGTCGAGAACAGCTGGATCAACGCATCCGAAAACGCCGACCCCAGCACATCCGCCACGAACACACCCGCTCCGGGCCGGGTCACCAGAAGCCCGCGCGCGCACAGGTCGGCCACCGCGTCCCGCAGGCTGGGCCGCGACACGCCAAGCTTGTCGGCCATGTCGCGTTCCGACGGCAACCGCTCGCCGGGGCGCAGGATGCCGCGCAGAATGAGCTGTTCAATCTGGCGGACCACGGATTGCGACAGCTTCTCCGTCTGGACCTTCAAGAATGGCATGCGCGTCCCCGATGATTGGTTTGAAATTATGACCACAGGGGAAAAAGCTCAATGAAAAAGGGCCGGGGAACGAACCCGGCCCTTTTCCGAAAATCTCAACCGGCTCAGGCAGTCGGGCGGATGATGATCTCGACCCGGCGGTTCTGCGCCCGGCCTTCCGGCGTCATGTTCGACGCGACAGGCGCATCCTCGCCGCGACCAAAGGCGGTAAGCCGGCCATTCGGCACGCCGCTTTCGCGCAGGATGTTTGCGACAGACACGGCGCGACGTTGCGACAGGTCCTGGTTGTAGGCTGCCGACCCGGTGTTGTCGGTGTGACCGATGACCTCGATCGTGCTGTTGGGGTACTGCAGCAGGCTCGATGCCACGGTCTTGATGTCGCTCGTCAGGTCCGGGCGCAGCGTGGCGCTGTCGCTTGCGAACAGCACGTCCTGCGGCATGTTCACGATCAGATATTGCCCGGTGTTGGTGACCGAGATGTTGGAATTCAGCGAACCGCGCAGTTCGGCGGCCTGCTTGTCAAGCGATGCGCCAACCGCGCCGCCAAGCGCCGCGCCGACGATGCCGCCGACTGCGGCCTTCGCCAGATTGTCACCGCCGCCCGAGGTGCCGGCCAGAACCGCGCCGGTCAGGCCGCCAAGGATGGCACCATTGCGCGACCGGGCATTCGGGTCATCGGGGTAGGCGTTCGGATCGACGCAGGCGGTCAGCGCCAGAACGCTGGCAGTCGCCAGGATAAGGGGGGTCTTGAACATGTTGCTCTCGCCTCAGGGTGATGGGTCGGCCCGTGAACCGGGCTCGTGCGCACCTTATAGCAAAGGCAAAGGATGACTTACAGCCCCCTGCCACTTCGGCAGCCTTTCGCGCATCGCAGTCAGCCGTCGATCCGCGCCGCCTCCCATGCCAGCATCGCGCGCTTGCGCTCCAACCCCCAGTGATAGCCGCCAAGACCTCCGTCGCGGCGCAGCGCGCGGTGGCAGGGGATCAGGAAGGAAATCGGGTTCCGCCCAACCGCCGTGCCGACCGCCCGGTGCGCCGATGGGTGGCCGATGGCGCCCGCAATGTCGGCATAGGTCGTGACATGTCCCGACGGTATCGCCAGCAGCGCCTCCCAAACCTTGATCTGGAAGGGGGCGCCAATCAGGTGCAGGGCCGTATCGCGCCCGCCGAAGGCTGCATCCACCATGGGCCGGATCGCCAGCGGGTCTTCCACATAGGCAGCCTTCGGCCAGCGGCTGACCAGATCGACCATCGCCGCATCGGCCCCCACCTCATCGGCAAAGCCGATCCCGCAGATGCCCTTGTCCGTCGCCATCACCAGCGCCGGGCCGAACGGGCTGTCGAACCAGCCCCAGCGGATCTCCAGCCCCGCGCCACCGCGCGCATAATCGCCGGGTGCCATCGCCTCCCATGTCAGGAACAGGTCGTGCAGCCGCCCGGAGCCTGACAACCCAACCTCCAGCGCCGCCGACAGCGTGGTGTGCCGCTCGGCCAGCAGGCGGCGGGCATGGTCGATGGCAAGGTATTGCTGGTATTTCTTGGGGCTGACCCCGACCCACGCCGAAAACGTCCGCTGGAAATGCGCCGGGCTCATCCCCATCTCCCCGGCCAACCCCTCCAGCGTCAGCCCCGGCCCTGCCGCGTCGATGATCTTCAGCGCGCGGGCGATGACGGCGTAGTGGTAGGCGGGTGACTGGTCGGTCATGGCGGTCTCCTTGGCCCGCACCATACGAAACCCCACGCCGGCCTGCGACCCGGATGTTGCGCATCCTTGCGCTGATACGGTTCGGCTGGCAGAAGAAGGCATGGCCAAGCAGCTTCCCTACGCCGCGATGCGGGCGATCTTCACCCGCTTCCAGGAACTGGAACCGGAACCGAAGGGCGAACTTGAACACGTCAACGACTTCACCCTGCTCGTCGCCGTGGCGCTGTCTGCGCAAGCCACCGACGTCGGCGTGAACAAGGCGACACGGGCGCTGTTCCAGATCGCTGATACCCCGGAAAAGATGCTCGCCCTGGGCGAGGAACGCCTAACCGAGATGATCAAGACCATCGGCCTTTTCCGCAACAAGGCCAAGAACGTCATCAAACTCAGCCGCATCCTGATCGACCAATACGAAGGCCAGGTCCCCACCTCGCGCGCCGCGCTGCAATCCTTGCCGGGGGTCGGGCGCAAGACGGCGAACGTGGTTCTCAACATGTGGCACGGCTATCCGGCCCAAGCCGTCGACACCCACATCTTCCGCGTCGGCAACCGCAGCGGCATCTGCCCCGGTCGTGACGAATTGGCCGTCGAACGCGCTATCGAAGACAACGTGCCCGTCGAATTCCAGCGCCACGCACACCACTGGCTCATCCTGCACGGGCGGTATATCTGCGTCGCGCGCACACCGAAATGCGGCATCTGCCCGATCCGGGAGTGGTGCCTTTACGAGGACAAGACCGAATGAAAACCTATCAGGTCGTCGGCATCGGCAACGCCATCGTGGATGTATTCTCCACCGCCGATGACAGTTTTCTGGATCTGATGGGCATCCAGAAGGGCATCATGCAGCTTGTGGAACGTGAACGGGGCGAGCTGCTTTACGGCGCGATGACCAACCGCCAGCAGGCACCGGGCGGGTCAGTCGCCAACACCCTCGCTGGTCTTGGCAACCTCGGCCTGACCACCGCCTTCATCGGCCGCGTGCATGACGATGCCTTGGGCCGCTTCTACGCCAAGGCGATGGCGGATGAGGGCACCGATTTCGTCAATCCGCCCGTACCCGGTGGCGAACTTCCATCCTCGCGCTCGATGATCTTCGTCAGTCCGGATGGCGAGCGGTCGATGAACACCTACCTCGGCATTTCGTCCGAACTTGGCCCCGATGACGTTTCCGCATCAGTGGCAGGCAATGCCGAGATCCTGTTCCTCGAAGGCTATCTCTATGACAAGCCCAAGGGCAAACAGGCGTTCGAACGCGCCGTCCAGCTTTGCCACGCCAAGGGCGGCAAGGCCGGCATCGCGCTTTCCGACCCGTTCTGCGTCGACCGGCACCGCGACGATTTCCGCCGTCTGGTGAAATCGCTCGACTACGTCATCGGCAACGAACACGAATGGGCCTCGCTCTATCAGACCGACCTCTCCGCTGCCCTCGAACAGGCCGCCGCAGATGCGGGCCTCGTGGTCTGCACCCGCTCCGGCCATGATGTGATCGTGGTACGCGGCGGCGAACAGGTCGTCGTCCCGGTCCACCGCGTGGTTCCCGTCGATGCCACCGGGGCAGGGGACCAGTTCGCCGCCGGCTTCCTGTACGGCATGGCCACCGGCCAAAGCCTCGCCACCTCGGGACGCATGGGCTGCGTCGCTGCCGCCGAAGTCATCAGCCATTTCGGCGCGCGCCCCGAGGCCGATCTCAAGGCGCTGTTCCGGAACGAGGGCCTTGTCTGACCGCCGCTAAACCCGGTCGAACCGCCATTCCGTGACCGGCGCGTAAACCTCGCCGGGGGCAAGGTCGATCGGCGGAAATCCCGCGCGCCCCGGCGCATCCGGCCAAAGCTGTGGCTCGATCGCAAGGCCGCGATAGGCGCTGCGCCCGTCGTAAAGCTGGACCCCCGGCTCCGTTGTGGCAACCGTCATCCGCACGCCGGACTTGCCGGTCAGCACCAGCGCCTCGGTCAATGCCCGGCGGGCGTTCGCCAGACAAAAGTTGGTGTCCAGCGGCGGCGCACCCGGCTCGGCGACCCGTTCTTCGCGAAAATCGAACGCAGTGCCTGCAACCGCCGCAATCTCGCCCGTCGGCGTGACGGCCTCGGTCGTCGGCAGATAATGCTCCGCCGCGATCCGCAGTCGGTGGCCGGCCCACGACGCACTGCCATCAAGGTTCCAGTAGCTGTGGTTGGCAAAGTTGACCAAGGTCGCACGATCGGTCGTCACCGCGATCTCCAGCCGCAGCGTCGCCGGCGCAACCACGCTGTAGGTCGCGCGCACCAGCCGGTTGCCCGGAAACCCGCCTTCGCCGTCCGGCAGGGTCAGCCCCAACGTCACATGAGCGTCAGATCGGTCGATCACCGCCCAGACCTTGCGCTGCGTCCCGGCAGGCCCGGAATGCAGAATCATTGCGCTGCCTGCTTCGGGCACAAACTGGTGCAGCACCCCACCGATGCTGGCCGCCGATCCGGTGATCCGGTTCGCCACCGGCCCGATCAGCGTGCCGTGGTGCCGCATCGTGGTTTCATAGAGCGCCGCATCCTCCGACCCGATGGTCAGGCTGTGCGCCACGCCTGCCAGCCAGACACCCTGCAACGCCGCACCCAGCGTCAGGATGCTGGCCTTGAGGTCGCCCGCCGCAAGGATGATGCGGTCAATGGGCAACCCCGCACTGGTTGTGCCGATCGTCTCGGTGCCGGATTGCATGATGTCCCCTTGCGCTGATCTCGCAGGGATGGCCGCGACGGCCGTGCGGGTCAAGCCCGATCAGGGTGCCTTGCAGGCAAGCAGCGTGTCCGCGATCCCGGTCAGCAATGCAGCGTAGGCTCCGGCACCCGTTTCCAGCGACGACCCGACCGGGTCAAGCGCCCCGCCGATCACCGCGCCAGTGCCATCCGCTACCTGCATCACCAGCGCCGGATCATGCTGCACCTCGGGGAAGATGCACTCAACCGACCCGTCGTCCAGCATGGCGCGGATCTCGCTCAACCGTGCGGCGCCGGGGTCGGCGGCATCGCCCAGCGCGATGCTGCCCGCAGTGGCAAGCCCGTAATGGGCGGTGAAATAACCGTAGGCATCGTGAAAGGTCACAAAGGCGCGGTCCTTCACTGGCGCAAGCCGGGCGGTCAGGTCCGCATCCATCGCCTTGACCCCTGCCGTCGCATTGGCCGCATTGGTCGCATAGGTCGCGGCATTCGCCGGATCCAGCCGCGAAAGCTCTGCTGCGATCAGACCAAGCCAGACCACCGCGTTGTCGGGGTCCAGCCAGGCGTGGGGGTCGTGCGCCCCGTGGTCATGGTCATGCCCGTCGTCCTGCGCTTCAGCCTCGCCATAGCCAATGGTCACCGTCCCCGGCGCATCCAACAGCGCCAGCGCCGCCGCACCCTCCGGCCTGTTCGCCAGCGCGGTCTCCAGCCACGGCGTCAGTTCCGGCCCGATCCACACCACAAGCCCCGCCTCCGCCACCGCTCCCGCCTGACTTGGGCGCAACTGGAAATCATGCTCGTCCGCCCCTTTCGCCAGCAGCAGCACCGGGCTGCCAAGATTGCCCATCACCTGCGCCACCAGCGATTGCACCGGCGGAATGTCTGTCACGACCGATGGCACTTCGGCAAATGCAGGCAGGGCGATGCTGGCCATCAGGGCCGTAATGATATAACGCATGATCCGGGCTTTCCCTTTGCTTATGGATCGCCTATTGAATGTAATATCATAACAAGTCAAGGCGCGAAGATGCCAACACCCCACCCCAGTGTCGATCTGGCCTTTGCCCGGCACGACCACGCCCATTGCACGGCCGATGCCATGGCGCGCGCCGACGCGATCTGTGCCGAGGCCGGCGCGCGGCTGACCCCGGTCCGCCGTCGCGTGCTGGAAATCTTGCTGGAGGAGCACCGCGCGCTTGGTGCCTATGACGTGCTGAACCGACTGGCTGCCGAAGGTTTCGGCAACCAGCCCCCCGTGGTCTACCGCGCGCTGGATTTCCTTGTTGATCAAGGTCTTGCCCACCGTATCCAGCGCCTCAACGCTTTCACCGCCTGCACCCATCCCGGTGAAGGGCACCAGCCGGTGTTCCTGATCTGCCGCAGCTGTTCCGCCGTGGCCGAGGCCGCAGCCGCCCCGGTGCGCAAGGCGCTCGACGGGGCCGCCAAGGGCCTTGGCTTCGTAATCGAAGGCTCCACCATCGAGGCGATCGGCCTCTGCCCCGCCTGCCGCGAGGCCTCATGAGCCTGATCGCCGCCGATCACATCTGCGTCCGCTACGGCGAGACCGAGGTCTTGCACGATGTGACGCTTTCGATTGCCCCGGCCGAGATCGTGACGATTCTCGGCCCCAACGGTTCGGGTAAATCCACGCTGCTCCGTGCGCTTCTGGGCATCGTCCCGGTGGCCGAAGGCCGGGTCACGCGCGCCGATGGCCTGCGTCTCGGCTACGTGCCGCAGCGCCTGCACATCGACCGCTCGATGCCGCTGACCGTGCGTCGTTTCCTGTCCTTGCCGCAGCGGGTTGCCGACAGCGCGGCCGAAACGGCGCTGGACCGCGTCGGCATGCCCGGCTTCGGAATGCGCCAGATGACCGAGCTTTCGGGCGGCCAGATGCAGCGCGCGCTTCTGGCCCGCGCCCTTCTTTCCAACCCGCAGCTTCTGGTGCTGGACGAGCCGACCCAAGGTCTCGACCAGCCCGGCGAGGCGAGCTTTTATCGCCTGATCGAGGCCGTTCGGCAGGACACCGGCGCCGCGGTCCTGATGGTCAGCCACGATCTCCATGTCGTCATGGCGGCCAGCGACCGGGTGATCTGCCTTAACGGTCACATCTGCTGCGAAGGCACGCCCCGCGTCGTGTCCAGCGCCCCGGAATACCGCGCTCTTTTCGGGCTTGGCACCCAAGGCGCGCTGGCGCTTTACCAGCACGTCCACGATCACGACCACACGCACGACCACACGCACGATCACACGCACGATCACACCCACGCCCACGATCACCACGAGCACGACCATGCTTGACGATTTCCTCGTCCGCGCCGGCCTCGCCGGGGTCGGCCTGTCGCTCGCCACCGGGCCCCTCGGCGCCTTCGTCGTCTGGCGCCGCATGGCCTATTTCGGTGATGCCACTGCCCATGCCGCGATCCTGGGCGTGGCGTTGGCCTTGGCGACCGATCTGCCGATCATCGCCGGCACCCTCGTCGTGGCCCTCGCAATGGCCGTAACGGTCGCGACCCTCGCCGCGCGCGGCTGGGCGATGGACACCACGCTGGGCGTCCTCGCCCACTCCGCGCTGGCCTTCGGCCTCGTCGCCGTCAGCTTCTTTCCCGGCGTCCGCACCGACCTGTCCGCCTACCTCTTCGGCGACATCCTCGCCGTCAGCCGCGCCGACCTTGCGCTGATCTGGGGCGGCGCGCTGGCGGTCGCCGCGTTGATCGCCTGGCGCTGGCAGCGGCTTCTGACCGCCACCCTCAGCGAAGACCTTGCCCACGCCGCCGGGATCCGCCCGGAACGCGAACGCATGGTGCTGGTCCTCGCCCTCGCCGTCGTGGTCGCCGTGTCGCTCAAGGTGGTCGGCGCGCTTTTGATTGCCGCGCTCCTCATCATCCCCGCCGCCGCCGCACGCGGCCTTGCCCGGAACCCCGAAGCGATGGCCGTCATGGCCACCGTGATCGGCGCCCTTGCCGCCATCGCCGGCCTTGCGCTGTCGCTGTGGCAAGATACCCCGGCCGGCCCGTCGATCATCGTCGCCGCCGCCGTTCTTTTTGCCGCCAGCGCCAGTCTCGGCCGCATGCGGGGCTGAGATAAAAGCGCATCAATCGGGAAATTGTCCGAGCGTTGCCCGAAGGTTGCCCGAATCTGTCGCTAGACGGCAGGTCACAGCAATAAAAGGTGCGCATCACGTGCTTCGCTTGATCGGCTTAATCTGCATGGCGACCCTTGGCATCGGCGGCTTTCTCTACGTCGATTTCACCTCAGCCAAGCGCAACGCGGGCACCGCTGACGGGCAGGGCCTGACCGTCAGCGCCTACCTCGGCGGCTTCACCGAACGGCTGACCGGCATCGGCTCCAGCGCCTCCAGCGCCTCGGGCCTGCCCTCTGGTCTTGCCCAGATGCTGCCCGCAGCCCCCGAAGGCTGGACCGTGCGCCCCACCGTGCCCGAAGACACCGAACCGTTCCTCGCCAAGTCGAAGAACGCGGAAACCGACGCCGCCGCCGACTACATCGCCGCCGTCGCCACCGAGGCGTCCGGCAAGGGGCTTACCCAAGCCGCGCTCACCTATGAAAATGGCGAACGCCGGGTGATCTTTCAGGCCGTGCGCTACCCCAACACGATCTTCACCAGCTTCACGGCAATGCAGCAGCGCATGGAACTGCAGATGCAAGGCGCAATGTTCCGTCCGACGCCCTTCATGACGGTGCGTGGCCTCGACGTGACCGAAGACCTGCTGCCCAAGGGCATGCGCGCGCGCTATTTCCTCGCTAATGTCGGCGCGCAGATCCAGATTCGCGTTCTCGCCTCGCAGCGGATGCGCGACGAGGACCTGGTGGCGTTCTTCCAGACGCTGCACGTCAAGGCGATGAATGCTTCGGTCGTCGACAAGGTCGCCGGGCTTGGCGACGTGCCGGTGATCGTTCTGGCCTCCGCTCTCGACGAAGCTACCCGTGAAGCGTTCGAGGCCGACCGCGCCGCCCGCGCCGAAGCCGAGGCCGCCGAACGCGACGCCGACCTTCAGGCCGCCGAAGCCGAGGCTGCGAAGGCTGCCGAAGCGCAAGGCGATGCGCCGCCCAAGGAAGATGCCGCCGCTGACGCCAGCGTTCTGAAAGGCGAAGGCCGGCTTGAACTGCAAGGCAAGGCCGCCGGCGCCGGATGCGGCGAACGGGCGGGCGGCAAGTTCTGCTCGGTCGCACCACCCCCCGCCGAAGGCGAGTAGCGACCCGACGCCGCGCCCCACGCCGCGCAAAGACAAGTGCATGTCGTTTTCTGACGCCAAAGGTCGGGTGGACTTGCCCGGTTTGCCGCCCGTCTGGCAGATAGGGGCAAAGCTTGTCCGGGAGTCCGCAGAATGAAAACGCATGTCAAAGCATTGGTCGTCGGTGGCGGCGCGGTGGGCACCGGGATCGCCTATCACCTCGCCAAGGCCGGATGGGACACCATGCTCGTTGAACGTGACGAGCTTACCGCAGGCTCCACCTGGCACGCGGCGGGGCTTCTGCCCCTGTTCAACATGTCCTACGCCACGACCCACATCCACAAATACAGCGTCGATTTCTACAAGGGGCTCGAGGCGGAGACCGGCCTCAACCCCGGCTTCTACGTCGTCGGCAACCTGCGCATGGCCCAGCGGCAGGAACGCATGGACGAATACATGCTCTATTCCTCGGTCGCCGAAACCGCCGGGGTCTACCATGAATTCCTGACGCCCAAGGAAATGAAGGACCGCTGGCCCTTGCTGCGCACCGAAGATCTTGTCGGCGCGCTCTACCACCCGCAAGACGGCTACATCAATCCGGCCGACGTGACCCAAGCGATGGCCAAGGGCGCCCGCGCCTTCGGCTGCACGTTTGAACGCAAGGTGCAGGTCGATGGCTATCGCTGGACCGGCTCCGAATGGATCGTGTCCTGCACCCGCATGGTGGAAACCGGCGGCCGCCTCGTGCCTTCGGATGACAAGTTCGAGATCACCGCCGAACATGTCGTGACCGCCACCGGCAACCACGCGCAACGCACCGCCCGCCTCCTTGGCATCAAGATCCCCGCGATCCCGGTCGAGCATCAGTACATCGTCACCGAACCCGACCCCGCCCTCGTCGAATGGCGCAAGACCAACCCGCAGCACCCGGTCCTGCGTGACGCCGACGCAAAGTGGTATGTCCGTGAAGAACGCGGCGGCTGGATACTAGGGCCTTATGAATATGGCGCCCCCGCCCGCTTCCCCTACGAGGTGCCGGAAAGCTTCCGTGCCGACCTCTTCCCGCTCGATCTTGAGCGGATCGAGGCGGAATACATGTCAATGATCCACCGCCTGCCGTCCTCGGAAACCGTTGGCCTGAAAGACGATTTCAACGGCCCGATTTGCTACACCCCTGACGGCAACCCCCTCGTCGGCCCGGCCCCCGGCCTGCGCAACATGTGGCTGGCCGAGGGGTTCAGCTTCGGCATCACCGCCGCGGGCGGCACCGGCTACTACCTCGCGCAACTCATGACCCAAGGCGAAGCCGAGATCGACATGGCCTCGCTTGACCCCAAGCGCTACGGCAGTTGGATGACCACGGAATATGCAGCTCGGAAGAACGAGGAGTGCTACAACCACGTCTTCATCCTGCACCACCCCGATGAGGAACGCGAAGCCTGCCGCCCCTTGCGCACCGCGCCCGTCTACGACCGCCAAAAGGCGCTCGGCGCGCAGTTCGGCCAAGTGAACGGCTGGGAACGCCCGATCTACTACGGCCCGAAAGACGCACCGGAAACCTTCGACCATGACAGCCGCTCGTTCCGTCGCGGCGCGTGGTGGCCCTTCGCTGTTGATGAGGCGAAGGCGATCCGCGAAACCGCCGGCCTGATTGACGCCACCGCCTTCACCAAGCACATCGTGCGCGGCCCCGGTGCGACCGCCTTCCTCGACTGGTTCACCTGCAACGCGCTGCCGAAGGTCGGCCGCATCAACCTGACCTACGCCCTCACTCCGCACGGCACCACCCGCACCGAATACACCATCGTCCGCAACGGCGAGAACGACTACTACCTCGTCTCCGCCGGGGCATGGACGGCCTATGATGCCGATTACCTGCGCCAAAGTGCCGAAGATTTCATGGGGCGCGGTGGCGGCTACATCGACATCCACGACGTCACCACGCAATGGGGCGTCTTCGCCCTTGCAGGCCCGAACTCCCGCAAGATCCTGCGCGAAATCGTCAAGGACGCCGATCCTGACACCGTCCTGTCGAACAAGCGCTTCCCCTGGCTTTCCGCCCGCAAGCTCGAACTCGGCATGTGCCCGGTCAACGCGATCCGCGTCGCCTACACCGGCGAACTTGGCTGGGAACTCCACCACCCGATCGAGATGCAGCGTTACCTTTGGGACCAGCTTCTTGCCGCTGGCGAAAAGCACGGGATGAAACTGGTCGGTGCGCGCGCCCAGAACTGGCTTCGCCAAGAAAAATCCTACCGCGCCTTCGGCAACGAACTTGGCCGCGACGCCACGCCCTTGGAGGCCGCGCTCGACCGCTTCGTCGATCTTTCAAAGGATTTCCAAGGGAAGGACGCGATGCTGAAAACCGGCATCCGCTCCAAATGCTGCACCCTCCTGATCGACGGCCCCGCCGACGCTGATCCGTGGGGCAAGGAAGCCCTTCTCCTCAACGGCGAGAAGATCGGCCGCCTCACCTCCGGCGGCTATTCCGTCGCCTTCGGCAAGCAGATCGGAATGGGCTACGTCCGCCCCGATCTGGCCGAGGTCGGAACCCGCCTCAAGGTCAAGATGTTGCTCAAGGAATGGGACGCCGTGGTTGTCGAAGACAGCCCCTTCGATCCCACGAACGCGCGCATCCGTGTGGATGGCTGACCGGCGGCCCGCTTGACGCAGCCCAGGCCCGGCCCCACCTGAGGCCGGGCAGGGGGATGGCATGGACGACAAACACCGCACAAAGCGCGACCGCCGGTTCCGCCGTCAGTTCGAGGCGATCTCCCGCCTCGTCCCGGCCCTGCGCGGCCCGATCAAGGCGCTGCGCAGCGACCGGCTGAAACTCCTGCGCATCCCGCTCGCCCTCCTGATGGTAGCCGGCGGCTTCGTATCTTTCCTGCCGTTTCTCGGCATCTGGATGCTGCCCTTGGGCCTCCTCCTCCTCGCGGTCGACCTGCCGTTCATGCGCGGCCCGATCGCCGCCGCGATGATCTGGGCTCGCCGCAAGGCCAGCCTCATCTGGCGCCGCTGGAAGCACCGCTAAAGCGCCCGCGCGCCCACCCACTCGGCCCAAGCCGCCTTCGACCCGGCAAACACGTTCACGTCCACCCGCCCGGCAATCCCCGGCACCAACCCGGTCGAGGTGTATTGCCAGAAGCTCCAGCTTTGCCCGTCATAGCGGTCGTTCGGATGTGCCGCGACCGACCGCAGCCAGAACTCCACCCCCGACAACCGCCACAACTCGGTATCCTCGTAGAAATCCACCGTGGTGTAGATCAGCGGTCGCTGGCCATAATGCCGCGTCACGATGTCGATGAAGATGCGCGCCTCCTTGCGGATCGTCGCCCCGTCGCGGCGGATGGTGCAGGTGGGCGAGGTCGGCGTCCACTCCATGTCCAGAACCGGGGGCAGGGCGCCCGGCGTCTTGGGCACATGGCGGATGTACCAGCGCGCCTGCTCGGCCGCCGGGCGGCAATGATAGAAGAAATGATACGCCCCGCGCTTCACCCCGGCTGCGCCGGCGCCGCGCCAATGCTCCTTGAACATCGGGTCCACCAGATCACCACCCTCGGTGGCCTTGATGAAGGCAAAATTCACCCCATTCGCACGCGCGGTCTGCCAATCCACATTTGTCTGGAAACGCGACAGGTCGATCCCGTGCACCGGATACCGCTCCGGCGCGCGGCCCGACCAATCGGTCGGATCGGCATCGGCGAAGTTCGATGAGGTGACGGTGATTTCGCCGCCCGTTTCGACGGAACCGGGGGCGGAACGGTCGGGTCTGCCTCCCCCACAGCCAAGAAGGGCAAGGCACAGGCCAAGGATCAGCGCAGGTTTCATCATGCGCGCAGCGTGTCCGAAACCGCCCCGCCTGTCAGCCCCCGTCAAAGCGCAGCCAACAGTGCGTGGGCGAATGTCAGCCGAAGCGGGCTGGCGACAGCTGCGCCACCAGATCAGCGTCGATCTCTGGCGCGCGGTCCCCGACCAGATCGGCAGCCAACTGGCTTGCCGCCGGGCAAGACTGGAACCCGTATCCGCCTTGCCCCGCCAGCCAGAAGAACGACGGCTCCCGCACATCGCGCCCGATCACCAGAACCCGGTCCGGGCTGAAGGTGCGCAATCCGGCCCAGTTGGAGATCAGCCGCGTCACCGGCTCCGTCACCATTTCCTCATACCGCGCCAGCCCCTCGGCCAGCACCATGTCATCGGCCCAGGCGTCGTGCGGCTCCATCAGGTCTTCCTCGGCCGGGCTGACGATCAGCGCGCCTGCGTCGGGCTTGGCATACCAGTCCTCGCCGGGGCCGAACAGCATCGGCCAGCGGCTGACGTCATGCCCGCCCGGCGCCGGTATCCGCGCCATCGACCGGCGGTAGGGAGTAAACCCCAAGGGCTGCACCCCCGCCATCACGGCGATCTGGTCCACCCATGCCCCGGCCGCATTGACGATCATGCGCGCGGTGAAACTGCCCTCGCTCGTCTCCACCCGCCAACCCGCGCCCTCGCGGTGAATGGCGGTGACGCGCGCCCGCGTCACGATCTGCGCCCCGTTTGCCTTGGCCTCACGCGCAAAGCCCTGAATCAACAGGTCGGTGTCGATGTCCTGCGCATGGGTCGCATGACCGGCCAGCGCCACCGTCTCGGGGTTCAGGATCGGGATGATCGCGCGCGCCTCCTCCACCGAAATCGGCGTGAATTCCATTGCCACCACGTCGCGCTCGAACGCCTCGCGCGCCTCGGCCTTGGCCACCAGCATCAACCCACGCGGGCTCAACACCCCCGGCGCCGCCTCGAAAAAGGCGGCCGACGCCATCGACAGCCCTACCACCGCAGGCGCGCCATAGCGCGGCTCGAACAACGCCGCCGACCGCCCCGAGGCATGGTGCGCCAGTGCCGCCTCCGCCTCCAGAACAAGGACAGACCCAAGGTTCGACAGACGGGCTGCCGCCGAAACGCCGGCAATGCCGCCGCCGATAATCAGGAAATCATGCATCATGCAGCGGACATTGCCACGCCGGTTGGCCAAGGGAAAGGGGCAGGGCGACAGGCCAGTTCTTCAGGCCAGTTCTTCAGGCCAGTTCTTCAGGCCAGTTGGTCAAGCCAGCGCCAGCACCGCCATGTAACGCGCGCCGATCCGGAAACTTCCATCTGGCTGCCGGAACGGTGCCAATGCCGCCGCATGGGCCGCCGAAACCGCCGCCTCGCCGACAAGGCCCGCCGCACGGATCGCCACACCACTGGAGTTCAATCCGCGCAACGCGGTTGCCTCATCGGGATAGGCCCAGAAGATGTCACCCTCGATCACCTCGCGGGGCACAAGGCCCGCGTCGGCGACAAAGCCGGAAAGCCTGTCGGGATCGGACAGGGCGAAGGGTCCGGGCGCGCCGGGTGGCGGGGCAGGCAGCAAGGGCCGCAACGCTGCCACCACCGAGGCCGCCTCCATGCCGTCCGGGCGGCCCCATGTCATCACCGCGACGATGCCGCCGGGCCGGGTCACCCGCCGCGCCTCGCTCAGTGCCGCGACCGGGTTCGCGGCAAACTGAAAGGCGTTGAACCCGGTCACCACGTCAAAGCTGTCGTCGGCATGGGGCAGTTCTTCAAGGTCGCCTTCGCGAAAATCGCCGTCAGGGCACCGTTCGCGTGCTATGTCCAAAAGCAGCGGCGCCGCGTCGATCCCTGCGATGATCGCGCCAAGATCGGCGGCGCGCCGGGCTGCCAGACCCGCCCCGCACCCCGCATCCAGAAGCCGCGTGCCGGGCCCGACACTGGCGCTGGCTAACACATGGTCATAACCGCCGCCGAACTGGGCTTCCTGCACCTCGGCCCAATCGCGCGCGCGCGCGCCCCAAAGTCGGCCATTCACATCCGAGGTGCGCTGTGATGAAGTCGTGGTCATCGTCCGTCCTTCCGCATGTGGCCAAGGGGTCGGCCATCGCCTCAGAATGCCACGGTGCGGAAAAAAAGATAGCCGCCGTGTCACCACGGCGGCCATCCTGTCGCATCAGGCAGTCAGGCTTACTTCGGGATATCGCCGGTGATGCCTTCCACAAAGAACGCCATCCCCAGCAGATCGCCGTCCGGCGCGGTCACGCCATCGGCGAGCCACTCGGACCCATCCTGCTTCTTGATCGGCCCGGTGAACGGGTGATACGTCCCCGCCGCGATGCTGTCGCGCAGCGCCTCGGCTTCGGCCTTCACGTCTGCCGGCACCGCATCGGTGATCTCACCGATCTCCACTTCGCCGCCGGCAATGCCTTCCCATGCGTCCGCCTGCTCATACGTCCCGTCCATCAGCGCGCCCACGCGCTTGATGTAATAGGGCGCCCAGTTGTCGATGATCGACGACACCCGCGGCGAGGGCTTGTAGGCTTCCATGTCCGAGGCTTGCCCGAACCCGATCACGCCCGGCGTCTTGGCGGCTTCGGCCAGCACAGCGGTCGAATCGGTGTGGCTGGCAATGACGTCGACGCCCTGCTCGATCAGCGCCTTGGCCGCATCCGCCTCTTTCGCAGGATCGAACCAGGTGTAGGCCCAGATCACCGACAGTTCGACGTTCGGGTTGGCCTTCTTGGCGTGCAGGTAATAGCTGTTGATCCCCATGATCACTTCGGGGATCGGGAACGACCCGATGTAGCCGATCTTGTTCGACTTGGTCATCTTGCCCGCGATATGGCCCTGAACAGCCCGGCCTTCGTAGAACCGCGCGTTGTAGGTGCTGACGTTGGCGCTGTCGCGCTTGTAGCCCGTCGCATGTTCGAACTTCACGTCAGGGAACTTGGCCGCAACCGCATTCGTCGCGTCCATGTATCCGAACGAGGTGGTGAAGATGATGTTGCAGCCCGAAAGCGCCATCTGCGTCAGCACCCGCTCGGCATCCGCACCTTCCGGCACGTTTTCCTGCCACTGAACCTCGACCTTGTCGCCGAATTCCTTCTCCACGGCCAGCGCGCCCTGATGGTGCTGGTAGGTCCAGCCACCATCCCCAATCGGCCCGACATAGACGAAGCAGGCCTTCGTCTTGTCCTGCGCGTGTCCCACGCCGCCAAATGCCACAGACAGGCCAAGGGCCGCGGTGGCAAGCAAAGTTCTGCGCTTCATTCGTACTCTCCCCATTGTGCGAAGGCCTAATGTGCCTTCGGCGTGTTGTGCCTCAGCGCGAGGCGTGGAAATTCTGGCCAAGGCTGGCCGGCGCATTCAGCGATGCCTTGCCGCGGCCGGACGACATGATGACCAACACGAGGATGGTTATCAGATAGGGCGCCATCGACAAGTATTCGACCGGTATCGCCGACCCTGCGGCCTGCAGGTTCAGTTGCAGAACCGTGATGCCGCCGAAAAGATAGGCGCCGAGCAGCACGCGCCACGGCTTCCACGACGCAAAGACCACGATCGCCAGCGCAATCCAGCCGGCCCCCGCCGTGATCCCGTCGGTCCATTGCGGCACCCGCACCAGGCTGATGTAGGCCCCGCCCAATCCCGCCATCGCGCCCCCGAACAGGATCGCCAGCACCCGGATGCGCGTCACCTTGTAGCCCAAGGCATGTGCCGCATCATGGCTTTCGCCCACCGCACGCAGCACCAGCCCGGTTCGGGTCGACCGCAGCACCCACCACACCGCCGCCACCACCGCGACCGACAGATAGACCACCCAGTCATGGCTGAACAGCACCCGGCCAAGGAACGGAATGTCCGCCAGCGGCCCGAACGGCACATCCCCCGTCATCGGCGGCTTGATCCCGACATACCCCTGCCCGATCAGTGACGACAGACCAAGGCCGAACAACGTCAGCGCAAGCCCCGTCGCCACCTGATTGGTCAGCAGGTATTGCGTCAAGACCGCGAACACCAAGGCCAGCGCCGCCGCCCCCAAGGCCCCGCCGACGAACCCCAGAAACGGGCTTCCCGTCTCGACCGCCGCGACAAACCCGCAGATCGCGCCCATGATCATCATCCCCTCGACGCCCAGGTTCAGGACGCCCGCCTTCTCCACCACCAACTCGCCGATGGCGGCCAGGATGATCGGCACGGACGCCACGATGACCGAAGCCAGAAGAAGGGCCGGATCAATACTGCCGAACATCACGCCACCGCCTTGGTTGAAAGCCGGACCCGGAAGTTGGTCAGCACGTCGCTGGCCAAGAGAAAGAACAACAGCATCCCCTGAAACGCCTGGATCGCCGCTGACGGCAAGCCAAGGTTGGTCGAGGCCATCTCGCCGCCTATATAGGTCAGCGCCATCAGCAGCCCGGCGAACAGAATGCCCACCGGGTTCAACCGGCCAAGGAACGCCACGATGATCGCGGTAAATCCGTAGCCCACGTTGAAATCGATGGTGATCTGCCCGGCAGGCCCGGTCACCTCAAACAGCCCCGCCAACCCCGCCAGCGCGCCCGAAATCCCCATGCACAACACCACCAGCCGGCTGGGCGCCACCCCGGCAAACCGCGCGGCGCGCGGCGCTTGCCCTGCCAGCTTGATGTGAAACCCCAGCAGATGGCGCTGCAACAGCACATAGGCCGCGATTACCGCGATAAACGCCGCCACCACGCCCCAATGCATCCCCGTCCCGGCAATCAGCTCCGGGTTCGACGCGGCGGGATAGCTTGAAAAGTTGCGGCTCCCCGGAAAGCCCGCGCCTTCCGGGTTTCGCAGGAACCCGGTCGCGGCCTTGGCCAAGATCGTCTGCGCTACATAGACCAGCAGCAGCGACACAAGGATCTCGTTGGTGTTGAACCGCGTCTTCAGGATCGCCGGGATCATCGCCCAGGCCCAGCCGCCAAATGCGCCAGCAATCACCATCACCGGATAGATCATCCGGTTTTCCGTGGGGTAAAGCGCCAGCCCCACCGAGGCGCCGATGATCGCCCCCATGATGTATTGCCCCTCCGCCCCGATGTTCCAGATGCCCGCCCGGAACCCCAGCGACAGCCCGAGCGCAATCAGGATCAAGGGCCCCGCCTTCACCAGAAGCTGGCCCCGGAAATAGAACGCGAACTCGCCGAGCAACGGGTCCCAGAAGATCGTCCGTATCGCCTCGACCGGGTTCTTGCCCAACAGCGCGAACATGATCCCGCCCGCGATCATCGTCAGAATGACCGCCAGAAACGGCGAGGCCTTCTGCCAGAAAGCCGAAGGCGAGGGTCGTTTTTCCAACCTCAACATGCGGCTTCCTCTTCGCCAAAATATCCTCGGGGGGTAAGGGGGGCAGACAGCCCCCCTGCGTCGCCTGCCATCATGCGCAACCTCGCCGACCCGATGCCTCCCCTCCCCCTCGTGGGGAGGGGCTGGGGGAGGGGGGCAACCTGCAGGCGGCCCGGCACGCCCATCTCAATGCCCATGATGCGCTACCTCCATGCCGTGCGTGCCGCCCATCATCAGACCGATCTCGTCCACCGTCAGGCCCTGCACTGGCCGCGTCGGCGTCAGCCGCCCGCCGTTCAGCGCGGCGAAATTGTCGGCGATTTCCAGCAGTTCATCCAGATCCTGGCTGATCACCACCACCGCCGCACCACCCGCCGCCCGGTCAAGGATGGCCTGCCGGATCGCCGCCGCCGCCGCCGCATCCACCCCCCATGTCGGCTGGTTGATCACGATCACCGTTGGCGTCTGGCTCAACTCGCGCCCGACGACGAACTTCTGCAAGTTGCCGCCCGACAGCGCCCGCGCCGCCACATGGGTGCCGGGTGTCCTCACGTCGAAATCCTTGACGATACCGGCCGCGAACGTCTCCGTTGCCGCCCAGTCGATGAAGCCGCGTTTCGTCAGCCCCTTGCGCACGACGCCCGACAGCAGCGCGTTCTCGACAAGGCTCATGTCCGGTGCCGCCGCATGGCCCAGCCGCTCTTCCGGTGCCGCCACCAGCCCCGCGCGCCGCCGGTCGTTAGGCCCTTTGTCGCCCATCGGCTTGCCGTCGATCCGCACCGCGTCTGGCCCCGATTTCAACTCGCCCGACAGCGCCAGCAGCAATTCGTCCTGCCCGTTGCCCGCCACTCCGGCAATCCCCAGCACCTCGCCCTTCCTGACCGCAAACCCCACGTTCTTCAGCGACGTCCCGAACGGAATGGGCGAGTTTACCGACAGCCCCGTCACCTCCAGTGCCACCTCGCCCTTGGCCTTCCCGGCCCGCGCCGGCGGCGTCAGCACCGTGCCGACCATCAGTTCCGCCATCTCCCGCGCCGTCCGCTCGCGCGGGGTGCAGGTCGCAACCACCTTGCCGCGCCGCAGGATCGTCGCCTCGTCGCAAAGGGTGCGGATCTCCTCCAGCTTGTGGCTGATATACAGGATCGCCGTCCCCTCGCTCGCCAGTTGCCGCAGTGTCTTGAACAGGATCTCCACCTCCTGCGGCGTCAGCACCGATGTCGGCTCGTCCATGATCAGAAGCTTCGGGTCCTGCAACAAACAGCGAATGATCTCCACCCGCTGCCGCTCTCCCGCCGACAGGTCACCCACCATCCGCGCCGGGTCCAGCGGCAAGCCATATTCCTCACTCACCGCCTTGATCCGCCCCGCCAGCGCCTTCATCGGCGGCGGGTTTTCCATGCCCAAGGCCACGTTCTCCGCCACGTTCAGCGCCTCGAACAGGCTGAAGTGCTGGAACACCATCGCCACGCCCAAGGCCCGTGCCTGCCCGGGTTTGCCCGGCGCATAAGCCTGCCCCCGCAGCACCATCCGCCCGCTGTCAGGTTTCACCAGCCCATAGATCATCTTCACCAGCGTCGATTTCCCCGCGCCGTTTTCCCCCAGCAGCGCGTGAACCTCCCCCTCGCTGATCTGGAACGACACGTCACTGTTCGCCACCACGCCGGGATAGGCCTTGGTCACCCCCTCGACGCTCAATAGAAGCTTGCCACTCATGCTTTCATCTTTCGCCGAAGGGTTACGCGTCTCGCCAGCAGTTCCGCCGCCACACCCACCGCAATTGCCTGCGGATGCTTGCCAAGCGCTGGGTTGCCGATCGGGCAGTCGATCCGCGCCACCGCCTCGGCCGAATGCCCCAGCCCCGCCAGACGCGACCGGAACCGCGCCCATTTCGTGGCCGACCCGATCAGCCCCAGCGACGCAAACCCCCGCCGCAACAGCGCATCACACAGCGCCAGATCGACGGCATGGCTATACGTCAGCACCAGATGCTCCGCCTCCACCGGCGCCAGCCTCACCGCTGCCTCAGGCACTGCAACCGGCAGCGCCGTCACGCCGTCCGGCACCACATCGGGAAACCGCTCCGCCGCCACATCGACCCAGGTGATCGCAAGCCCCGGCAGCGGCGCCAGCACCGCCACCAGCGCGCGCCCCACATGCCCAGCGCCCCAGATCCACAGCGCCCGCTTCGGCTCCACCGCAGGCTCCACCAACCACCCCTGCACCAGCCCCGGCCCCGGCACCACGCCCTCACCCCGCGCCCGCGCCAGCACCCGGCTGACTGCCAGCGGCATTTCCCCCGGCCCCCGCGCCACAATCCCCGCCTCCGCCACCGGCACGCCCGCGTAAACCTCGGTCCACAGCGTCACTGCCCCGCCGCAACACTGCCCCAAGGCCGGCCCCAGCGCCTGCCGATCGACCCGCGCCCCGCCCGAGGCCAGCATCGCCCGCGCCCGCGCCAAAGCCTCCCACTCCAGCGCCCCGCCGCCAATCGTCCCCGCCTGACCGCCCTCCCAGACCAGCATCGCCGCCCCCACCTCACGCGGGCTCGATCCGTCATGCGCCGCAATCACCACCCGCGCCACCGGCCCGTGCGCCTCGATTGCCGCCTGCAAGGCACCCAGATCAAACATGCTGCCTCCGCACCGCTGCCAGCACCCGCTCCGCCGTCGCCGGCGCGTCCAGGCCCGGATAAACCGACCCATCGCCGCACGCCGCCACCGCATCCGACAGCGCCATCAGAACCGATATCCCCAGCATGAACGGCGGCTCCCCCACCGCCTTCGACTTGCCCACCGCATCCTCGCGGTTGGGCTTGCCCCACAAGGCCACGTTGAACACCCGCGGCCGGTCCGAACAGGCCGGGATCTTGTACGTGCTGGGCGCGTGCGTCGCCAGACGTCCCTTGCCGTCCCAGACCAGCTCCTCCGTCGTCAGCCAGCCCGCGCCCTGCACATATGCGCCCTCGACCTGCCCGATATCCAAAGCCGGGTTCAGCGACGTCCCCGTGTCATGCAGAATATCCGCCCGCAAGATCCGGTTCTCCCCGGTCAGCCGGTCGATCACCACCTCCGTCACCGCCGCCCCGTAGGCAAAGTAAAAGAACGGCCGCCCGGTCCCGCGCACCCGGTCCCAGATGATCTTCGGTGTGGCATAGAACCCGGTCGACGACAGCGACACCCGCGCCTGATAGGCCCAGGCCACCACCCGCGCCCAGTCGTAAACCTCGCCCGCCACGCGCACTTCGCCGTCCACGAAGCGCACCGTCCCAGCCTGCACCTGATGCTTTTCGGCAATGAACTCTGCCAGCCGACCGCGAATGGTTTCCGCCGCCGCCTTCGCCGCCATCCCGTTCAGGTCCGCCCCGGAACTCGCCGCCGTGGCGCTGGTGTTCGGCACCTTCGCGGTATCCGTCGCGGTGATCTTCACCATCGACGCATCCACCCCGAACACCCCCGCCGTCACCTGCGCCACCTTCTGGAACAACCCCTGTCCCATCTCGGTCCCGCCGTGGTTCAGGTGGATCGACCCGTCCTGATACACATGCACCAAGGCCCCGGCCTGATTGAGCCAGGTCAGCGTGAACGAAATCCCGAACTTCACCGGCGTCAGCGCGATGCCCCGTTTCAGGATCGGGCTTTTTGCGTTCCACGCCGCGATCTCGGCCTTCCGCGCCGCAAAATCGCTGGTCCGCTCAAGTTCCGCCACCAGCTCATGCCCGATGAAATCCTCCACCGGCATGTGATAGGGCGTCGTCTGCACCGGGCCGTCCGGCGGCAGCACATGCGACCCCGCCTGTCCCGTCGCCCCGCGTGAGGTCAAGTCGGTTTCCCCCGCCCCACCTTTCATCTGTCCGGAAATATCCTCTGGGGGTCCGGGGGGCGAAGCGCCCCCGGGGGCGGCCGCCGCGCGGTAGAAGTTCACCTTGCGCACCGCCAACGCATCGCGCCCGACCACATGCGCCACATGGTCCATCACCCGCTCGATGCCGACCATGCCCTGCGGCCCGCCAAAGCCGCGAAACGCGGTGGCGCTTTGTGTGTTGGTCTTCAGTCGGTGCGATTCAATCCGGATATGCGGCAGGTGATAGCAGTTGTCGGCATGCAGCATCGCCCGGTCCGCCACCGGCAGGCTCAAATCCTGCGACCAACCGCAGCGAAACAGGTGCTGAAACTCCAGCCCCAGCACGCGCCCCACCGAGTCCACCCCGGCACGGTAATTGATCCGCAGGTCATGCCGCTTGCCGGTGATCACCATGTCATCGTCGCGGTCATAGCGCATCCGTGCCGGTCGTCCGGTCAGCCGTGCGGCCACCGCACAGGCAATTGCCAGCGCGTTGCCCTGGCTTTCCTTGCCGCCGAACCCGCCCCCCATCCGCCGCACTTCGACCCGCACCGCGCTCATCGGCAGATGCAGCGCATGGGCCACCTTGTGCTGAACCTCCGTCGGATGCTGGGTGGAGGAGTGGACGATCATGTCGCCCCCCTCCTGCGGCAGGGCGGCGGCCACCTGACCCTCCAGATAGAAGTGCTCCTGCCCGCCCACCTCGAACGTGCCCTCGACGACATGCGCCGCCTTGCCGATGGCCGCCGCCGCGTCGCCCTTGGCCCAGATCACCGGCCCCTGCTCGAACCGGCTATTCGCCGCCAGCGCATCGTCCACCGTCAACAGCGCCGGCAATTCGCGGTAGGAAATCTTCCCCAACCGCGCCGCCTTGCGCGCCTTCAGATGGCTCGTGGCGATAACAAGGAATACCGGCTGGCCTACGTAATGCACCGTGCCCACCGCCAACAGAGGCTCGTCCGCCGCCGAAGGCGAGCAGTCGGGCATGTCTGGCAGATCATCCGCACTCAGCACCGCCACCACGCCCGGCGCGGCCCGCACCGCAGAAAGGTCGATCCCGGTGATCTCGCCATGCGCCACGGTCGAAAGCCCGAAAGCCAGATGCAGCGCGTTCCCCGGCAAGGGAATGTCATCCACATAGCGCGCCAGTCCGGTCACATGCAGCGGTGCTGCGTCATGCGGCAGGGGTTTGCCCATGCTCATGGCATCACCTCCAGCACCGAAACGGGCACGCCGTTCAGATCATGGAAATACCGGATCATCATGTTCTGCGCAGTTTCCATCCGGTATGCCGCACTCGCCCGCATGTCACTCAGCGGCGTGAAATCCGAAGCCATCGCCGCCGCCGCGCGTTCAGCCGTGGCCAGCGTCCAGGTTTGCCCCACCAGCGCCGCCTCCGCCTCCGCCGCCCGCTTCGGCACCCCGGCCATGCCCCCGAACGCGATCCGCGCCCCGGTGACGACGCCCGCCTCCACCGTCACGTTGAAACAGCCGCAGACCGCCGAGATATCCTGATCGAACCGCTTCGACAGTTTGTAGCACCGCAACGCCGGCGCGCTTCCCGGCATCGAAATCCCCGCCACGAACTCGCCCGGCCGGCGGTCCTGCTTGCGGTACTCAATGAAGAAATCCTCCAGCGCCATCGACCGCATCGCATCGCCCCGACGCAGGTGCAGCGTCGCCCCCAGCGCGATCAGCGCCGGCGGCCCGTCGCCGATGGGCGAGCCGTTGGCGATGTTGCCCCCGATCGTCGCCGCGTTCCTGACCTGCACGCTGGCATAGCGCCGCAAAAGCTCGCCAAGGGACGGCAGCCGTTCCTTCACCGCGTCCAGCAACGCCGAGATCGTCACCCCTGCACCAATGTGCAACTGCCCGCCCTGTTCCTCGATGGCCTGCAAGTCGCGCACGCCGTTCAGGAACGCGACCGGCGTAAGGTTGCGCAACTGTTTCGTTACCCAAAGCCCCACGTCCGTCGCCCCGGCGATCAGCACGGCATCGGGGTTCGCCAGATACCACTCCGCCAATTCGTCGCTGTCGCGCGGGCGGAACGCGCCGGGGGCGCTGCCCCCGGACCCCTGGGATATTTGGAGAAGAGGAAGCCCTGCAGCATCATCCATCCAACTTGGCACCGGCGCCGCTTCCGCAGCTTCGGCGGCGCGGATGATCGGCGCATAGCCGGTGCAGCGGCAAAGGTTGCCGGCCAACACGTCGTCATGATCCCGGCGGCCCTGCGCGTGGCCCACTGCCATCGACACCACGAACCCCGGCGTGCAGAAGCCGCACTGGCTGCCGTGATGGGTGATCATCGCCTGTTGCACCGGATGCAAGCTGCCATCCGGCCCTGCGATGCCTTCGACCGTGCGCACCGCCTTGCCGTGCAACTGCGCCAGAAACAGGATGCAGGCGTTCAGCGCCCGCGACCCGTCCGCATCGGTGACCATCACCGTGCACGCGCCACAGTCGCCTTCGTTGCAACCTTCCTTCGTGCCGGTCAGGCCACGCACATCGCGCAGCCAATCAAGGAGCGTCCGCGTCGGCGGCTGATCCGCGACCGTTACAGGCGCACCGTTCAGGAGAAACGAAATCTCCGTCATGTCAAAATCCGCCGCGGTCTCCCCGGTCGAGGTATTCCGTGTGCCCGCCCGATGCGGCGTAAGGCTGACACACACCCCAAGGGCTTCTTGCCCCTTCTTTTATAATCACCATGAAGCGCTGAAGGTTGCCACATGGCAAGACATACCTTCTTTGGTTTCTTGGAAGCAGTTTCGCCTTTCGCCGAAAGAACGAGCAGACCTTTCCCCGGCGCGCGGGCTTCGCTACCTTCCACCCATGTCCCAGACCCGATTCATCCACCTCCGCGTCCACACCGAACATTCCCTTCTGGAAGGCGCGGTCCCGGTGAAGAAGCTGGTCGACCTCTGCAAGTCGCAAGCGATGCCCGCCGTCGCCGTGACCGACACCAACAACATGTTCGCCGCACTGGAGTTTTCCGTCACCGCAGCCGGGGCAGGGGTCCAGCCCATTGTCGGCTGCCAGATTTCGGTCGCCTACGATCCAGCACAACCGGGCGAACGCCCGCGCCAGCCCGCCCCCGTGGTTCTGCTGGCGCAGAACGAGGCCGGCTACCAGAATCTGATGCGGCTCAACACGCGGCTTTACATCGACGGCGCGGTGGCCGGCACCGGCGCGCTGCCGCAGGTCACTCTCGATGAACTTGCCGCGCAGTCGGACGGCCTCATCTGCCTTACGGGCGGGCCGGATGGGCCGCTTGGCCGCCTCCTTTCGGCCGGGCAGATGCCTAAGGCGCGTTCACTGTTGCAGCGGCTGGCCGCGATCTACCCGAACCGGCTTTATGTCGAGTTGCAACGCCACCCCGGCCCCGGCGGGCAGTTGCCCGAGGCCGAGGCCCTGGCCGAACGCGGCTCGGTCGAACTGGCCTATGAATTCGCCTTGCCGCTGGTCGCCACCAACGATGTCTACTTCATCAAGGCCGAGATGTATCAGGCGCACGACGCTCTGATCTGCATCGCCGAAGGCGCCTATGTCGATCAACAGCAGCCCCGCCGCCGCCTGACCCCGCAGCACTATTTCAAGACCGAAGCCGAAATGTGCGCCCTCTTCGCCGACCTGCCCGAGGCGCTGGAAAACACGGTCGAGATTGCCCGCCGTTGCGCCTTTGCCGCCAAGAAGCGCGCGCCGATCCTGCCTAAATTCGCCGATGACGAGGTCAACGAACTGCGCCGCCAGGCCAACGAAGGGCTTGAAGCACGGCTTGCCGTCATCACCCCCTCGGCCACGCGCGAGGAGTATCAGGCCCGGCTCGACTTCGAGCTTGGCATCATCGAAAAGATGGGCTTCCCCGGCTACTTCCTGATCGTGGCTGATTTCATCAAATGGGCCAAGGATCACGGTATCCCCGTCGGTCCGGGCCGGGGTTCGGGTGCGGGCAGCCTCGTCGCCTATGCCCTCACGATCACCGACCTCGATCCCTTGCGCTATGCGCTTCTCTTCGAACGCTTCCTCAACCCCGAACGCGTCTCGATGCCCGACTTCGACATCGACTTCTGCATGGACCGCCGCGAAGAGGTGATCCGCTACGTGCAAGACCGCTATGGCCGCGACAAGGTGGGCCAGATCATCACCTTCGGCGCTTTGCTGTCGAAAGCCGCCGTGCGCGACGTAGGCCGCGTCTTGCAGATGTCCTACGGGCAGGTGGACCGGCTGTCGAAGATGATCCCGGTCGAAGGCGTGAAGCCGGTGTCGATCACCAAGGCCTTGGCCGATGAACCCCGCCTGCGCGAAGCCGCGAAAGAGGAGGTCGTCGGCCGCCTCCTCGATTACGCCGCCCAGATCGAAGGCCTCTACCGCAATGCCTCCACCCATGCCGCAGGGGTGGTGATCGGGGACCGCCCGCTCGACCAGTTGGTGCCGCTCTACCAGGACCCGCGCTCCGACATGCCCGCCACCCAGTTCAACATGAAATGGGTCGAAGCCGCAGGTCTGGTGAAGTTCGACTTTCTTGGTCTCAAGACCCTGACCGTGATCCAGAACGCGATGGACCTTCTGGCGCTCCGTGGCATCAGTTTCGACATCAACCTGATCCCCCTCGACGACAAGCCAAGTTACGAGCTTTACGCCGCTGCCAAGACCGTCGCCGTGTTTCAGGTGGAAAGCTCGGGCATGATGGATGCGCTCAGGCGCATGAAGCCGACCTGCATCGAGGATATCGTGGCTTTGGTGGCGCTCTACCGCCCCGGCCCGATGGAAAACATCCCCGCCTATTGCGAGGTCAAGAACGGCTTGCGCGACCTTGAATCGATCCACCCCACCATCGACCACATCTTGGCCGAAACCCAAGGCATCATCGTCTATCAGGAACAGGTGATGCAGATCGCGCAGGTCATGGCCGGGTATTCCCTTGGCGGTGCCGACCTTCTGCGCCGCGCGATGGGCAAGAAGATCGCCGAGGAAATGGCCAAGGAACGCCCGAAATTCATCGAAGGCGCCAAGGCCACCCACAACATCGACGCCAAGAAGGCGGGCGAGGTGTTCGACCTTCTGGAGAAATTCGCCAACTACGGCTTCAACAAATCCCACGCCGCCGCCTATGCCGTGGTCAGCTACCAGACTGCCTATCTCAAGGCGAACTACCCGGCCGAATTCATGGCCGCCGTGATGAACTGCGACCTCCACCTCACCGACAAGCTTGCCGTCTACAAACGCGAGGTCGACAAGCTGGGCATCAAGACCATCGCGCCCTGCATCAACGCCTCCCTCGCCACCTTTACCGTGCGCGATGGTGCTTTGGTCTACGGCCTCGGTGCCTTGAAGAACGTCGGCGTCGACGCGATGCGCCTGATCGTCGAGGCGCGTGGTCAGAAACCCTTCGCCACCCTCTTCGATTTCGCCCGCCGCGTGGACCTGAAACGCATCGGCAAACGCCCGCTCGAAATGCTCGCCCGCGCCGGATGCTTCGACCAACTTGACCCCAACCGCGCCCGCGTGTTCGAGGCCCTCGACCCCCTCGTCGCCTACTCCGCCGCGATCCACGACGCGAAGTCCTCCACCCAGGTCTCCCTCTTCGGCGAGGCTGGCGCCGACATCCCCGAACCGCGCCTTCCCTTCCGCGACGACTGGCTCGCCATCGAACGCCTCGCGCAGGAACATCAGGCGATCGGCTTCTACCTCTCCGGCCACCCGCTTGACGACTACATGTCCGCCCTGAAACGCAAGGGCGTCGACACCCTCACCGACCTCACCGCCAAAGCCGAACGCGCCCCCCTCATCGCGAAACTCGCCGGCTCCGTCTCCGCCCGGCAGGAGCGCAAGTCCGCCAAGGGCAACCGTTTCGCCTTCGTCTCCCTCTCCGACCCGACCGGGCTTTACGAAGTCACCGTGTTCTCCGACACGTTGGAGGCTTCCCGCGATCTTCTCGAACCCGGCCGCAACGTCGTCCTCACCGTCAAGGCGGAACTCGAAGGCGACACCCTGAAACTCCTCGCCAACCACGTCCAGGCCATCGACGCCGTCGCCGACCAAGCCGGCGCGCAGGACCTCCGCATCCACATCAACCAGCCCTCCGCGATCCAGTCCCTCCTCACCCTCCTCCCCAAACTCGAGGGCCGCACCCGCGCCCGCCTCACCCTCACCGCCCATTTCGACGGCGGGCACGAGGCCGACATCCCCCTCCCGCAAACCTACCCCGTCACCCCCCAGATCCGCGCCGCCATCAAGGCGATCCAGGGCGTCGTGATGGTCGAAGAGGTGTAGCGCCCGCCCGCCTCACCCGCCCTTAACGCCCCCCGCGTCTCCTCGGCCAAAAGGAGCACGCCGATGGACCCCCTCATCCAGATCCCCCTCGCCGACATCGACCCCCGCGCCCTTCTGCGCGACCGCACCACCCTCGACCCCACCAGCCTCACCGAACTCCAAACCTCGATCCTGATCGAGGGCCTCCGCACCCCGATCGAGGTCTGGCGCCTCACCACCCCGCGCCCCCAGACCGACGGCCCGCCCCACCTTTTCGGCCTCATCTCCGGCCTCCGCCGCCTCACCGCCGCCCGCAACCTCGGCCTCCCCACGATCCCCGCCTTCCTCCGCACCCCCGCATCGCTTCCCGCCGCGATGGCCGCGATGGTCACCGAAAACGAGATCCGCGCCCCCGTCACCCCTTGGGAAAAAGGCGCCCTCATCACCGCCGCCGTAGAGGAGGGCCACTTCCCCACCCCCGATGCCGCCGTGGCCGCCCTCTACCCCGCGCTCGCCCGTCAGGCCCGCACCCGCCTGCGCGCCTTCGCGATGGTGGTGGAGGCGCTGACCGGCCTCCTCACCACGCCCGAGCGTCTGTCCACCCACCGCATGGAACGTCTGGCGTCGGCCCTGAGGGGAGACATGGAGGACCTGATCCGCGCCACCCTCACCCCCCTCGCCGGCCACGCGCTCGATCTGCAATGGTCCAGCCTGATGACGGTGCTGGACGAGAAGCCCGACCCCGAAGCCCTCCCCGGCCGCCCCCGCAAGCTGTTGCAGCTACGCCAAGGCCTGACGATCCGCAGGGAAGCCTGCCGCGAAGGCTGGGTGCTGCGGTTCACCGGGCCAGAGGCGAAACGCGGCGGTCTGGCCGATGACGTGATGGACGAGATCGAACGCTGGTTTCAGAAAAGCTGAGCAACACCCGCACCCCAACCCCACACAACGAAGGGCCGCGCCCTCCCGCGGGCGGGCGCCCCAACGGCCGACGTAGGCACTTGATCCCACAACCCCTCCCCCCGAAGTTCTGCTGATGCAGTTGCAACCGATCTCATGAGGGAATGACAGTTCACTTGAACCCGGCTTCTCAAGTTGCGGCATCTGTAGCAGGCCAAGCCTGTGAGTAGTGCCGAGGCATGAAGGTCGTTTCGTACTGTGTGCAATCAGTGTTTGTTAACGAAAATGTGCGAACCTTCGTCTTGTAACCACCTTCGCTCCGCATACGTTGTTTGCAAAAGAATGCCTTGACACTGAAGTGGGTGAACGGGCATGGCCACTGCAACTAAGAAGAATCACAGTTCGGATCCCTCTCGGGAGCGGTTCGTATTGTTGTTGTGAAATGTTGGGACATGTGGGTAAGGTGACTTAAGGCCTTGACAGGAATCATCCGGTGGGGGGTGCGCGGGGCAGGTGGAAGAGTGTTCTCTGGCAATATGTTCGGGAACCCTCAATCGTCCCACTGAGTTGGTAGGGGCGAGTTCGCAGCGTTTTCCCTGCCTGAGAATAGCCGCAATTGCGGCGTAAATGGCATGGAAAGATGGATGGGCAAGTTAGGGTTTCAAACGGTTTCTGAGGTGTGCTCGGTTAAATCGAGCGGTGTGCTTATTAAAAAGGAGGCAGCTATGAACGCCGGTGAAAACGTCACAGAGAATTTGACGCGCCTCTACGAAGAGAAGCGCAGCCAAGGTCTCGTCGACGTGAAGTTTCTGCACAAAAATCTGGATGAAGGTAGCCCGCTGCAAGTTCAGCAGGATCTTTTGAAGATTCATAGAGCGATAGCAGACGGTAAAGTCTCTAAGTTAGACTTTGGCGACTTGCGGCTTAAGAAGGTCGGTTGATAGCTGCTATTGACAGTGGAAGCCTCGGGGCATAGCACAACAAATAGTTGTTTCTTGTCTCGAGGCTCCTGTGACTGACAAGGCTCTGAAATTAGTCAATGCATTTTACGCCGCCAAGCGCGTCAATCATTATTATCACATGCATACGAGCGGAGATGAGCTCGTAAATCAGCGCGTAAGCGTTGAAAACATTCACAAAATTATCGAACTCTTAACAGACCTCGTCATCGAAAAAGATGAAGTGGATGTTGAATCTGAGTTCCACAGGGCATTTGTGGAGCGATATGTTGATCAGGCCGGAAATAAAGTAAACAAAATCCACGTGATAAAGTCGGAGGCCTCTTGGTGGAAGCGCTTCGCGTGCGTAAAGGAACTTTGTCACATTTTGGTAGACACGGAAGAAGACTTTCAACCTGATCCATGTGTAACCATTGGTAACATGAAGGAAACTCCACACTTTATGGAGGAACACACCAGTCCGGAAGCGGACTCTGAGTATCTCGCGGAAGTGATCGCGATGGAACTAATCTATCCTCTCGAACACCGTCGAGAAGATATCATGATGCTTGAGCAAGCCAGCACGACTATTGAGGCAATTTCGGAACGGAGAGATGTCCCTCGCAAGTACGTTTCTTTGGGCGTAACGAACGGGCACTTCGAAACATGCGTCAAGATATGGAAGTCTCTCAAGGCGGTTGAACCACCAAACTTGGACGAATTGCTGTGAGCTTCACTGTGGTATCCATACTGGCAATCGGCGGTTAACAAACCCTTAACCCAACCCCCTAACCCCTTGATATCCCACACCCCACCCGAGTGTCCCACGGTGGGACAGGGCGGCTGGCCCAACGGCCCCGGCCTCCCCGAAGCCTCCCCTCACCAATGCGGCGGCCTCACGTTGGCCGCCGGGGCCTCCCCCAGCCCCGCCTCCCGCTCCGCTTCCCTCTCCGCCAGCATCGCCGCCAGCCGGGTCAGCCGGTCGATCTCCCGCCCTTGGCTCGCCACCACATCCGACAGATCCTCCACCGCCCGCGTCAGGTGGGCGATCCTTTCCTCCAGTGCCTCGGTCCGGTCCATCCCTCACCCCCGCTTGCCGCCCCCCCGGCCATTCGATACACGGGGGCCGCGACGATAGGCGAAGGGCCCGACCGATGGCAAACGACAAATCCTCCCGCCGCCCCAGGGCCGAGACCCCAAAGGGTTTCCGCGATTACTTTGGCGCCGAGGTGACGGCCCGCAAGGCCATGCTCGACGCCATCGCCGAGGTCTACCACCGCTACGGCTTCGATCCCTTGGAGACCAGCGCCGTCGAAACCGTCGAAGCCCTCGGCAAGTTCCTCCCCGACGTCGACCGCCCCAACGAGGGCGTGTTCGCCTGGCAGGACGAAGACGCCGACTGGCTCGCCCTCCGCTACGACCTCACCGCCCCATTGGCCCGCGTCGCCGCCCAGTACCGCAACGACCTGCCCAGCCCCTACCGCCGCTACGCGATGGGCCCGGTCTGGCGGAACGAAAAGCCCGGCCCCGGCCGCTTCCGCCAGTTCTACCAATGCGACGCCGACACGGTGGGCAGCGCCTCAGTCGCCGCCGACGCCGAAATCTGCGCTATGCTGGCCGACGCGCTGGAAACCGTCGGCATCCCCCGTGGCGACTACGTGGTGAGGGTCAACAACCGCAAGGTCCTGAACGGCGTGATGGAAGTCGCGGGCCTTTCCGGTGACGACAAGGAAACCGAACGCGGCATCGTCCTGCGCGCCATCGACAAGATCGACCGGCTTGGCGACGCCGGCGTGCGCGCCCTCCTCGGCGAAGGCCGCAAGGACGAGAGCGGGGATTTCACCAAGGGTGCGGGGCTTGGTCACGAGCAGGCAGAGGTCGTGATGGGCTTCATGGCCGCAAAGCGTGGCACCGGGGCCGAAACAGTGGCCCGCCTGCGAGAGTTGGTGGGAGCCTCGGCCATCGGGGTGGAAGGCGTGGCCGAGTTGGAAGGGATTGGCGACCTTCTGGCGGCGCAGGGCTACGGCCCCGACCGCATCGTGATCGACCCAGGGGTCGTCCGCGGCCTCGGCTATTACACCGGGCCAGTCTATGAGGCGGAGCTAACCTTTGAAATCCTCGACGAGAAGGGCCGCAAGCGGCAGTTCGGATCGGTCGCGGGCGGCGGGCGGTATGACGGGCTGGTGAAGCGATTTACCGGGCAGGACGTGCCTGCAACCGGAGTTTCCATCGGGGTAGACCGGCTGCTCGCTGCGTTGAAGGCCAAAGGGGGCGTGCAGGGTGACGTGGCGGGGCCGGTCGTGGTGACAGTGATGGACCGCGAGCGGATGGCGGATTACATGGCGATGGTGGGCGATCTGCGGCGGGCGGGTATCCGGGCAGAGGTCTACCTCGGCAACCCGAAGAACTTCGGCAACCAATTGAAGTATGCCGACAAACGCTCATCGCCCATCGCGGTGATCCAGGGTGGCAACGAGGCGGCGGCGGGAACGGTGATCCTGAAGGACCTGATCCTTGGTGCCAAGATCGCTGAAAGCGCCACGCTGGAGGAATGGAAGGACCGCCCTGCACAGGTTGAGGTCCCGCGCGAAGGTCTGGTGGCCGCAGTGCGAAAGATGCTGGCGCAATGACGCCGAAAGCGGCGATCCGGGCCGAGGCCGAGCGGTTGCACGCAGCCTTTGTCGCGGCGGGGGCGGTACCGGTGGAGGCGGATATCCTTTTACCGGCGGAAACGCTTCTTGATCTTTATGGCGAGGATATCCGGGCGCGGGCCTATGTGACGCAAGACCCGGCGCGGGGCGAGATGATGCTGCGGCCCGATTTCACGGTGCCGGTGGTGCAGGCGCACATGGCGCATGGGGCGGAGCCAGCGCGGTATTGCTATCTGGGCGAGGTTTTCCGCAAGCAGGACCGCGCATCGGAACGGGCGTCGGAATATCTGCAAGTCGGGTTCGAGGTGTTTGACCGGACCGCGCCAGAGGCGGCAGATGCCGAGGTATTTGCGCTGTTCCAGTCGATGCTGGCGGATCTGCGCTTGCGGCCCGCAACCGGGGATATCGGTATCCTGATGGCTGCGGTGCGCGGGTTGGAAACGACGCCGCGGCGGAGGGCGGCGCTGTTGCGGCACATCTGGCGGCCAAGGCGGTTTCGCGCGCTGCTGGACCGGTTCGCCGGCAGGGCCCCGGTGTCTGCTGCGCGGGCGGCCTTGCTGGAGCGGTTGGCCAAAGGGTCGCCCGAGGCGTTGATCGCGGAGGCCGGAACGTTCGTCGGGCTGCGGTCCGCCGGGGAAATCGCGGCGCGGGCCGAGGCGTTGCTGGAGGACGCCGGGGCGAAGCCAATCTCGGCGCCTGAGGCGGCGATGCTGTATGACCTTTTGACGCTTGAGGCGCCGACGGCGGCGGCCTTGGCGCATTTGCGGGGCATCATGCCGATGCTGCCGGCAATCGGCCCGGCGGTAGACCGGTTCGCGCTGCGGCTGGAGGCGTTGGCGGAGCGCGGTGTGGATTTGAACAAGCTACCGTTTGAAGCGAGCCACGGGCGAACCTCTTTGGAATATTACGACGGGTTCGTGTTCAGCTTTCATGCGGCTGACCCTTCGCTGCCGCCGGTCGCGTCGGGCGGGCGGTATGATGCGTTGACAGCGGTCTTGGGGGCGGGGGTCTCGATCCCGGCGGTGGGTGGCGTGATCCGGCCGGGGCTGGTGGCGCGGTTACGGGGGGCGGCATGATCAAGATCGGGGTGCCGTCGAAGGGCCGTCTGATGACAGAGACCTTCGCCTGGTTCGGGGCGCGGGGGCTGGCGATGCGGCGAACCGGGGCGGAGCGGGAATATTCCGGCGCGGTCGAGGGGATGGAAGGGGTGGAGTTGGTGCTGCTGGCCGCCTCAGAAGTGCCGCGCGAGCTGGAGGCGGGGCGAATTAACCTTGGGGTGACCGGGACCGACCTTGTGCGCGAGGAGTTGGCGGACTGGTCGTCGGTCGTGGCGGAGGTGGCGCGGCTTGGGTTCGGGCAGGCGGATTTGATCCTGGCGGTGCCGTCGGTCTGGGTGGACGTGGATACGCTGGATGATCTGGATGCGGCGGCGGCGGCGTTTCGGGCGGAGCATGGGTTTCGGTTGCGGATCGCCACGAAGTATCACCGGCTGGTGCGGGAATTTCTGACCGAGAACGGGGTCGCGGATTATCAACTGGTGGATAGTCTGGGGGCGACGGAAGGGACGGTGAAGAACCTGACGGCCGAGGCGATCGCGGACATCACCTCGTCGGGGGAGACGTTGAGGGCGAACCATCTGAAGGTGCTGTCTGACGGGCTAATCCTGCGGTCGGAGGCCGTGCTGTTTCGGGCGAAGGGGTCGGGGGAGGACCTTGGGCCGTTGCTGGAGCGGCTTGGGGTTTGAGGGGTGTCCCACTGTGGGACATTTTTCGGACTCAATGAAAACAAAGGGTTGCGAAGCGCGTTTAACCCCGCGTTAGGTTTTGGCCTTGCTGACGATGGCCACGCCAAGGCCAGCGAGTGCCAGCCCGGCCCAGGCTAGGGGGGGCATCACCTCGCCCAACAGAGGCCAGGCGAAGAGGGCGGAAAGCGCCGGGACGAGGTAGAAGAGAGCCGACACGCGGGCCACCTGTCCGGCGCGGATCATCGCGAGGAGGAGCGTCATCGCGAGAAGCGAGTTCCCGATCACGAGGTAGGCGAGGGCGGCGGCAAATTCGACATTCCAGGTGACGGCCATGTTTTCCGTGGCCCATGCGGCGGGCAGGGTGAAGGCGGCGCCGGTGGCATACTGGATCAGGTTCGAGGTGACGGGGTGATGGGTCACACCGAAGCGTTTTTCCCACAGGGTGCCGACGGTGATGCCGAACAGCGCAAGCACGGTGCAGGCGACGCCGAACAGGTTTTCGGCGGCGATGCTGGAGCGGCCGAAGATCACCAGCGCCGCCCCGGCAAGGCCGAGGGCGAGGCCGAGCCAGCCGCGCGGCGACGTCGCCTCGCCCACGAAGCGGGGGGCGACGAGAGCGACGAGAATCGGTTGGAGGCAGACGATGATCGCGACGCCCCCTGCCGAGACGCCGGATTTGAAGGCGACGTAGCACAGCCCGAAATAGACCACCTGAATGAGGAAGCCGACGATGGCGATATCGGCCCAAGCGCGCAGGGTTTTCGGCATCGGCGGGCGCAAGATCAATGCGAGTGGCAGCAAGAGGACGAGCACGCAGGTGTAGCGCAGCGCGAGCAAGGTTAGCGGCTGGGCGTGTTCCAGGCCGAGCTTGGCGATGGCAAAGCCGGCCGACCAGAGGACGAGAAAGACGGCTGGGGCGGCGAGGAGCAGGGGGCGCGGCATGCCGGAGTGATGGCGGGTTTTTGCGCCGAAGGAAAGGGCGCGCCGGACGCTGGCGTCGGGTCGGGGGTTTCACACCCCCGCGCTGGCTTGGCCCGAGGGCCAAGCCAGCGTCCCCCGTGGGATATTTGGCGAAGGGGAAGGCAATTTTAGTCGAATCTTGGCGGTTGGGTCAGCGCAGGCCGATTTCCGCGAGCGCCTGGGCGAGGGCCGGGGGGAGGGGGTCTTCGCGCTCGCGGCCCTTGACGAGATCGCGCGGGCTGTCCGAGGGGGCGAGGTAGCGCCAGCCTTGGAAGGGGCGGCGCGGGGCTGCTTCGGTGCGGATGATGTCGGCGTCGAGGATCAGGGCGCAGCGGGTGATGCCATCGCCTTCGGTGATCTGTTCGAGGCCGAGGATGCGCTGGCGGCAGAGGATGATGCCCTTGATGACCCAGAAGAGCGAGCCGCCATCGAGGATTTCCGCCTCGCGTTTCGGGAACATGCGGGTGACGTGGATGGCGCGTCCGGCTGGCCAGCGGGGACGCTGGCTGGCCTGCCAGTCGGCGAGGTCTTCGATGCTGTCGGCACCGACGCAGAGTTTCAGGATGTTCACGGGCATGGGGCGAACATAGCGGGCTGGTGGGGGAGTGCAAGTTGACCGGAGGTGGCATGAGGCGTATCTTGTGGCCTCTTCCGACTTATCCACAACCTTAAGGACACATCGCCCCATGTCGCGATTTTCAGCGCCCATTGCCGAAGCCATCTGGGACATGAAGTATCGCTTCAAGGATGCCGACGGCACGGCGATCGACGGGACGGTGGAGGACACCTGGCGGCGGATTGCGCGAGCCTTGGCCGAGGTCGAGGCCGAGCCGGCGAAATGGGAGGCGGAGTTCTACGCAGCACTGGAGGATTTCAAGTATCTGCCGGCGGGCCGGATCACGGCGGGGGCTGGGACGGGGCGGAGCGTCACGCTGTTCAACTGCTTTGTCATGGGCACCATTCCCGACAGCATGGGCGGTATCTTCGACGGGCTGAAGGAGGCCGCGCTGACGATGCAGCAGGGCGGCGGGATCGGGTACGATTTCAGCACCATCCGGCCGCGCGGGGCCGAGGTGAAGGGGGTGGCGGCGGATGCCTCGGGCCCGCTCAGCTTCATGGATGTGTGGGATGCGATGTGCCGCACGATCATGTCGGCGGGGTCGCGCAGGGGTGCCATGATGGCGACGATGCGCTGCGACCACCCAGATATCGAGGCCTTCATCGAGGCGAAGAAAGACCCTGCGCGGTTGCGCATGTTCAACCTTTCGGTGCTGGTGACGGATGCGTTCATGGCGGCGGTGAAGGCGGACGGTCCGTGGGAACTGGTGTTCGACGGGCGGGTGTACCGGACGGTCGAGGCGCGCGATCTGTGGAACCGGATCATGCGCAACACCTTTGATTTCGCCGAGCCGGGGGTGATCTTCATCGACCGGATCAATGCGGCGAACAACCTGAACTATTGCGAGACGATTGCCGCGACGAACCCCTGCGGCGAACAGCCCTTGCCGCCCTATGGCGCGTGTCTGTTGGGGTCGATCAACCTTGCGGCGTTGGTGACGCAAGCGTTCGCGCCAGAGGTTGCGCTGGACATGGCGGCGCTGGACCGGCTGGTGCGGGTGGCGGTGCGGATGATGGACAACGTGGTGACGGCGAGCCGTTTTCCGTTGCCGCAGCAGGAGGCCGAGGCGCGGGCGAAGCGGCGGATCGGGCTTGGCGTGACAGGGCTGGCGGACGCGCTGTTGATGTTGGGCGAGCGGTATGGGTCGGTTGAGGCGGCGGCGCTGACGGAAGGCTGGATGCATGCGATTGCGCGGTCGGCTTATCTGGCGTCGGTTGATCTGGCGCAGGAGAAGGGGGCGTTTCCGCTGTTTGATGCGGAGAAGTATCTGGCGTCGGGGACGATGCTGGGGATGGACGCGGACGTGCGGGCGGCGATTGCCAAGCACGGGATCAGGAATGCGCTGTTGACCAGCATCGCGCCGACGGGGACGATTTCCTTGTATGCCGGGAACGTGTCGAGCGGGATCGAGCCGGTGTTTGCCTATGCCTATACGCGTAAGGTGTTGCAGAAGGACGGCAGCCGGAGCGAGGAAGAAGTTGTCGATTACGCGGTGCGGCTGTGGCGGGAGAAGTTTGGCGATGCGGAGTTGCCGGCGCATTTCGTGAACGCGCAGACGCTGCCGCCCCTGGACCATGTGCGGATGCAGGCGGCGGCGCAGAAGTGGGTGGACAGCAGCATCTCGAAGACGATCAACTGCCCGGCGGACATCAGTTTCGACGATTTCAAGGAGGTCTACATGGCCGCCTGGGATCAGGGCTGCAAGGGCTGCACGACGTATCGGCCGAACGAGGTGACGGGGTCGGTGCTGACGGTGAGCGAGAAGGCCGAGGCAAAGCCGGTGCCGGTGACGCAGGGCGAGGTGGTGTATCTGAGCGATCCGTTGGACCGGCCGGGGGCGCTGGAGGGGCAGACCTACAAGGTGAAATGGCCGGGGTCGGAACATGCGCTGTACATCACCATCAATGACATTGTGATCGCCGGGCATCGGCGGCCGTTCGAGGTGTTCATCAATTCCAAGAACATGGAGCATTTCGCCTGGACCGTGGCGTTGACGCGGATGATCTCGGCGGTGTTCCGGCGCGGGGGGGATATTTCCTTCGTGGTTGAGGAGTTGAAGGCGGTGTTCGATCCGCGCGGCGGGGCATGGATGGAGGGGAAATACATCCCCTCGATCCTTGCGGCGATCGGCGGGGTGATCGAACGGCACCTGATCGAGATCGGCTTCATCGCGGGCGAGGGGCTGGGGCTGAAGTCGGACCCGAAGGCCGAGCTGATGGTGGTGGGAGAGGCGCCGCGAGGGCCGGCCTGCCCGGCCTGCGGCGCCTATGAGATGCGGATGGTCGAAGGCTGCATGACCTGTGGCAACTGCGGGCATTCGAAGTGCGGGTGAGTGGCGGCGACGCGCCTGAGGATGCGTCGGGTTCAGACACCGAACCACCTATGACGCGGACCCGCTTCAGATTGTGAACTAGCCGGTTCGCCCCCCCGGACCTAGACTTGGGATACGTAACCTCAGGGAGGACGGAATGCCCAAGTTCATCGTCGAAAGAAACGTTCCCGGCGCAAGCAAGCTGACGCGTAGCGAGCTTTGCGACATAGCGGCCAAGTCCAATGCCGTGGTTGCCGGCCTTGGGGTGCCCTATGTCTGGCTTCATACCTATGCCGCTGGTGACAAGTTGTATTGCGTGCATGAGGCCGACAGCGCGGAGGCGATCTACCGGCACGCCAGGGAAGGCGGGTTCCCTGCCGACCTCGTTGCAGAAATCACGAGCACTTTTGGACCGGAAACTGCCCAGATCCCGGCGTAACGATCTTGTCTGGCGCGGCAAGAGTTGCCGCGTTCAGGCGACGGGTGACTGCGCCGCGCCTCGTCCCCTTGTTCGGTGTTCCGAAGCGCGGCCGCCATGTTTCTGCCTGAGGCTTAGCTGCGCAGAAGCGCCACGTCGGCCTTGAGCCAGAGAAGGTAGCACAGCACCAGCAGAGCGCTGGCGGCAAGCGGTTGGGCGGGGCCGCCGGCAGTGGCCTTTTCCGCCTCGATTAGGACGGCGACGAGGGCAGGCACGCGGCTGGCGACGACGGTCAGGCGAAAGGCGTTCGGGCCGAAGGGCAAGCGGCGTTGGATGCGGGGTGGCAGGGCGCTGCCGAACTTGCCTGCGGCATGGAGGAGGCCCGAGGTTGCGGCAAGTTCCGGCTGGCCCAGAAGGAAGAGGCCAAGCCCCAGCGCCAGCGCGCCCCAGCCCGACGACAGGTCGCCCAGCCGGTTCTGCGCTGCATCCGGCGGGGCGCCATGGGCCCATGCACGGTGATAGCGTTCGCCGCTCCAGAAGAAGATCAGCATGGCGAGGGTGATCGCCGTCGCGCCAAGGCTGCCGACGAAGTAATCGACCACCGCCGACGCGCCATGGGTCAGGCCTGCGCCGGTGACGGCGGTGGCGGCGGCGACGTGCAGCGCAAGACCGCCTGCCAGCCCCAACCCGTTGCCAAGGTTGTAAAGCCCCCCGGGGCCGCTGACGCGTTGCGAGATCTGCCGGTTCAGCATGGCCAGTTGAAATGTCATGAAGCGCTTTCCTTGCCGACGCCGTGCGGCTGCCGTTTCCTTTTGCGATGCACAGGAAACGGGCGCTGTTCCCTAGGGAACGCCGAAAATGCGGGCGATTAATGAATGGCTGTCGCTTTTGCGCATCGCTTGGCCGGGTGGGCAACGCCGCTATAGGCAGCCGTGCCTTCATCTGCTAATCCTTGCATATAAAAGCAAGAAAAGAGCAGGCAGACAGGCAATGGGGATCGGCGCAGAGGCGACGTTCGTAATTTCGTGGCGGCAGACGGAAATCGGCGGGATGCCCGCCAGTGCGGTGCATGGGCTGGTGCCGGGCGCGACATGGCGCTGGACCGGGCAGGCCGCGCGGCTGGATGGGCCTGACGGGCCGCTTTTGTTGGGTGCCGAGGCGATGACGGCGCTGCGCCGCCGGGCTGCCCGCGCGGTGCGCAAGATGCTGGGGCGAGAGCCCGCCCCCGCCGTCGATGCCGACGCCGAGCCGGATGACCAGATCATGCCGGACGAAGGCTTCGTAGTAAGCGATGGCCCGAAGCGGTATCACATCCGCATCCTCCATTCCGACGAAACTGGCGCGCGGATGGTGCTGTTTCAGGGCGAGGTGCCGCCGCGCAACCGGATCTTGCGGATCACCCGGGTCAGCGTTGACCCCAAGGCGGGGCTGACACATGGGGGTGGGGTGATCTGCTTTACCCCCGGCACGCGGCTGATGACGCCGGGGGGCGCGCGGCCGATCGAAGCCCTGCGCCCCGGCGATCTGGTGCAGACTGCCGATGACGGCGCGCTGCCGGTGTTGTGGATCGGGCAGCGCGACCTGACCGCCGATTGCCTGCGTGCCGCGCCTCGGCTGCGCCCGATCCGGTTTCAGGCGGGCGCGTTCGGGATCCGTCGGCCCGACAGCGCGCTGACGGTGTCGCCGCAGCACCGGATGGTTTTGGCGACCGCGCCGCTGAGAGCCTTGTTCAACACGGAAGAGGCGTTGGTCGCGGCGTCGGACATGGTCGATGGTCGTGCGGTGCGCGTCGATCTTGCACCTGACGGCGTGCGCTATGTGCATGTGCTGCTGGAACGGCACAGCATCGTCTTTGCCAACGGGCTTGCCACCGAAAGTTTCCACCCCGCAGGCATGGACTTTGCCAGCATGGGACATGAGGACCGCGACCGGTTGGCCCACGTGATGCCGGGCCTTGAGGCCGACCCCGAAGGCTATGGCCCCTACGCGCGGCGCAACCTGTCGGCCGCCGAGGCCGCGATCCTGCGGCACGATCTGGCGGCGTGACCTGCGCTGGTTGACACCACCCGGCGCAGCTGTATAAGCCGCCCCAGTCCCGGAAGCGATTCCGGGGCTTTTCATTGGTGTTGGTGGCTTCCGCAAGGAATGACCTGTCGGCGGGGAAACCCGCAAAGGACAACGCCCTTCATGACCTAGAAGGAGATCAGCGGTGACCAAACGCACCTCTGCCAAATACAAACTTGACCGCCGTATGGGCGAAAACATCTGGGGCCGTCCGAAATCCCCGGTGAACAAGCGCGAATACGGCCCCGGCCAGCACGGCCAGCGCCGCAAGAACAAGCTGTCCGACTTCGGCACGCAGCTGCGCGCCAAGCAGAAGCTGAAGGGCTATTACGGCGACCTGACCGAAAAGCAGTTCCGCAAGATCTATGGCGAAGCGGAACGCGTTAAGGGCGACACCGGCGAGATGCTGATCGGCCTGCTGGAGCGTCGTCTGGACGCGGTGGTTTTCCGCGCCAAGCTGGTGCCGACGATCTGGTCGGCACGTCAGTTCGTGAACCACGGCCACGTCACGGTGAACGGCAAGCGCGTCAACATCGCGTCTTACCGCGTGTCGGAAGGCGACATCATCGAGGTTCGCCAGAAGTCCAAGCAGATGGGCCTGATCCTGGAAGCCATCGCGCTGACCGAGCGTGACGTTCCCGATTATCTGGAAGTCGACCACAACAAGATGATCGTGAAGTTCGTACGCACTCCGGCGCTGGGCGATGTGCCTTACGCCGTGAAGATGGAACCGAACCTGGTCGTCGAATACTACGCGAAGAACTAACCTTTCGCGGGACAGTGATTGCAGGGGGCCGTGCCGCAAGGTGCGGCCCTTTTGATTTGAGAGCGCGTGGTGAATGGGGGCTGATCGGTTCGCTTTCCTGCGCTATGAGAAAGGCGCTATGTGGAAGGTGGGGCGCGGGGGCGGCCCGTTGCAGAGGATGAGTGACATGACGGAAAAGCCGAACCTTGAGACACGCTTCGAACAGGGGCTTTTCGCCAGCCGCTGGCTGATGGCGCCGATGTATCTGGGGCTGGTCGTGGCGCTGGCGATGATGTCGTTCATCTTCGTGCGCGAGCTGTTCTACTATGTGCCGAAGCTGATGGAGATGACGGCCGAGGATACCATCCTCGCCGCGCTGACGCTGATCGACCTGACGCTGGCGGCGAACCTTTTGCTGATCGTGCTGTTTTCCGGCTACGAGAACTTTGTGTCCAAGTTCGATTTCGATGCTGGGGCGGATCGGCCGGAATGGATGGGCAAGGTCGATTTCAGCGGGCTGAAGATGAAGCTGATCGCGTCGATCGTGGCGATTTCGGGGATTCACCTGCTGAAGAAGTTCATGGAAATCCGCGACATCGATTCTGCGATCACGTTCGGACAGTCGGAGATGATGTGGCTGGTGATCATCCACCTGACCTTCGTCGTCTCGGGCGTGCTGATGGCGCTGATGGATTACCTGCAGGCCAAGTCCTACAAGGGCTGAAAGGATTACAATGAGTTACGAGGTTCACGCCCGCATCGACGGGCCTTTGGTGATGATTGGCTTCGGGTCGATTGGTCGCGGGGTGCTGCCCCTGATCGAGCGGCACATCGCGTTTGACCGCGACGCCTTCACGATGATCGAACCCTCGGGCGAGTTTGCGGGGCTTCTGGCTGAGCGCGGCTTGCGCCATTTGCAGGTGGCACTGGTGCCGGACAACTATGTCGATGTGCTGACCGGGCTGTTCCCGGATGGCAAGGGCATGCTGGTGAACCTGTCGGTCGACGTGGATTCGATCGAGGTGATGCTTCTGTGCCAGAAACTTGGCGTGCAATACATCGACACGGTGGTGGAACCGTGGCCGGGGTTCTACTTCGGCTCGACCCTGCCGAACGCCGAGCGGACGAACTATCCCTTGCGCGAAAAGGTGAGGGCGCTGGGCCGGCAGTTTCCGGGCGGGCCGACGGCGGTGTCGTGCTGCGGTGCCAATCCGGGGATGATCTCATGGCTGCTGAAAGAAGCGTTGCTGCGGCTGGCGGCCGATACCGGCGTCGCTGCGGCGCCGTCCAGCCGGGAGGCGTGGGCGCGGCTGTCGATGGAGCTTGGCGTCAAGGGCGTGCATGTGGCCGAACGCGACACGCAGGTATCGGAGCGGGCGCGGCCGCCGGGGGTGTTCGTCAACACTTGGTCGGTGGACGGGCTGCTGTCCGAAGGCTACCAGCCGGCGGAACTGGGCTGGGGCACACATGAACGGCGGCTGCCGCGCGACGGGCATGCCTTCGATTTCGGCGCAGGGTATGCGATCTGGATCGACCGACCCGGTGCCGACACACGGGTGCGATCATGGTGCCCCGGGGTCGGGCCGCAGTTCGGCTTTGTCGTGACGCATAATGAGGCGTTGTCGATTCCCGATTACTACACGGTCTGGGACGGAGACCGGCCGGTCTATCGCCCCACCTGCCATTACGCCTACCACCCTTGTGCGGATGCGATCCTATCGCTGCACGAGATCAACGGCGCGGGAATGTTGCCGGAAAAGAAACATATCCTGACCGAGGGCGAGATTGTTGCCGGTGGCGACGATCTTGGCGTGCTGCTTTACGGTCATGCCAAGGGCGCGATGTGGTACGGCTCGCGTCTGTCCTGCGCCGAGGCGCGAGAGCTCGCGCCCTATCAGAACGCGACCGGGATGCAGGTTACAAGTGCCGTGCTTGCGGCGATTGTATGGGTGGCGGAAAACCCGCGCGCGGGCTTTGTCGAGGCCGACGAGATGGACCACGCGCGCTGCCTTGCGGTGCAGCGGCCCTACCTTGGGTCCATCGAATGCCATTACACCGACTGGACGCCGCTTGACCACCGGATCAACCGCTTTGCCGAGGACCGTGACGAAAGCGATCCGTGGCAGTTCGTGAACTTTCTGGCCGACTGACCATACGGAGCGCCCTGACGGGCGCACGTTTACTTCTTGTCGGTGCGCTGGCGCTGCAAGGCGCGCAATAAGTCACGGGTGGGTCTGGCGGAAGTCTCTGGCCTTGTGGGCAAGGGGCGGCTAAGAACGCCTCGAGTTTCGGGGGAGACAATGACCGACCAGATCCGACCGCAGCCCGGCATTCTTGACATCGCCCTTTACGAGGGCGGCAAGTCGCATGTGGCGGGCGTGGCCAATGCGGTGAAGCTGTCGTCGAACGAAAACCCGTTCGGCGCGTCGGACCGGGCGAAGGAGGTTTTCCAGCGGTCGGTGCATTCGCTGCACCGGTATCCGTCGACTGACCACGCCAATTTGCGGGCGGCGATTGCCGAAGTGCATGGGCTTGACGCAGGGCGTGTGATTTGTGGGGCCGGATCGGACGAGGTGATCAACTTCCTCTGTCAGGCCTATGCCGGGCCGAAGGACGAGGTGGTCTACACCGAGCACGGCTTCCTGATGTACCGCATCTATGCCTTGGCGGCAGGGGCGACCCCGGTCGAGGTGCCCGAGCGCGAGCGGACGGCGGATGTGGATGCAATCCTTGCCGCATGCAACCGCCGCACCAAACTGGTGTTCCTTGCCAATCCGAACAACCCCACCGGGACAATGGTTTCGGCGGCCGAGGTGGCGCGGCTGGCGGCGGGGTTGCCGGCGCAGGCGATCCTTGTGCTGGACGGGGCCTATGCCGAATATGTCGAAGGCTACGACGGCGGAGCCGCCTTGGTGGATGCGCGCGACAACGTGGTGATGACGCGGACGTTTTCCAAGGTTTACGGGCTTGGCGGATTGCGGATTGGCTGGGGCTATGGGCCGAAGCACATCATCGATGTGCTGAACCGGGTGCGGGGGCCGTTCAACCTGTCGACGGCGCAACTTGATGTGGCGGAGGCGGCGGTCAGGGATCAGGACTTCGTGGCGAAATGCCGCAACGAGAATGCCCGGCTGCGGTCGTGGTTGGCGGTGGCGCTGGCAGAACTGGGCGTGCCGTCGGACACGTCGATGGCGAATTTCGTGCTGGCGCGATTTGCCAGCCAGGACGAAGCCGAGGCCTGTGACGCGTTCCTGCAGGAGCAGGGGCTGATCGTGCGGCGGGTGGCTGGCTACAAGCTGCCGCATTGCCTGCGCATCACCATCGGTGACGAGGCATCGTGCCGCCGGGTTGCCCATGCGGTGGCGCAGTTCAAGGGGGTGCGATGATCTATCAGCGCGTCGCCCTGATCGGCCTTGGTCTGATCGCCTCGTCGATGGCGCATGCGATGCGGGCCGGGGGGCTTGCCGGCGAGATCGTGGGCTATGCGCGGTCGGCTGAGACGCGGGCGGTGGCGCGCGAGTTGTTCTGCGACCGGGTGACCGAGACGGCTGCTGAGGCGGTGGCCGGGGCGGACCTTGTGGTGCTGTGCGTGCCGGTGGGGGCGATGGAGGCGATTGCCGCCGAGATCGGGCCGCATCTGGCGCCGGGTGCTACGGTCACGGATGTGGGGTCGGTCAAGCAGGCGGTGATCGCGGCGGTGGCGCCGCATATCCCTGCAGGCGTGCATTTCATCCCCGGTCATCCGATGGCGGGGACGGAGTATTCCGGGCCGCGGTCGGGCTTTGCGACGCTGTTTCAGAACCGCTGGTGGTTGCTGACGCCGTTGCCTGACACGGACGCGGCGGCGCTGGAGCGGTTGACGCGGCTCTTGGCCGCGATGGGCGCCAATGTCGATACGATGGATCCGCCGCACCATGACCTTGTGCTGGCGGTGGTCAGCCACACGCCGCACCTGATTGCATACACGATGGTGGGCGTGGCCGATGATCTGCGGCGGGTGTCGAACAGCGAAGTCATCAAGTATTCTGCCACCGGGTTTCGCGATTTCACCCGGATCGCGGCCAGTGACCCGACGATGTGGCGCGACGTGTTCCTGACCAACAAGGACGCGGTGCTGGATATTCTTGGCCGGTTCACCGAGGAGTTGTTCGCCTTGCAGCGTGCGATCCGGCTGGGTGACGGCGACCATCTGCACGCCTACTTTACCCGGACGCGGGCGATCCGGCGCGGAATCATCGAGGCGGGGCAGGACACTGCCGCGCCAGACTTTGGCCGTGCCGCCGATGCGAAGCGGACGTGAAGCCGTGCGCGGGGCTGTCGCGGCGCTGATCCTGTTCGGCGCCACCGCTGTGGCGGCCGAGCCTGTCGACCGGTCGCCCCGGCCCCCGCCAAACCCGATTTATACCGGTGTCGCCAGCGTGGCCGAGGCGGTGCCCGATGCCGCCGCACCGGCAGAGGCGCCCGTCGATGCGCTGGCGCGGTCGCCGCGGCCGAAGCCGCGGCCGGGATCGCTGGTCGCCAAGGTTGCGGCGGCAGAGGGTGCGGGGGCAGAGCAGGGCCTTGACCTGACGGCGACGGCGGTTGTGCCGGAACCGGCCGAGCCACCGCTTTCCAAGCGCGAGGAGCGGCGCAAGAAGCGCGAGGCAGCCAGTCTGGCCGGGTCGGTCTGCGGGGTTGCCGCGATCAAGGGCGAGGAGATCGCGCCGATCAAATCAAAGGTGAAAGGCTGCGGCGTACCGGAGGCGGTGCGCGTCACCTCGGTTTCCGGGGTCCGGCTGAGCCAGGGCGCGACGATCGACTGCGATACCGCGCGGGCGCTGAACACCTGGGTGTCACAGGTGTTGCAGCCCGCCTACCGCGACCGTGTGGTCGAACTGCGGATCGCCGCGCATTACATCTGCCGCAGCCGCAACAACATTCGCGGCGCCAAGATCAGCGAGCATGGCAAGGGCAAGGCGATTGATATCTCGGCCTTCGTGCTGTCGAACGGGCGGGCAGAGGTGGTGGCGGGCGGGTTTGACCGCACGATGCGCAAGGTTCACAAGGGCGCCTGCGGGATATTCAAGACCACCCTCGGTCCGGGGTCGGACGGGTTTCACGAGGACCACCTGCATTTCGACACCTCGGACCGCAGCGGCGGGGCCTACTGCCGCTAGCGGTCAGTTGGTTACGGGCGTCATCAGCGGTGCGGGGCCAAGCGGAAGCGGGCCAAGCGACATGCGGCCAGAGGCCAACGTCAGCGGCATTTCCAGCACGAAAGGCGAGCCGTTCTGTTCGGCCATCGCTTTCAGCATGTTGCTGACGGTGGGCGCCACCTCGGGCTTGACCACGCCCGCCGCGACCAGGATCGGCACGAGGCGCTGCCAGTTCGTTACGGCGATGTCGATCTTGCCCGCGGCATAACCGTCGGCGTCGGGTTCGATCTTGCCCTTGGCGAAGACGGTCAGGTCGCCCCAGGTCACGGCCACTTCGTTCACGGCAAGGCCGGTAAGGCGGGGGTTGGTGTCGGCGGCGGTGCGGTCAAGCGGTGCGGTCAACTGCGCCTTCAGGTCGGCGCGTAGGCTGGCGATCCGCGACGGCAGCCCGGCGTCGGGCGAAAGCGCCGCGAGAAATGCCTTGTCGGGTTCCAGATCGGTTCCGGTCAGCGCGACATCGTAGGCGTTCGTCCCGGTGTGGTCGGCGCGGATCGCCAGCAGCAGGGAGCCAAGCGCCAGTGTCCAGCCTTGGGTCGAGGTGGCCTCGATCGTGGTGCCTTCAAGGATCGCCTCATCCAGCGGCAGAATCATCTGCGGCAGGGCGCGGGCGCTGGCGCGCAGGCTGGTGGCGGTGATGCCGATATCCTGATCGGGGGTGCGGATCGTCTGTTGCGGGGGTAGTGCGGCGATGATGTGCCAGGGTTTCCAGGTCATGGTGAAGACCTGCAGGAACTGGCCCTCCCAGCCGAACCCGGTGCTGGGGTCGGCGAATTTCGGAGCGTCGAAGGTGACGTCCAGCCGGTTCGGATAGCCAAGGACCGAGAAGCCTGCGTTCTGCGCGATGTAGCCTTGCGCGGTCTGGGCGGCGAACCACTGGTCGATCCCTTCACGCACCTTCGACGAGCCCCAGAACCAGCCGCCCGACCACAGGATGGTGAGCGCGATCAGAAGCCAGGTGAGTTTGCGCATGCGACACCTTTTCATTGCCCGTTGGGCCATGTTTATAGGGCCGACGCGTCACTTGCCAGCGGGGAGCGGAATGGACACGCAACTGTGGGTGTTTGGCTACGGCTCGCTGATCTGGGACCCCGGTTTTCCGGTGGCCGAGCGTCGGATCGCGCGGGCGCGGGGCTGGCACCGCAGCTTTTGCATGCGGTCGATCCACCATCGCGGCACGGTGGACGACCCCGGACTGGTGCTGGCGCTGGACCGGGCCGAGGCGGCGTTTTGCGACGGGGTGGCGTTTCGCGTGGCACCGGGGGCCGAGGCGGCCACGGTGGCGGGATTGCGCGAGCGGGAACTGATCTCGTCGGCCTATCTTGAGACTGTGCTGCCGGTCGAGACAGCTGCGGGGCCGGTCGAGGCGCTGGCCTATGTGATTGACCCCGACCATGTGCAGTATTGCGGCGGGCTGGCGCTGGAGGACCAGGCGGGGATCATTGCCCGCGCCGTTGGCGGACGCGGCCCGAACCGGGATTACCTTTGGGCCACGACCGCGCATTTGGAAGAACTCGGCATCGCGGACGCCGATCTTGATTGGCTGGCGGATCGGGTGCGAAAGCTGGTCTGACGCTGCTTTTGCTTGGCAGTGGCAGGGTTCCTGATAGACTCGAGGATGAGCAGATGAAGAGGGCAGGCACGTTGCCGATGGACAGACGAGACGCCGAGGCCACGACGACCTTCAGCCAGCCCATTCGCGCGATCACGACCATGCTTCTGGTCTGCATCGCTGTCGGGGTGGGGGCATGGTTCATCCTGGCCCAGATCACCGAAATCCTTGCGACCAACCCGCTGTTGAATGGATTGATCGCGACGGTGTTCTTCATCGGGGTGATCACCTGTTTCTGGCAGGTCTGGATTCTGGCGCAATCGGTCTACTGGATCGAGAATTTCGTGCGTGGCACGCCGGGCACCGAGGATGACCGGCCGCCGCGCCTGCTGGCACCGCTGGCGGCGCTGTTGCGGTCGCGCGGTGCGCGGATTTCGATCACCACCGCCTCGTCACGGTCGATCCAGGACTCGGTGGAGCAGCGGATCGAAGAGGCGCGGGATATCACGCGCTATCTGATCAACCTCTTGGTTTTCCTGGGTCTTCTTGGCACGTTCTGGGGGTTGGCCACGACGGTTCCGGCGGTGGTTGAAACGATCCGGTCGCTGGCGCCGCAGGAGGGCGAAAGCGGGCTGGATGTATTCTCCAAGCTGATGGGCGGGCTGGAAAGCCAGCTTGGCGGGATGGGGACGGCGTTTTCATCGTCGCTCTTGGGTCTGGCCGGGTCGCTGGTGCTGGGCTTGCTGGAGCTGTTTGCCGGGCATGGGCAGAACCGGTTTTCGCGTGAGCTTGAGGAGTGGCTGTCGTCAATCACCCGGCTTGGGTTTGCCAGCGAGGGCGAGGCGACGGACCAGAATGCGCTGGCGATGGTGATGGACCATATGGCCGGCCAGATGGAGCAGTTGCAGATCCTTTATGCGCAATCCGACGTCAGCCGCGCGATGGCCGATGCGCGGATGGCGGAGCTGGCCGAGGCGGTGCAGGGCCTCAGCCGGCGGATGGAGGCGGAGGCGGGGCAGGCCGAAACGTTGCGGCGCATTGCGGACGGGCAGGAGCGGCTGATCGCGGCCTTGGCGGGGGCGGAGGGCGGCGCCCATTCCGACGCGGAAAGCCGGATGCGGCTGCGGTCGATCGACGTGCAGCTGTTGCGGATTCTGGAAGAGATGTCGGCCGGGCGGCAGGAAACGGTTGCCGACCTGAAGGGCGACATTTCGGCGCTGACCTCGGCGATCCGGCAGCTTGGCCGCACCACTTCGGCGCGGAGTTAAGGCATGGCTTCGTCGCGCCGCCGGGATTCATCAATGATCTGGCCGGGGTTCGTAGATGCGGTCACGACCCTGTTGATGGTGCTTATGTTCGTGCTGACGATCTTTACCATCATGCAGTCGGTGCTGCGCGAACAGATCACCACGCAAGGCACCGAACTGGACGAGTTGAACGCGCAGGTGGCGCAACTGGCTGATGCGCTGGGGCTGGAACGCACGCGGGCGACCGAGCTTGAGGGCGAGGTCGGTCGGTTGCAGGCGGGGCTGGCGGCGGCGACCGCCGAGGGCGAGCGGCAATCGTCATTGATCGCATCACTGACCGGGCAGCTTGAGGCGCGGTCGGCGGAACTGACCGCGGCGCAGGGCAAGATCACCAGCTTCGAGGCTCAGGTGGCATCGCTTCTGGCCGAACGGGATGCGGCGCGGGGCGAGGCCGCGGCGCTGACCGCGTCGGTCGCGGATCTGGAAGCGGCGAAGGCCAAGCTGATCTCCGACAGCGAGGCGTTGACGCTGGCCTTGGCCAAGGCGCGCGACGAGGTGGACGCGAACGCCGAGGCCGCGCGTCTGGCGGCGGCGCGGCGCGAGGCGCTGGAGGCGCTGGTTGCGGATTTGCGTACCAAGGATTCCGAACGCGCCGCCGAGACTGCGGCGGCGAAGGAAGCCTTGAGCGAGGCCGAGGCGACGCGGTTGGCCGACGCGGCGGCACTTGCCGCGTTGCGTGAAAAGCTGGCGGGGGCCGACACCGAACTGACCGCGATGACGCTGGCGCTGGAGGCGGAACGCAAGCGCGCGGAGGATACGCTGACCCTGCTGGCTGCGGCGCGGACCGAGGCGGCGAAGGCCGCGACAGGCGAAAGTGCGGCACTTTCGGCGGCAAAAACGGCGCTGCTGGCGGAACAGGAAAAGACCCTCGCCGCAGCCCGGCAGGTGGAGTTGCTGAACCAGCAGGTCGCGGCCTTGCGCGGGCAGCTTGGTTCCTTGCAATCGGTGCTGGACGAGGCGGCGGCCAAGGACGCGGCGGCCAAGGTGCAACTTGATAATCTGGGTGCGCGGCTGAATTCGGCCTTGGCGCAGGTCGCGTCCGAGCAAAAGCAGCGCGCCGAACTGGAAGCGGCCGAGGCGGCACGGCTGGCGGCAGAGAACAAGGATCTGGCGCGGTTCCGGTCGGAATTCTTTGGCCAGCTTTCCACGCTGCTGGCCGGGCGCGAGGGCGTTCGGGTGGTCGGCGACCGTTTCGTGTTTTCCAGCGAAGTGCTGTTCAACCCCGGTTCTGCCGATCTGGCGGAGGAGGGGCGGTTGCAGATCGCCAGCGTGGTGAAAATTCTGGACGAGGTGCGGGCGCAGATACCCGAGGGGATCGACTGGATCATCCGGGTCGATGGCCACACCGACAACGTGCCGTTGGTGGGCGGCGCCGAGTTCGCCGATAACTGGGAACTGAGCCAAGCGCGGGCCCTGTCGGTGGTGCGGTTCATGCAGAACGAACTTGGCTTTCCGCCCGAGCGGATGGCCGCAACCGGGTTTGGTGAATACCGTCCGGTGGCACCGGGTGATGACGAGGCGAGCCGAGCCTTGAATCGGCGGATCGAGTTGAAGCTGACGGAACGCTAAGGCGTCACTCCTCGCCGGCGATGCGTTCGAAAACGGCAAGGACCTCGTCTTCCGAGGCGCGGGTCAGGGCGCCATCGTCGACTTGGGCCTTGGTCCAGAGCCAGCTGCGCGCCGGATCGTCGCGCATCGCCCAACGCGGGAAAAGCCGGTGAGTGACAGAACGACGGGTCAGCAGCGAAAGGTCCATATGGCGGTCGTCGGCGGCAATGCGGCGATAGGCGGCGTCGACGGCGGCTTCCGGCCCTTCGAGGAGTTGAAGATAAAGGTCGGCGCGGCAGATCAAAAGGCCGGTGATCCCGTCACGCGTGTTGCAGCGGCGCGCGTCAAGCAGAATGCCCGCAAGCATGGCCGTGTCGAAACCGAAGGGGCGCGAGGCGTAGGTCAGCTGGATCATTGGTCGTACGGGCCTTTCGCGGGTAAGGCGCCGGGAACGGTGGGGCGCTGGATGACCTTAGCGACCCGATGGGGTCGAGGCCACCTGCAAGTTGCGTGGCTGCCGTAGGCGCAATCCAGCGCAGGGTCAGGGTAATGTCGGGGTGGCGGTTGTAACACCATTTGGGCAGCCCCATCTCAAGACCAGCGAGCCATCCGTTCGCGAAAAAGGACTTTCCATGAACATTGTTGAAACCGCAGCCGGCAACCCGGCATTCTCGACGCTTGTGACTGCCCTTAAGGCGGCCGGTCTGACCGAGGCCCTTTCGGGCGCCGGGCCGTTCACCGTCTTTGCGCCGAATGATGCGGCCTTTGCCAAGCTTCCCAGCGGCACAGTGGCCGATCTGGTCAAGCCGGAGAACAAGGCGAAACTGGTGGAGATCCTGAAGCTGCATGTCGTTTCGGGTAAGCACATGGCGGCAGAATTCAAGGACAAGACCGCAGACGTTGCCACGCTGGGCGGTGAAAAGGTCCAGATCAAAAGCGCGGGCGGTGCGCTGCATGTCGGCGGGGCGAAGGTCGGCACGGCCGACGTCGCGGCGTCGAACGGGGTGATCCACATCATCGACACAGTGCTGATGCCTGCGGCTGTTCCTGCCGCCTGATCAGCGATGCGACATTGAAGAAGGGCCCCCGCTATGCGGGGGCCCTTTTGCTTTGCTGTGCGAGGTGGACGGAAAACCCCCGCCGAAGCGGGGGTTTTTTGTCATTCGGCGGTCAGGAGCGGAGGCTTCTGGCCCGTAAGCCGAGGCTTTGCCGGTTCTTCGATATCAAGCACGATGGCGTCGTCCTTGACCACCACCTTGACCACACCGCCCTTGACCAGCTTGCCGAACAGAAGTTCTTCGGCGAGCGGCTTCTTGATGTATTCCTGGATCACGCGACCCAGCGGGCGCGCGCCCATCTTGTCGTCATAGCCCTTGTCGCCAAGCCACAGTGCGGCTTCCGGCGACAGTTCGATGTGGACGTTGCGGTCCATCAGCTGCGCCTCAAGCTGGAGGACGAACTTCTCGACCACCTGCAGGATGACCTCGCGGCCCAAGGGCGCGAAGTTGATCACGGCGTCCAGACGGTTGCGGAATTCCGGCGTGAACGTGCGTTCGATGGCAGCCGTATCCTCGCCCGTGCGGCGTTCGCGGCCAAAGCCGAGCGCGGACTGCGACTGTTCGCGGGCGCCGGCGTTCGACGTCATGATCAGGATCACGTTGCGGAAATCCACCGTCCGGCCGTTGTGGTCGGTCAGCTTGCCGTGGTCCATCACCTGCAGCAGGATGTTGTAGACATCCGGATGCGCCTTTTCCATTTCGTCCAGCAGCAGCACGCAATGCGGGTGCTGGTCGACGCCGTCGGTCAGCATGCCGCCCTGATCAAAGCCGACATAGCCGGGAGGCGCGCCGATCAAGCGGGAAACCGCGTGTTTCTCCATGTATTCCGACATGTCGAAGCGGATCAGTTCCACGCCAAGGCTGGAGGCGAGTTGCTTTGCCACCTCGGTCTTGCCGACGCCCGTAGGCCCGGCAAAAAGGTAGTTTCCGATGGGCTTTTCCGGCTCGCGCAGGCCCGCGCGGGCCAGCTTGATGGCCGAGCAGAGCGCCTCCACCGCCTTGTCCTGCCCGAAGACCACGCGCTTCAGCGTTTTCTCAAGGTCGCGCAGGGTTTCGGCATCGTCCTTCGATACGGTTTTCGGCGGGATGCGGGCGATCTTGGCGACGACGGCCTCGATCTCTTTCACGCCGAGGGATTTGCGGCGCTTGAGGCCCGACAGCAGGTGCTGTGCGGCACCGGCCTCGTCGATCACGTCGATGGCGCTGTCCGGCAGTTTGCGGTCGTGGATGTAACGCGCGGCCAGTTCCACCGCCGACTTGATCGCATCGTTGGTGTATTTCAGGTCGTGGTGTTCCTCGAAGTGCGGTTTTAGGCCCATCAGGATCTTGATGGTATCCGGCACCGAAGGCTCGTTCACGTCGATCTTCTGGAAGCGACGGGACAGAGCCCGGTCCTTTTCAAAATGCTGACGGAATTCCTTGTAGGTGGTGGAGCCCATGCAGCGCAGCTTGCCACCCTGAAGGGCTGGCTTCAGAAGGTTCGATGCATCCATCGCGCCGCCACTCGTGGCACCTGCGCCGATCACGGTGTGGATTTCGTCGATGAAGAGGATCGCGTCGGGATGATCCTCCATTTCCTTGACCACGGCCTTCAGGCGTTCTTCGAAGTCGCCACGGTAGCGGGTGCCGGCCAGAAGCGCGCCCATGTCGAGGCTGTAGATCGTGGCTTTCGCCAGAACCTCGGGCGTCTCGCCGTTGACGATCTTGCGGGCGAGGCCTTCGGCAATCGCGGTCTTGCCCACGCCGGGGTCGCCCACCAGAAGCGGGTTGTTCTTGCGGCGGCGGCAGAGAACCTGAATCGCCCGCTCCACCTCGGCCTCGCGGCCGATAAGGGGGTCGACGTCGCCCTTGCGGGCTTTCACGTTCAGGTCGACGCAGTATTTCGACAGGGCGGATTCCTTCGCCTCGCCAGCTTCGGCCTTGGGGGTTTCCTGTTCGTCGGAGCCTTGCACCGGGCGCGGTTCGCCATAGGACGGGTCTTTCGCCACGCCATGCGCGATGAAGTTGACCGCGTCGTAACGGGTCATGTCCTGTTCTTGCAGGAAGTAGGCGGCGTTGGATTCGCGTTCGGCGAAGATCGCAACAAGGACGTTCGCGCCGGTCACTTCGGTGCGGCCCGAGGACTGCACGTGGATCGCCGCGCGCTGGATGACGCGCTGGAAGGCAGCGGTGGGAACGGCCTCGGACCCCTCGACATCGGTGACCAAGGTGGAAAGATCATCGTCGACGAAATCGGTGAGCGTTTTCCTGAGTTCATCGAGGTCCACCGAGCAGGCCTTCATCACGCGGGAGGCGTCGGGTTCGTCGATCAGCGCCAGAAGCAGATGCTCCAGCGTTGCGAGTTCGTGGCGGCGGGCGTTGGCCAGAGCCAGCGCGCCGTGGATGGCTTGCTCGAGTGTTGTCGAAAAAGAAGGCACGTTCGGTGCTCCTGTCCTGCGGGTCGGAGGGGCGTTGGGCCCGATCCAACCGTGGCCTCATAGTCTTAAAGTTCGGTTTTATTTTCCGTACTTCAAGCGCAATCTGCGTTCCGGGGGCCTTTCGTGACCGGTCTCACATCATTTGTGATAATGAGCCCTCAGAACTTGTCTTTTCTGGCACGGATTTCAGCAAAAACCGTGGCAGCATCGGCGCCCGGAAGGCCAACCGCCGTCTTGATCTGGGGCTGATCGGCCCGCAGGAAAGGGTTGGTGGCCAATTCTTCCGAAAGCGGCACCGGAACGGTGGGGCGGCCTTCGCGGCGCGCTGTCGTCACCCGGTCGATGCGAGAGATAAGATCGGGATTGCCGGGTTCAAGGGTCGCGGCGAAACGCAGGTTCGAAGTGGTGTATTCGTGGCCCGAACAGATCAGCGTGTCGGGCGGCAGCGCGGCGAGTTTTTGCAGGCTGTGCCACATCTGCGCGGGCGTGCCTTCGAAGAGCCGTCCGCAGCCCCCGGCCATCAGGCTGTCGGCGGTGAAGGCGAGGCGGCTTTCGGGGAAATGAAACGCAATGTGGCCGACGGTGTGGCCCGGCACGTCGATGATGCGGGCGAATTCCGGGCCGATGGAAAAGGTGCTGGCCTCGGTCAGCGCAAGGTCGAGGGGCGGCAGGCGGTGCGCATCGGCGGCGGCGCCAAGGACCATCGCGCCGGTCGCGGCGCGCAGGGCTTGGACCCCTTGGATGTGGTCGTCGTGGTGGTGGGTGATCAGGATGTCCGAAAGCTCCCACCCCCGCGCGTTGAGGGCGGCCAGGATCGGGGCGGCGTCCGGCACGTCGATGCAGCCGGTCTGGCCGGTGCCCGCGTCATGGACCAGGTAGGCGTAATTGTCGGACAGGCAGGGGATCGTCACAAGCTCAAGGGTCATGGGTCAGTTTCCGGGCAAGGTGGTTGGGCCGTGGGGCGCGCCAAGCCAGAGCGGGCGGTCGGGCCACCAATGGATATGGTCGGGCGCAGGGAAGGCGGGGTCGGCGAAGTTGCCGGTGGCGATGCCGATGGTGCCGGGCAGGTAATCGCCCGTGCGGAAGAATCGACCCCCGCCGCAGATCCGGCAAAAGCCGGCCATCAGCGCGGGGTCTTCGACGCCGGAATAATACCACGTAATATAGTCGCCCTCGATCGTGACGGCGGTTTCGGGAAACCACGCCGACATCGTCATGGCCGAGCCAGAGGCGCGCTGGCAGCGGGTGCAGGTGCAGGCGTGGACATGCACCGGGTCGCCACGGACGGTCAGACGCAGCGCGCCACATTCGCACAGCGACTGGCGGATTTCGGGGGACAAGGCGGGGTTGTGTTCGGGCATGGCGGGAGGGCCGTGGTCAGGGTATGGTACCGCTACCCTGACGCCGTGGGACGCCACCTGCAATGCATCTCGATGTGCTTGATCTGAGAAACTTCTACTATCGCACGGCGCTTGGCCGTGTTGCGCAGCGGGCTATCCGCGAGCAGGTGGTCAAGCATTGGCCACCGGCGGCGGGGCATACGGTCGCCGGTTTCGGGTTTGCGGTGCCGCTGCTGCGCCCCTACCTTGCCGATGCGCGGCGGGTGATCGGGCTGATGCCGGGGCCGCAGGGGGTGATGCCGTGGCCTGCGGGAATGGAGAATGTCAGCGTCCTGTGCGAGGAAACGCATTGGCCGCTGCCGACCGGGCTGGTGGACAGGCTGGTTTTGATGCACGGGCTGGAGACATCCGAGAACCCGTCGGTCGTGCTGGACGAGGCGGCGCGGGTGCTGGGGCCGGGCGGGCGGGCGCTTTTCATTGTGCCGAACCGGATCGGGCTTTGGTCGCGGCGCGACGTGACGCCCTTCGGCTTCGGGCGGCCCTATTCGGTGGCGCAGCTTGAGGCGCAGTTGAAGCGGCACAACTTCATGCCCGAGCGCAGCCAGTCGGTGCTGTTCGCGCCGCCTTCGACCGCGCGGTTCTGGTTGAGGACGGCGGATTTCTGGGAATCGGTCGGGCGCAAGGTGCCATGGCTGGCCGGTGGAGTTTTGATGGTAGAGGCGTCGAAACAGGTGTATGCGCCAACCCGAGGCGGTCTGGGTGCTGCGGTGCGCAGTCCGCTTCGGGTGCTGGAAGGGGTCGCCAAAGGCAGCCGGGAACCAGCGATGAACCGGAAATAGCCGGGGTTGCCAAGCGGTCGTTTCTGCCACCGGTGGGCAAGGCGAAGCCCACTGTGAACGCTACCATCGGAATACGCGACAAGATCACTCACGAAACGGCGAGCAACCCGGTTGCGGGGTAAGAAAGCCTCTGCTAAGGACGCCCGCGACGAGTAGGCACAGGCCTTGAACCACGGTTTGGGGAAGGTGCTGCACAGCGGCCAGTTGCCCGACGGGCGGCGGCCAGAAACAGCGGAAGGGTTGACGTGTCCGAACCAGCTTCGATTTCCCTGGGGATTGCCACACGCTACGCCACGGCTCTGTTCGAGCTGGCGAAGGAAGAGGGCGCGTTGAAGGCGCTGGAAGCCGATACCTCGGCCTTGGCCGAGGCGCTTCGGATCAGCCCCGATCTGTCGGCCGCAATCTCGTCTCCGATGGTCAGCCGTGAAGATCAGGGCCGTGTGATCGCCGCCGTCGGGGCCAAGATGGGCCTCAGCGCGCTGATGGCGAACACGCTGGCGCTGATGTCGGAAAAGCGGCGCCTCTTCGTGCTGCCGCAGCTTTTGAACAACCTGACCGACCGCATCGCCGCCGAAAAGGGCGAGATGACGGCCGAGGTCACGTCGGCCACTGCATTGTCGGCGGCACAGGCAAAGAAACTGGCCGAGACGCTGAAAGCGCGTGTCGGCAAGACCGTGAAACTGAAAACCACTGTCGATGAAAGTCTCATCGGCGGACTAGTCGTAAAGCTGGGCTCGACCATGATCGACACATCGGTCAAGGCGAAGCTCGCTGCACTCCAGAATGCAATGAAAGAGGTTGGGTGATGGGAATTCAAGCTGCCGAGATCTCCGCGATCCTCAAAGAGCAGATCAAGAACTTCGGCAAGGACGCCGAAGTGGCCGAAGTTGGCCGCGTGCTGTCGGTCGGTGACGGGATTGCCCGTGTCCACGGCCTCGACAACGTACAGGCCGGCGAGATGGTCGAATTCCCCGGCGGTATCCGCGGGATGGCGCTGAACCTCGAAGTCGACAACGTCGGTATCGTGATCTTCGGTTCCGACCAGGACATTAAGGAAGGCGACACCGTCAAGCGCACCAAGTCCATCGTGGACGTGCCTGCCGGCAACGCGCTTCTGGGCCGCGTCGTCGACGCACTGGGCAACCCGATCGACGGCAAGGGCGCGATTGCCGCGACCGAGCGTCGTGTGGCTGACGTGAAGGCACCGGGCATCATTCCGCGCAAATCGGTGCACGAGCCGATGGCGACCGGCCTCAAGGCGATCGACGCGATGATCCCGGTTGGCCGTGGCCAGCGCGAGCTGATCATCGGTGACCGCCAGACCGGCAAGACCGCCGTGGCGCTGGACACCATCCTGAACCAGAAGGCCTACAACGAGGCCGCCGGTGACGATGAATCGAAGAAGCTGTACTGCATCTATGTCGCCATCGGGCAGAAGCGTTCGACCGTGGCGCAGTTGGTCAAGAAACTGGAAGAGACCGGCGCGATCAAGTACACGATCGTCGTGGCTGCCACCGCGTCGGACCCTGCTCCGATGCAGTTCCTTGCACCCTATTCGGCAACCGCGATGGCGGAATTCTTCCGCGACAACGGCCGCCATGCGCTGATCATCTATGATGACCTGTCGAAGCAGGCTGTCGCCTATCGCCAGATGTCGCTTCTGCTGCGCCGTCCGCCGGGGCGTGAAGCCTACCCGGGCGACGTGTTCTATCTGCACTCGCGCCTGCTGGAGCGGTCTGCGAAGATGAGCGAAGATTTCGGCTCGGGCTCGCTGACGGCGCTGCCGATCATCGAGACGCAGGCCGGCGACGTGTCGGCCTACATTCCGACGAACGTGATCTCGATCACCGACGGGCAGATCTTCCTTGAAACCGAACTGTTCTATCAGGGCGTCCGTCCGGCCGTGAACACCGGTCTGTCGGTGAGCCGCGTGGGTTCGTCCGCCCAGACCAGCGCGATGAAGTCGGTCGCCGGCAAAGTGAAGCTGGAACTGGCGCAGTACCGCGAAATGGCGGCGTTTGCGCAGTTCGGTTCCGACCTTGACGCCTCGACCCAGCAGTTGCTGAACCGTGGCGCGCGTCTGACGGAACTGATGAAGCAGGCGCAGTATGCACCGCTGACCAACGCCGAGATCGTCGTGATCATCTATGCTGGCACGTCGGGCTATCTCGACAAGATCGCTGTCAAGGACGTGGGCCGGTTCGAACAGGGGCTGCTGAAGCACCTGCGCACCACGGGCAAGGCGCTTCTGGCCGACATCACCACGAAAGACCGCAAGGTTTCGGGCGATCTGGAGAAAGCCATTCGTGCCGAGCTTGACGCCTTCGCCAAAGACTTCGCGTAAGTCGGGCCCGGGAGCACCCATATGCCCAGCTTGAAGGCCCTCAAGACCCGGATCGCCAGCGTCAAGAACACGCGGAAGATCACGAAGGCGATGCAGATGGTCGCCGCCGCAAAACTGCGCCGCGCGCAGGAAGCGGCGGAGGCTGCACGCCCCTATGCCGAACGGATGACGGCTGTCATGTCGTCCTTGGCAACGGGGATCGGCCAGAGCGAAAGTGCGCCGAAACTTCTGGCCGGAAACGGCAAGGATCAGGTGCATCTTCTGGTGGTGATGACGTCGGAGCGCGGCCTTTGTGGCGGCTTCAACTCCACCATCGTGCGTCTGGCGCGGGTCAAGGCGGCCGAACTGCTGGCCGCTGGCAAGACCGTCAAGATCCTGACCGTCGGCAAGAAGGGCCGCGAACAGTTGCGTCGCGATTACAGCGCCTATTTCGTAGGTCATGTTGACATGGGCGATGTTAAGCGCGTGGGCTATGCCAACGCGCAAGGCATCGCGCGCGAAGTGCTGGCCACCTTCGAGGCGGGCGAGTGCGACGTGGTGACGATCTTCTACAACCGCTTCCAGTCGGTGATCAGCCAGATCCCGACGGCGTTGCAGGTGATCCCGGCCAAGTTCGAAGGCGGGGCGGCGAACGCGCTTTACGACTACGAACCGTCGGAAGAGGCGATCCTTGCCGACCTGCTGCCGCGCGGTGTCGCGACGCAGATCTTCACGGCCCTTCTGGAAAACGGCGCCAGCGAACAGGGTGCGCGGATGTCCGCAATGGACAACGCCACGCGCAACGCAGGCGACATGATCAACAAGCTGACGATCCAGTACAACCGGAGCCGTCAGGCCGCGATCACCAAAGAGCTTATCGAAATCATTTCCGGCGCCGAGGCGCTGTAAGTTAACCGGAGAAACGACATGGCAAAAGCACCGAAAGCAGCTGCCGCGGCAGGCAAGGTCACCCAGGTGATCGGCGCCGTGGTGGACGTGCAGTTCGAAGGGGCGCTTCCCGCGATTCTGAACGCGCTGGAAACGACGAACAACGGCAAGCGTCTGGTTCTGGAAGTGGCCCAGCACCTGGGCGAAAACACCGTCCGCACCATCGCGATGGACGCAACCGAGGGTCTGGTGCGGGGCGCACCGGTTTCCGACATGGGCGCGCCGATCTCGGTTCCGGTGGGTGACGGGACGCTGGGCCGCATCATCAACGTGATCGGCGAGCCGATCGACGAAAAAGGCCCGGTTGCGCACACCGAGCGTCGCGCTATCCACCAGCCGGCCCCGTCGTTCGCCGATCAGGCCACCGATGCGCTGATCCTGGTGACCGGCATCAAGGTTATCGACCTTCTGGCGCCCTATTCGCGCGGCGGGAAGATCGGCCTTTTCGGCGGTGCAGGCGTGGGCAAGACGGTTCTGATCCAAGAACTGATCAACAACGTCGCCAAGGTGCACTCGGGCTATTCGGTGTTCGCCGGCGTTGGCGAGCGGACCCGCGAGGGCAACGACCTTTACCACGAATTCATCGAATCCGGCGTTATCAACATCGACGACCTGACCAAGTCCAAAGTGGCGCTTGTGTATGGTCAGATGAACGAACCGCCGGGCGCGCGTGCGCGTGTGGCGCTGACCGGCCTGACCATCGCCGAACAGTTCCGCGACCAGTCGGGGACGGACGTGCTGTTCTTCGTGGACAACATCTTCCGCTTTACCCAAGCCGGTTCGGAAGTGTCCGCCCTTCTTGGCCGTATCCCTTCGGCCGTGGGTTACCAGCCGACGCTGGCGACCGACATGGGCCAGCTTCAGGAACGCATCACCTCGACCAAAGCCGGCTCGATCACCTCGGTTCAGGCCATCTACGTTCCGGCCGACGACCTTACCGACCCTGCTCCGGCCGCATCCTTCGCCCACCTTGACGCCACGACCGTTCTGTCGCGCGCCATCTCGGAACTGGGGATCTACCCGGCCGTGGACCCGCTCGATAGCACCAGCCGTATCCTTGACCCGCTGGTCGTGGGGCAGGAACACTATGACGTTGCCCGTTCGGTGCAGGGGATGCTTCAGCGCTACAAGTCGCTGCAGGACATCATCGCCATCCTCGGGATGGACGAACTGAGCGAAGAGGACAAGCTGACCGTGGCCCGCGCCCGGAAGATCCAGCGTTTCCTGTCGCAGCCGTTCGACGTGGCGCAGGTGTTCACCGGTTCGCCGGGCGTGCAGGTGCCGCTGGAAAAGACCATCGCCTCGTTCAAGGCCGTGGTTGCTGGTGAATACGATCACCTTCCGGAAGCCGCCTTCTACATGGTTGGCGACATCGAAGAAGTGAAAGCCAAGGCCGCGAAGCTCGCTGCGGCAGCGGCATAAGGGGGCCGAAATGGCAGGATCCGTGCAATTCGACCTGGTCAGTCCGGAACGGCGGCTGGCCTCGGTTCAGGCGTCGGAGGTGCAGATCCCCGGCGCGATGGGCGATCTCACGGCGATGGAGGGGCACGCCCCCGCCATCACTACGCTGCGCCCCGGCATCCTGCGGGTCGTCGCGCCTGATGGCACGCGGGCTTATGTCGTGACCGGCGGCTTTGCCGAAATCACCGCCACCGGCGTTTCGGTTCTGGCCGAACGCGCGGTGCCGGTGGATGAGCTGACGCCCGCCACGCTGGATGCGCTGGTGGCTGACGTGTCCGCGGCGGCCACGTTGGGGTCTGACAAGGACAGCTCCGACAAGATGATGGCTGACCTGAACGCGATGCGGGCCGCCGTCGGGCTTTGATCCGGTTGCAAGATGTCGAAAGGCCCCGCCGATGCGCGGGGCCTTTTGCATTTTTCCAACCCATTCCTGCCGGAATGCGGCACTATACGGGTGTGGGTCGTGTGGGTGGTGAATGAAGCGGTTTTCGGGAAAGATCGGCGTCGAGCAAGGCACAAGGGTGCTGTTTTCGGATTTTGCCAATGACGGCGTGATGTGGGCTGGCGACGGCCCGCGCGAGGTGCGGCAGGCGCAGACCTTTTCCGAACCCTTCGCCGTAGCGCCGATGGTGATGGTCAGCATCTCGATGTGGGACATGGACCACAAGACCAACTCGCGCGCCGATATCTCGGCCGAGAATATCACCGAAAGCGGCTTTGAGATCGTGTTCCGCACCTGGAGTGACACTCGCGTGGCGCGGATCCGGGCTGACTGGATGGCGCTTGGTCCGCTACGCGACGATGATGAATGGGATGTGGTTTAGACGCTTGAAGGGCTGGGGATGATGCGGTGCGCCACGGCGAGGCACGCGGCAAAGACCACGACACCGGCGGCAAGGTCGATCAGGTGATGCCCGCCGTGCGACAGGGTTGCGGGAATCATGGCCAGATTGGCGACCAGCGCGGGCAGGAACAGCACCGTCGCGCGGCTGAACCAGACCACCATGCAGGCCATCACCATGTGATAGGAGGGAAAGGCGACCACGCCTGTAATGACCTCGGGGCTGATGCGGCCGGGGCCAACCTCGACCAATTGCTTGAGGTAGGCACCGTAGGCATCGTCGTAATAAAGCCCGGTGGCGGCAAGGATCGGCTTCGGGATTGTCTGGTAGGCCGACGGGCCGACGCTGGGCCACAGCCACCAGATCGCTACCGTGACGATCAAAGTGACGATCCCCACCAGCAGCAACCTGTGTAAAGCCACTTCCCGAGCCAGCGCTCCCAGCACAATGATGAGCAGCACGATCTGCGGCAGCGAGGTGTGATAGAGGTAGCCAAGCCCACGGGCGAACCACGGATATTCGGCCAGACCGGCGACGAAACCGGGCCAGTGATAGCCAACCTGCGCGTCCAGCGCGATCAGCTGTTGGTCGATCAGCGGGTTTGGCAGGGGAAACAGGGCGAAGATGAACACGGTGGAGACCGCCGTGAAGCCCATGAACACCCCAACGCCGATGACCGCCAGCGCGATCCGCGGCGCCGCCTTGACCGCGCGGATGTAGCCGCCGACGCCGACAAGCCCGAGGGTCGCGAAAAAGCCGACAAGGAACGGGGGCCAGTTGACGATGCGCCCGGTTGCCAGCACCAGCGCGACCGCAGCAAGGCCGAACCCCACGATGATGCCCAGCATCAGGTGTTCAGGTGGCAAAAGCTGCAAGTTCCTGCGCTGTCCAACCAGAATTTCGCCGTTGCCTGCCATCGCGGTGATTGCCCTTCGCTTTCCCGCCAAGGCGGAGACAATCTTCAAGCTAAAGGGTCATTGTGCCGCTTTCGTGGCGAAAACCGTGCAAAACCTGCTCAGGAGCGCTGGTAAAGGCCTTCGTAGATCGGCACCAAAGTGTCCGTCTCGAACAGCGAGGACACCGACATCCCGCCCCAGATATTCAGGATCGCCTGCGCGAAGATCGGCGCGGTCGGAACGATGCGGATGTTCTTGGCGGCCCGGACCGCCTCGGATGGTTCGATGCTGTCGGTGATGACCAGCGATTTCATTACCGAATTCTGCACCCGTTCGACCGCAGGGCCGGACAGCACACCGTGGGTGATATAGCTGTGAACCTCGGTCGCGCCCTGTTCCATCAGCACTTCGGCGGCTTTGCACAGCGTGCCGGCAGTGTCGCAGATATCGTCGACGATGATGCATTTCTTGCCGACAACGCTGCCGATCACGATCATCTCGGCCACTTCACCGGCCTTTTCGCGGCGCTTGTCCACGATGGCGAGGGGGGCGTTTATCCGCTTGGCCAGTTCGCGCGCACGGGCCACGCCGCCCACATCTGGCGACACGACCATCAGATCTTCCATCTGGCCGCGGAAGTGATGTTCGATATCCAGCGCAAAGACTGGCGAGGCATAGAGGTTGTCCACCGGAATGTCGAAGAAGCCCTGAATCTGCGCGGCGTGCAGGTCCAACGTCAGCACGCGGTCAACGCCCGCCTCGGTGATCATGTTGGCCACCAGTTTCGCGGTGATCGGGGTGCGGGCCTTGGCGCGGCGGTCCTGACGCGCATAGCCGAAATAGGGGATCACGGCGGTGATGCGGCTGGCCGACGACCGGCGCAGCGCGTCGGTCATGATCAAGAGTTCCATCAGGTTGTCGTTGGCCGGGTTCGAGGTGGACTGGATGATGTACATGTCCTCGCCACGGACATTCTCGAACACCTCGACGAAGATTTCCTGATCGTTGAAGCGTTCGACCCGCGCGTCTACCAGATTGACGCTCATGCCCCTGTGCATCGACATGCGGCGGGCGATGGATTTGGCGAGGCTTTGGTTGGCGTTTCCGGCGATCAGCTTCGGTTCGGTGATGGCTGGCATTGATGGCTCCGGAAACGGCGGATTCGCGTGCGTTGACACCGCTTATCACCGGGTTAGGGTCTTGCAAACGGTGCGTGGGCAAAGGAATGGCGAATGACGCAGATTGACTACTTTTTCGCACCGATGTCGCCGTTCACCTACCTTGCTGGCGCGCGGCTGGAAGCGGTGGCGGCGCGGCATGTCGCCAGCATCCGGTACATTCCGATTGACGCCCCGGCGCTGTTTCCGCGCACCGGCGGACAAACTCTGGCGGAACGGCATGAAAGCCGGAAAGCCTACCGTCTGCAGGAACTGCGGCGGGGGGCAAAAAAGCAAGGCGTGCCGATCCTGATGCCAGCGCCCTACTTTCCGGTGAACCCTGCCCCTGCCAGCTATGCGATCATCGCGGCGGCCAAGGCGGGGGGCGGCGATCTGGCGGGGCTGGTTCAGGCATTTCCGCGCGCGGTTTGGGCCGAAGGGCGCAACATCGCCGAGGACGAGGTGGTGAAGGACATCCTTGGCGCACATGGCTTTGATCCAGGCGTGGCGGACCGTTACATGCTGGCCGCAGCCGAAACCTATGCGAATAATCTTGAAGAAGCGGTGTCGCGCGGTGTATTCGGCGTGCCGTTCTACATCGTTGGCGACGAGACGTTCTGGGGACAGGACAGGCTCGATGACCTTGACCTGTATCTTGCCGGAAAGTTGTGAGTGCCCGAAGATCTTACCCCTGTTGTCGAACAGCCCGCGTTTCGGGTCTGGGACCGTGGCGCCGCGCGCCCGGTTCTGGCGCTGCATTGTTCGCTGGCCCATTCCGGTGCGTGGTCGGGGCTGGTGGACCGGCTGTCTGGCGTGACGGTAACCGCGCTCGATCAGCCGGGGCATGGCCGCGCCGCTGACTGGGACGGGGTCGAGGAGATTCACGGTCTGACCACGCGGCTGTCGCTGGCCTGGGTGGAGCGGTTGGCAGCGGACGGCCCGATCGACCTTTTCGGCCATTCGTTCGGGGCGACGGTGGCGTTGCGCATTGCGCTGACGCGCCCAGACCTGGTGCGCAGCCTGATGCTGGTCGAGCCGGTGATCTTTGCCGCCGCCAAGGGTGCCTCAGCCTATGCGCCGTTCCGCGCCGGGCATGAAACCGTGGCCCGCCTGATGGCCGAAGGCCGCCGGGACGAGGCCGCGTCGGTGTTCCATGCGGCCTGGGGCACGGGCGAGCCCTTTGCCGATCTGCCAGAGCGGCAGCGCAGCTACATCCTTGCGCGCATCCACCACATCGCGGCGCAGAACCCGGTGCTGCTGGATGATGCGGCCGGCCTGCTGGCGCCCGGTCGGCTGGAAGCCCTGCGCGTGCCGATCCTGATGGTCGAAGGTGGCGACAGTCCGCCAATCATCGACGCGGTGCAAGCGGCGCTATGCGCGCGGCTGCCAAAGGCCACCCGGCTGATCGTGCCGGGAGCGGGGCACATGGTGCCGATCACCCATCCGCAGGTGGTGGCGCGGTCGGTGCAGATGCACCTCGACGCGGCCTAGAAGGCGGCGAGGAAGCGGTCGACGTGATCTTCGGTCGTATTCCATGACGCGACCAGACGCGCGGCCTCACGCTTGGGCGAGGTGTTCCAGGCGTAATAGCGCGCGCCGGCAGCCTGCAGGCGGGCGTGGGTGCCAGGCGACCATTCGGGGAACATCATGTTGGCGTCAACCGCGTGGCGCTGGCTTACGGAATTGATCCGGCCAAGCCCATCGGCCAGCCGCTTGCCCATCGCGTTGGCGTGGGCGGCAAGCCGCAGCCACAGGCCGTCAGTCAGATATGCCTCGAATTGCGCGGACAGGAAGCGGTGTTTGGAGAAAAGATGCCCGCCCCGCTTGCGGCGCAGCTCGAACTCCCACGCCTTCGCCGGGTCGAACATCACCACGGCCTCCACCCCCATGCAGCCGTTCTTGGTGCCGCCAAAGGACAGCACGTCGATCCCCGCCTTCCATGTCATCTCGGCCGGGGTCGCCCCGGTCGCGGCCAAAGCGTTGGCAAACCGTGCGCCGTCCATGTGGCAGGGCAGCCCTTTGGCGCGGGCCAGTGCAGTCAGCGCGGCGACCTCGGAGGGTGTATAGACGGTGCCGGCTTCGGTCACATTGGTGATCGACAGCATCCCCTTCTGCACGCCATGCACGCCGCTTTCCCCGGTGCGACCGATCACCTCGGCCAAGGTCTGGGGCGTCATCTTGCCATGCGAGCCCGGCACCAGCGCGAGCTTAGCGCCGGAATAGAACTCGGGCGCGCCGCATTCATCTTCGGCGATATGGGCGAGGCGGTGGCAGAAGACAGCGGCCCAGGGCGGGCAATGCGTGGCGATCGCCAGCGCGTTTGCGGCCGTGCCGGTCGCTACAAGATAGACCGCAGCCTCCGGCGCCTCCAGCACCTCGCGCACCAGTTTCGTCACGCGCGCCATCGCGGCATCGGCACCGTAGGACGTGTCGTAACCCTCGTTCACACGGGCAAGGGCGGCCATGACCTCGGGCGCCGCACCCGAGGTGTTGTCAGACGCAAAGAACATTCAGGGCGTTTCCTCGATGATGTAGTCTTCCCAGTCTTCTTCGGGCACGGTGAACTCCGACACCGTCCAGCCCCGCACCGAATTGCCCGAGGTATGAGTGCTTTCGGGATCGCCGGTCAGCAGCGGGTGCCAGTCGGGCAAAGGCTGGTTTTGGTAAAGCCGCTTGTAGGCGCAACTTTGCGGCAGCCAGTAGGCCACCCGTTCCAGGGTCTTGGGCGTCAGGAACACACATTCCGGCACATATTGCCGCCGCGTTTCATACTTGGTGCAGCGGCAGGCGTCGCCGTCCAGCAGGCGGCAGGCGACGCGGGTGAAGGCAACTTCGCCGGTGTCCTCGAATTCAAGTTTGTTCAAGCAGCACTTGCCGCAGCCGTCACAGACAGCCTCCCATTCGGCAGGCGTCATCTTCTTCAGCGGGATGGTTTCCCAGAACCGGTGGCGCAGTTTTTCCATCGGGCGAAGGTGCCTTCTGGGCCGGGAAAAGGGAAGGGGTCACAGCACCAGCCGCATCAACGGGCGGGTCTCCTTGACGCGGGCGACGGTTTCAAACCCGGACTTGGCGAAGGCCGCCACCGGGCCGACGAACAGGGGGATGGATTTCGGGTTCGATCCCACGATGGGCGCCGCCTCCAGCACCCTCGCGCCATTGGCACGGGCAAAGGCGATGCCGGCGGCCAGCATCCGGTGGGTATGGCCCTTGCCGCGCGCCCGCGCCCGGAAGAAAAAACACGACACTGCCCAGACGCCGGGGTCGTCCGCCGGCGCGTCGGGCAGCGGGGAGGAGACGCGGCCGGGGTTGTTCCACTCCGGCACATCGGCGCGCGGGCCGATCTGCATCCAGCCCACCGCTTCGTCGCCGTCAAACGCGATCAGGCCCGGCGGCGGGCCCGCGACAATGCGCGCCAGCATCACATCGCGCCGTTCGTCCCCGGTCATCGCCTGCCGCACATTGGGCCGCAGCCGGAACGACGTGCACCAGCAGCCGTAGCAGGCACCCTGCGGTCCGAAAAGCGCGGTGAAGGCAGGGATCAGGTCGGGTGTCAGCGGGCGGATATCAAGGTCGGGCATGGCAGGCTCCTGTTGTATCAGGATGGCGCTGCGGGCGCGCCCTTGCAATCAAAGCGCGGTCAGGATCGCCCGCGCCTGGTCACAATCCGCCGCCATCTGGGTGACAAGCCCGGGCAGGCCGTCGAACTTCAACTCCGGCCGCAGGAATTCGACCAGCGCGACCGACAGGTGCTGGCCATAAAGGTCGCCCTTGAAGTCGAAGAGAAAGGTTTCAAGGTTCGGCGTGTTCACCCCGAACATCGGCCGCACGCCCAGACTGGCCGCGCCATGATAGCTGCCCGCCTGCGGGCCGGTCAGGATATCGACCAGCACGGCATACACACCAAAGCGCGGCAGGTGCAGTCCGGCAAGGCTCATGTTCGCGGTCGGGTAACCCAGCTCGCGCCCGCGCTTTTCGCCGTGCAGCACCTCTCCTTCGATCCGGTGCCAGTGGCCCAGCATAGCGGCGGCATCGCGCGGGCGGCCTTCGCTCAGTGCCGCGCGGATCGCGGTCGACGAAATCTCGCGCTCGCCTTGCCGGATCAGTGGCGCGATGGTTGTGCGAAATCCCAGCGTCTGCCCAAGGGCGGCCAGATCGGCGGCGCGGCCTTTGCGTCCCTTGCCGAAACAGAAATCCGCGCCGACCACGACATGGCTCACGCCCAGACCATCGGCCAGCACGTCCCGCGCGAACTCCTCCGGTGTAAGGCTGGCAAGGGTGGCGTCGAACGGCAGCTGATACAACTGCTCCACCCCCAGCTTGGCCAGCCGGTTCGCCCGCGCCTCGGCGTTCATCAGGCGGAAGGGCGGGGCGTCGGGGGCAAAGTATTCACGCGGATGCGGCTCGAAGGTCACGATGCCAAGGGGGGCGGCGCCGCGTGCAAGGTCGATCACCGACCGGTGACCAAGATGCAGCCCGTCGAAATTGCCCATCGCTACCGATGCGCCGCGGGCGGCTTCGGAAAGCCCTGTCCAATGATGGTGGTGTTGCATTCCGCCCCGGTCTGGGGGCCTTGCCCCTTAGTCGAACTTGCGGCTCGGCGCCAGAACCAGCGCCTCACCCTTCAGGACCACGGTTTTACCGACTGCGCAGTGGGTTTCAAGGGTGACCCGCCGTTTGGCATGGTCAATCGCCGTGACTGTTACCTCCGCGCGCACCGTATCGCCGGGACGGACGGGTGCGAGAAAGCGCAGCGACTGGCCAAGGTAGACCGTGCCGTGGCCCGGAAGCTGCTCGCCGATCACCGCCGAAATCAGGCCTGCGGTCAGCATTCCATGCGCAATGCGGCCGGCGAAGATGGTGTCTTGTGCATAGGCCTCGTCCAGATGCACCGGATTGTGGTCTGTCGACACTTCGGCAAACAGCTGGATGTCGCGGTCGGTCACCGTCTTTGTAAGGTGACGCGTCATGCCGATCTCGATGTCTTCGATGCAGATCGTGCCGCGCGGCATGTTGTCCAGCATGGTGCGAATCCCCCAAGGATCGGCCAAGGCTACCGCACGCTGCGACGCGGCGCAAATCCTTTGCGCAATTTATGTCTGTATGGACCTAACAAATCGTAATATTCTTACTCTGTCTGGCTTCCTCTTTGCCAAAATATCCCACGCGAGGTCCGGACGGTGTGAAACCCTCCGGGTCGGGCCAAGGCACAGCGTCAGCGCAAGAAGCCGATGGCAAAGGTGGCTGACAACTCGCGCGCCTCAAGCCACGGCAACAGAAGGGCGGCATCGGGGTTGGCAGCATCCGGCCCGAACTGGTCGGCGGCAAGCCCGCCGGTGACGAACAAGGTATCCAAGCCCTCGGACACCCCGCCCTGCACATCGGTGCCGATGCCGTCGCCGATGCACAGGATCTGTGCGTCGTCCGGGCCGGTCAGCGCCGCCAGCCTGCGCCGTGCCAGATCGTAGATCGGCGGATGCGGCTTGCCGAAGTAAAGCGCTTCGCCGCCCATCGCCTCATAGGCCTCGGCCAAGGCCCCGGCGCAATAAAGCCGCTTGTCGCCAAGGTCGACGACGATGTCAGGGTTGGCGCACAGCATCGGCAGGCCCATCGTCTTGGCCAGCAGCAGTTGGGCGCGATAGTCGTTCGGGATTTCGGTCAGATCGTTCGCCAGACCGGTGCAGACGACCCCCTCCGCCTCGGCCAAAGGCACGCGGGTGATCGGCGGCTGCGTGGCGGCATAGGCGGCAAGATCGTCGGCGAACTCGGTGAAGAACACCTCGTCCTTCACCGCGCCGATGTGATGCACCCGGCGGCCAACCGCGCCCGACAGCATCCCCATCTGCGCCGCATCGCCCGATGACACGATCAGGTCCCACGCATCGCGCGGCACGCCAAGCGCGTCGATCTGGCGCGCGACGCTGGCGTTCGGGCGCGGCGCATTGGTCAGCAAGACCACCGCGCCACCCTTCGCCCGGAACGCCTGCAACGCGGCGACAGCCTCGGGATAGGCCGCCTTGCCATTGTGCAGACAGCCCCACAGATCGCAGAACACCGCATCGTAGCGTGTGCCTATTTCGGCCAGACGGGCGATGATCTCGGTCACGGGGGCAGCCTTTCGGGTCAGAGTTTCAGCGCCGGGATGATCTGCTTCTTGCGGCTCATGATACCCGGCAGCACCACGGTGTCGCCGGTGACCTTTGCCCCGAACGAGGCTTCGGCCATCTGCTTGACCAGATCGTTCGGCACCAGAAGCGTGGCTTCTTCCTTCAGGATATCAACCACGAACAGCAGAACTTGATCCGCGCCATCTTCTTTTGCCACAGCCTCCATCGAGGCCATCAGGCTGGCCTTGCGGTCCAAGACCACCTTGGGCGCGGTGGTTTCCAGCACCGAGACGCGCAGTTCCTTGCCTGCGACGTTGTATTCCTTCGAATCCATCCGCAGCAGTTCGGCGTCCGAGAACGCCGACACGTCCGACTTCGCCTCGAACATCTTGGCGGCCAGTTCAGGGATCGCCACGCCGATGTCGGCGGCCAGCTTTTCGGCCACCGCGCGGTCATGGTCGGTGGTGGTGGGCGAGCGGAATTGCAGCGTGTCCGACACGATGCACGAAAGCATCGCGCCTTTCACTTCGCGCGGCAGTTTCGCCACGTCGTCGCCCATGATGTCGTGCATCACAGTCGCGGTGCAGGCCAAGGGGCGCATCACCACGTTGATCGGGGTCTTGGTCTTGAGGCCGCCGACCAGCATGTGATGGTCGATGATCGCCATGATGTTGGCCTCGTTGATCGAGGGCGGCAGTTCGGCGGGGTTGTTGGTGTCGACGATCACCACGTTCTGGCCCGCCGTCACATCCGCGATGATCTGCGGCTTTTCAAAGCCCCAGTGCTTCAGCACAAAGGCCGCTTCGGTGTTCGGCTCGCCCAGAAGGGCGGGCTTGGCATCGCCGCCACGCAGGTTGGTCAGATACCAGGCCCAGACGATGGCAGACATCGTGGCATCGGTGTCGGGGGATTTGTGGCCGAAAACAAGCGTGGACATGCTGGCAAACCTTCAAGCGTGGGATTTGCGGCGCGGTATAGGCGAGGCGGCGGGGATTGTCACGCCACCGTCACGCTCAACCGTAGAACGCGGGGGCCTTGCGCAATCCCGGCCATTGCGTCGGTTCATGCCCGTAGATCAGCATCGCGCCCGTTGCGTCCCGAAGCGCGAACAGCCGGTCGGCCGAGATTTGCGAGGCGAAGGGATCGGCAGAGTCGGCGAAGCGTTCGGCAGGCTCTGAAATCCGGTTCAGCGCGTCGATCGCAAGGATCACCGGGCCGGTGTCGGGCAGGGTGACGAGGGCCGACAGGTGCCCCGCCGTATGGCCGGGGGTCGGGATCAGGGTCAGCCCGTCACACAGCACAGTATCCGCGTCGATCAGGTGATAGGTCGTATCTGGCCACGCCATCGGGCGGGCGGTGCCAAAATAGCTCGGTGACGGGTCGGCGCGTTCGCGGACGGTCATAACCACCGGGCAGCCGAACAACGGCAAAGATCCGACGTGGTCGATATGGCCGTGGCTCACGACCAGAAGGTCGATGTCTGCAGGCGTCAGGCCCAGAACGGCAAGCTGGCCCTCGGCGGTCTGACGCGGCGAATAGTCGATCAGGCGGCCAAAGCGGGCCAGCCCGTCGCGGTCGGCGATACCGGGGTCAGTCGCGTAGGCGGGCGGAAAGCCGGTGTCGATCAGCACCCGTGCGCCCCGGTCGGTTTCCACCAGATAGCCGGCGATACCGATGATCCGCTCGCCGTTTCGCACGTTGAAAAGGCCGAAGTCGAGGACATACAACCGACTGGCGCGGTGGCCCTGAAGCAACGCAGGCGTCACAGCGGCAGCGGTTCGATGCTGAAGCCTTCCGCCTCCAGCAAGGCCAGCACGCCGGCATCGCCCGGCAGGTGTAGTGCGCCAAAGGCCGCCAGAACCGGCCCGGCTGTCGCGGCCTGTTCAAGTACGGGAATCCATGCCCGGTTGCGGCCTGCCATCAGCACTTCTTCCATCTTGGCGAATTCGGCGTCGACTTCGGCGCGCGGGACAAGGGCCTGTTCGTAAGACACCTTGCGCATCAGTTCCCACACCAACCTGCTTTCCCCGGCAAAGTAGGCGTCCGCCAGCGTGATGAAGAAATCGGCCGAGCGTTCCTCCAGCAGCAGCGTCGCCTGGATCATCGCGATCTGTTCGGCTTCGGTCATCGCGCCGAAAATGTCGAACACGGTGTCGAACGGCTCCAGCGCCTTCACCGGCACGCCCTTGGCTTCGGCGGTGTCGATCACCATACCGTCAAGGCCCTTCGGGTCGGTCATCCCGGCCATCGCGCAGGGCGGTATGGCCAACAGCACATTGACATACCAGGGCCGTAGTTTCGCGGCCATGAAACCCGGAACACCGCGCTTTGACATCGCGTCCGACAGCATCGCCCAGGTTTCCGGCGACATCTGTTCCAGAAGGGTCGGGCCTTCGGTGATCGTCATCAGCGACGGGTTCCGCGCCATCATGTCCAGAAGGGCGGCTTCCTCTTCCGGTCCGGCCTCGACCAGAACGGTGGTCGCAGTTTCGATCAAGGGGGTGATCGCCTCTAGCGTCGGCTGATGGCGTGGATCGTCGAAATGGTAGGTGCCGATCAGGGTTATGACTTCGCCGCCCCGGGTCGCGCGCCAGAAATTGCCGGTGGGGTAGGGCGCATCGTTGGCGGCGGCCTGCAACGCGGCGCGTTCGCCCGCCGGCATCGTCGCCAGCAGGTTTTCGCCTGTGCATTCGGCCGAAAGTGGGGATGCGGCAAGAAACAGCGCGGCGATACAGGCAAGGATTCGCGTCATGTGACCCCGGATGCGGTTGCCGGCCGACGTTGCCACCGCCACCGGCAAAGGCAAGGCGAAAACACGGTTTCCCCAGGGTCACGGTGTTGACAGCGCGCGATGCTTCGCCTACCTGATGCGCCGTTAGCACTCGCGTCCTGTGAGTGCTAAGAGATCACAACCTGGAAACTCAAGGGAGTACACCCAGATGGCTTTCAAACCGCTGCATGACCGCGTGCTTGTCCGTCGCATCGAAGGCGAAGACAAGACCAAGGGCGGCCTGATCATTCCGGATTCCGCTAAAGAAAAACCCGCAGAAGGCGAGATCATCTCGGTCGGCGAAGGCGCACGCAAGGACTCGGGCGAGCTGATCGCACCGTCCGTGAAGGCCGGCGACCGCATCCTGTTTGGCAAATGGTCCGGCACCGAAGTCAAACTCGACGGTGAAGACCTGCTGATCATGAAGGAAAGCGACATTCTCGGCATCATCGCCTGAGATCGTCCCGTTTCTTGCTAACCCATTCAAGGAGCTTATCAAATGGCTGCTAAAGACGTCAAATTCGACACCGATGCCCGCGACCGCATGCTGCGCGGCGTCAACATCCTCGCCGACGCTGTCAAAGTGACCCTCGGCCCCAAAGGCCGCAACGTGGTGATCGACAAGTCGTTCGGTTCGCCCCGCATCACCAAGGACGGCGTCACCGTCGCCAAGGAAATCGAACTGGCCGACAAGTTCGAGAACATGGGCGCGCAGATGGTGAAGGAAGTCGCTTCCCGCACCAATGACGAAGCCGGCGACGGCACCACCACCGCGACCGTGCTGGCGCAGGCCATCATCAAGGACGGCCTCAAGGCCGTTGCCGCCGGCATGAACCCGATGGACCTCAAGCGCGGCATCGACCTTGCCGTGATCAAGGTCGTGGCTGCGATCAAGGCTGCCTCGCGCCCCGTCAAGGACAGCGCCGAAGTCGCCCAGGTCGGCACCATCTCGGCCAACGGCGAAGCGGAAATCGGCCGTCAGATCGCCGAAGCGATGCAGAAGGTCGGCAACGAGGGTGTCATCACCGTCGAAGAGAACAAGGGCCTTGAGACGGAAACCACCGTCGTCGAAGGCATGCAGTTCGACCGTGGCTACCTGTCGCCCTACTTCGTGACCAACGCCGACAAGATGGTTGCGGATCTGGAAGACTGCCTCATCCTGCTGCACGAGAAAAAGCTCTCGTCGCTGCAGCCGATGGTCCCGCTGCTGGAAGCTGTGATCCAGTCGCAGCGCCCGCTTCTGATCATCTCGGAAGACGTCGAAGGCGAAGCTCTGGCCACGCTCGTCGTCAACAAGCTGCGTGGCGGCCTCAAGATCGCTGCCGTCAAGGCTCCGGGCTTCGGTGATCGTCGCAAGGCGATGCTGCAGGACATCGCCATCCTGACCGGCGGTCAGGTGATCAGCGAAGATCTGGGCATGAAGCTGGAATCGGTGACCATCGACATGCTTGGCAAGGCCAAGAAGGTCACCATCACCAAGGACAACACCACGATCATCGACGGCGCTGGCAACAAGGCCGAAATCGAAGCTCGTGTTAGCCAGATCCGCACCCAGATCGAGGAAACCACCTCGGACTACGACCGTGAGAAACTGCAAGAGCGTGTGGCCAAGCTGGCCGGCGGTGTTGCCGTGATCAAGGTCGGCGGCATGACCGAAGTCGAAGTGAAAGAGCGCAAGGACCGCGTTGATGACGCCCTGAACGCGACCCGTGCGGCCGTTCAGGAAGGCATCGTCGTCGGTGGCGGCGTGGCTCTGGTTCAGGCTGGCAAATCGCTGGACGGTCTGACCGGTGCGAACTCCGACCAGAACGCCGGTATCGCCATCGTGCGCCGCGCGCTGGAAGCACCGCTGCGCCAGATCGCTGAAAACGCTGGCGTCGATGGCGCTGTCGTGGCCGGCAAGGTGCGCGAATCGAACGACGTGACCTTTGGCTTCAACGCGCAGACCGAAGAATATGGCGACATGTTCAAGTTCGGCGTGATCGACCCGGCCAAAGTGACGCGTACCGCGCTGGAAGATGCGGCCTCGGTCGCCTCGCTCCTGATCACCACCGAAGCCATGATCGCTGATCGTCCGGAGCCGAAAGGCAATGCCGGCGGCGGCGGCGGCATGGGCGGCATGGGCGGCATGGACGGCATGATGTAATCAGACCCTCTCAGGGACTGAACGGGAAAGGGCGCACTTCGGTGCGCCCTTTTTCTTTGCGCTGGCGGCAGGCCGGGACTAGCCTGCCCGGCAATGGTTCGCCGGGGAGGGCGCAGATGCCGACGACGCAGGCACCGAACAGCGCCGGTGTCATCTGCCCGATGGCGGCGGTGCCGCGTTGACCCGCGCCGCGCCGTCCACCCCATGACCCGGCTTGGCCTTCTGACGGCGCTGACGATGCTGGCCTTCGCCGGCAATTCCATCCTGAACCGGATGGCCGTGGGCGGTGGGCTGATCGACCCGATGGGCTTTGCGGCGATCCGGGTGGTTGCCGGGGCGGTGATGCTTCTGGCGCTGTTCTCGCTTTCCCGCCGCAAGTGGCCGGGCTGGAAGGGGCGGCTTGCAGGAGTTGCGGGCCTGTCGGTCTACCTGATCGGATTTTCGCTGGCCTATCTGGCGCTGGGCGCAGGCACCGGGGCGCTGATCCTGTTTGGCGCGGTGCAGTTGACGATGTTTGCCGGCGCGCTTGTGGCGGGCGAGGCCGTGCCGCCACGGCGCTGGGCCGGGGCGGGCGTCGCTTTCGCAGGTCTTGTGCTGCTGCTGGCCCCCGCGGCACAGGCGCCAAGCCCTGCACACGCCCTGATGATGCTGGCCGCCGGAATCGGCTGGGGCATCTATTCGCTGGCAGGGCGAGTGGCGCCGGATGCGCTGGCAGCGACGACCGCGAATTTCGTGCTGTCGGTGCCGCTGATCCTTGGTCTGGCGCTGGCGCTGCCAGGCGAGTGGAGTCCCGCCGGGATCGGCCTTGCCGTGCTGTCGGGCGCGGTGACCTCGGGTCTTGGCTACGCGCTTTGGTATGCGGTCCTGCCGTCGCTTGGCGCGGCGCGGGCCGGGCTTGCGCAACTGACCGTGCCGCTGATCGCCGCCTTGGGCGGGCTTGCCATGCTGGGCGAAGGGATCGGCCTGCGCTTTGCCCTTGCCGCCGCGCTGGTATTGGGCGGCGTGATCCTTGGCACCCGTCAGAGCGGCTTGACCAGACGCTGAACCGCTTGCGTCTTGCGACCAAGCGTCGCTTGCCCGGCAAAGCCGGTGTCACTGAATCCCTCCCGCTCCCAGAAGGCGCGGCCTGAGGGGTTTGCGTGCAGGACGGCAAGGAACATCTGCCGCGCGCCCCGCGCCCGTGCCACATCTTCAAGGTGGCGCAGCATCTGCGCGCCTGCGCCTTGGCCGCGCGCCGTGCCGCGCACCATCATCAGGCCAAGGTAGCTGTCCCCCGGCTGCGGGTAGCCGAACGACATCTCGGCCAGCGCCAGCAGCACCGCCCCATCGAAAAGCCCGGCGTGGTAGCTGTTTTCGGCCGAAAGTCCGGGCGGCGCATCGGTGAAGAACTCTTCCACCAGTCCGATGCTCGGCTCCTCGTCCCGCTCCATCCGGATGTAATCGGCCGACGCCTGCAGCAGCGCAAAGACCGCCGCATCGTCGGCCCGGGTCAGCGGGCGGATCATGGAAGACCTATCGTCACGACCGTCAGCCGCACGCTTCCGGTCGGTTTGCGCCAGACCACCTCGTCGCCAACCTCGGCCCCGATCAGCGCGCGGGCCAGCGGCGATTGCGGCGCGATGCGGCCCACGGTGGCATCCGCCTCATCCTCGCCGGTGATCTCGTAAGTGGCTATGGCGCCGGCCTCGTCCTCCACTGTCACCACATGGCCGAACGCCACAGCGCGGGTGTCAGAGGCTGGGTCGATCACGATGGCCGACCGAAGCCGCGCCTCCAGATAGCGGATGTCGCGTTCGGCGGCGGCCTCGGGCTGCTTGTCCAGCCGTTCGGCGCGGGCGCGCAAAGCCTGCAGATCGGCCTGCCGTGCCAGAAGCCGGTCCTTCAGCGCCGCAAGCCCGCGCGGGGTGACATAGTTCGGATGCGGGCTGATCGGCAGGTCGGGCAGGGGGTCAAGCTCGCCCGTGCTTTCCTTGACAAAGGCGCGGCTCATCGAACGATCACCTCCAAGGGGTCGTAACGCAGGGTGCTGCCCCAGGCCGCGTCGATCAGGCTGTCGGGCTTGAATCGCACCTGTCCAAGGTCCAGCGCGCTGCGGCTGAAAAACCGCCGCTCGGTGACTATGCCTTCGGGGTCGGTCCAGCCGGGCGCAAGCGTGCCGCCCGTGATCTGGCAGCGAAAGAAGATCTCGATCTGGTGAAACCCGCTGGCCGGATCGTGAAATTCGTTGACCAGCACCGGCTCGCCAACTGTGACCGTCAGCCCGGTTTCCTCATGCACTTCGCGGGCGAGGTTGTAGGGCAGCGATTGTCCCGCCTCGACCCCGCCGCCCGGCGCGCACCACAGGTCAGAGGTGCCGCCGGGATAGGCATTGACCAGCAAAAGCCGATCCTCCTCAAGGATCAGCGCGCGGGCGGCGATGCGGGGCGGGCGTCGGGTCATGCGCCAAAGGGTGTGACGTGACGTCGGATTTGTCCAGCGCAAGGAACTCCGGCCTTGCCGGGGGCGGCAGCAGGGCAGACAATGGCGGCATGACACCGCTTAGCGCCCTGACCCGCCGCCTGACCGCCGGTGCCGAAGGCATCGGCCGGGATGCGGCCACGCCTGACAAGGGGGAAACGGTCGTGCTGTTGCACGGCCTTGCGCGCAGCCAGGCCTCGCTGGCGCCGCTGGCACGGGCGATGATGGCGGCGGGATACCGGGTGGTGAACTGGTCGTACCCTTCGACCAAGGCCTCGCCCGAAGACCTTGTGCGCGAGGTGGGCGCGGCGGTGGCAAAGGCCGGGCCGGGACGGGTGCATTTCGTGACGCATTCGATGGGCGGCATCCTGTTGCGGGCCTGGCTTGCGCAGAACCGCCCGGCGCGCATGGGGCGCGTGGTGATGCTGGCGCCGCCGAACCACGGTTCGGAACTGGTGGACGCGCTGGGCGACAACCCGGTGTTTCAATTGGTCAACGGCGAGGCGGGGGCCAGCCTTGGCACCGGCCCGCAGTCATGGCCGAAGTCGCTGCCGACCGCCGATTATGCCTTGGGCATCATCGCGGGAACGCGGTCACTGAACCCGGTCTATTCCGCGCTGCTGCCGGGGCCGAGCGACGGCAAGGTGACGGTCGAAAGCACCCGACTTGAGGGCATGACCGACCACATCGCGCTTCCGGTGACCCACACCTTCATGATGCGCAACCCGGTGGTGATCCGCCAGACGCTGCGGTTTCTGGCCGACGGGCGGTTCGACCCCGGCCTGACCTTCCTGTTGGCGGTGAAAGAGACGCTGTCAGGTGCAGCCCTCACGCCATGACGGCGGCACCCGCACAGGCCACGACGCAAAAGCGCGCGGTCTTGGCGATCGTGACAAGGATCAGGAACTGCCAGACCGGCACCCGCAGCACCCCCGCCATCCCTACCGCAAGGTCCCCACCGGGTGCCCAACTCAGCAGCAACACCCACACGCCCCAGCGCCGGAACCAGCCGCTTGCCCGGTCCATCTGCGCCGGCGTCAGCGGAAACCAGCGGTGATCCTGAAACCCGGCCAGCGCGCGGCCAAGCGCGTAGGTGACGCACGACCCCAGCACGTTGCCGACCGAGGCGACGACGACCAGCCCCACCGCGCCCCAGCCCGAGGCGAGCAGCGCCAGAAACACCACTTCCGACTGAAACGGAACCGGCGTGGCGGCAAGGAAGGCCGCGGCGAACAGCCCGGCAAGGGCGATCATCCCGGCGTCGTCCCAAGCGTAGGGCAAATGAACCGACCGGCACGCGCCGTCGCCACCCGGCGCGCGTCGGTGCGGTGCATCACTTGACCTCGACGGCCTCGGCTTCGGTTGCAGCGGGCCGCGGTTCGCGTGGTGGGCGACCGATCACATCGCGCAATTCGTCCAGCTCGATGAAATTGTCGGCCTGGCGGCGCAGTTCGTCGGCGATCATCGGCGGCTGGCTGCGGATCGTCGACACGACCGATACCCGAACCCCCTGCCGTTGCAGGCTTTCTACCAGCGGGCGGAAATCGCCATCGCCGGAAAACAGCACGATATGGTCAACACGGTTTGCCAGTTCCATCGCATCGACGCACAGCTCGATGTCCATGTTGCCCTTCACCTTCCGCCGTCCTTGGCTGTCGGTGTATTCCTTGGCCGGCTTGGTGCGCATCGTGAAGCCGTTGTAATGCAGCCAGTCGACCAGCGGGCGGATCGGCGAATAATCGTCGTTTTCCAGCAGCGCGGTATAGTAGAATGCACGCAACATCTTGCCGCGACGGATGAACTCCATGCGCAGAAGTTTGTAGTCGATGTCAAATCCCAGCGCCTTTGCGGCTGCGTAGAGATTTGAACCATCGATGAACAGCGCAAGCCGTTCGTCCTTGTAAAACATTCAGTGTCCCCTCAAAACCCGTCGTACCAATCGAACTTTTTTTGATCTGCTCTTTATATAGCGAAATCCGCTGGACAACGAAGTGGGAATATCTGTCTGAAACTCCCCATTGCAAGTCAAGCGTACTATAAAGTGGATGAAAAGTGATATGAAAACACACGCTCTGGTTGCATTTGGCGCAAACCTGCCATTCGATGGGCAAATGCCCGCCGAAAGTCTGAAGCAAGCTGTAACCGAACTTGCGGCAAATGGGGTCGAAGTGGTCGCGATGAGCCGGCTTTTCGCCACGCCGTGTTTTCCGCCCGGTGCCGGGCCGGATTATGTGAACGCCGCCGCCGTGGTCGCCTTTCCGACCGAGGAAGGGGCCGATCCGGCATCCCTGCTGGCCTCGGTTCTGGCGCGGTTCCACGCGGTCGAGGCGCGGTTCGGTCGCAAGCGGGTGCAGCGGTGGGGGATGCGGACCCTGGACATCGACCTGTTGGCGGTTGGTGATTCGGTCTTGCCCGACGCCCAGACCCAGGACCGCTGGCGGCTGCTGCCACCCGACCAGCAGATCGGCACCACGCCCGACCAGTTGATCCTGCCGCACCCGCGGATGCAGGACCGGGCGTTCGTTCTGGTTCCCTTGGCGGATGTCGCGCCCGACTGGGTGCATCCGCGCACCGGCCAGACGGTAGCAGCGATGCTGGCCGCCCTGCCACGGTCGGACGTGGACGCCGTAAAGCCGCTGTGAATCGGCCCGATTCAACGCTTGTCAAGAAATAATGCAGCGACTACATAGGCCACTTCCAATGCGCCACCCGAACTGGAGTTTGCCATGGCCCGCGTAACGGTCGAAGATTGCGTCGACAAGGTTCCGAACCGGTTCGAACTGGTGATGCTGGCTGCGCACCGTGCGCGTGAGATCCAAGCCGGATCGCCGATCACGGTCGAGCGGGACAATGACAAGAACCCCGTCGTCTCGCTGCGCGAGATCGCCGAGGAAACCCAGCTTGCCGACAGCCTGCGCGAGCGGATGATCGAAAGCCACCAGACCCAGATCGAAGTCGACGAACCCGAAGAAGACCAGATGGCGCTTCTGATGGGCGGCGAGATGGATCGCCCGATGGTCGACGACATGTCGGAAGAAAAGCTGTTGCGCGCGCTGATGGAAGCGCAAGGCGACATCTGACCGGGCGACAAACCCGCAAGGCAGGGCGCTGATGATCGACGTCGAAGACCTCATCGCCCTTGTCCGCAACTACAACCCGCGGTGCAATGCCGACCTGATCCGCAAGGCTTACGCCTACGCTTTTCGCATGCACGACGGCCAGATGCGGAAATCGGGCGAACCCTATTTCACCCATCCCGTGGCCGTCGCCGCGATCCTGACCGAACAGCGGCTGGATGACGCGACGATCATCACCGCGCTTTTGCACGACACCATCGAGGATACCCGGTCGACCTACACCGAAATCACCTCGCTCTTTGGCGAGGAGGTGGCGGAACTGGTCGATGGCGTGACCAAGCTGACGAACCTGCAACTGTCGTCGACAGAAAACCAGCAGGCGGAAAACTTCCGCAAGCTGTTCATGGCGATGTCCAAGGACCTGCGGGTGATCCTCGTCAAACTGGGCGACCGGTTGCACAACATGCGCACCATCCGGTCGATGAACCCGGACAAGCAGGCCCAGAAGGCCCGCGAGACGATGGAGATATTTGCCCCCCTTGCCGGCCGGATGGGGATGCAATGGATGCGCGAGGAGTTGGAGGATCTGTCCTTCAAAGTTCTCAACCCCGAGGCGCGCAATTCCATCATCCGCCGCTTCCTGACCCTTCAGCGCGAGGCGGGGGATGTCGTTCACAAGATTACAGGCGATATCCGGCACGAACTGGAAAAGGCGCAGCTTGAGGCGGACGTTTTCGGCCGCGCGAAAAAGCCCTACTCGATCTGGCGCAAGATGCAGGAGAAAGACCTCGCCTTTTCGCGCCTCTCCGACATCTACGGGTTTCGCGTCATCTGCGGTTCGGTCGCTGATTGTTACCGCATCCTCGGCGTGATCCACCAACGCTGGCGCGCGGTGCCGGGCCGGTTCAAGGATTACATCAGCCAACCCAAGAACAACGGTTACCGTTCGATCCACACCACCGTTTCAGGTCGCGACGGCAAGCGCGTCGAAGTGCAGATCCGCACGCGCGAGATGCACGAAGTGGCCGAAGCCGGTGTTGCCGCGCATTGGTCCTACCGCGAAGGCGTGCGCGCGAAGAACCCCTTTGCCGTCGATCCCGCCAAGTGGATCGCGGCGCTGACCGAACGGCTGGACGCGGGCGACACCGACGAATTCCTCGAAAACGTCAAGCTCGAGATGTATTCCGATCAGGTGTTCTGCTTCACCCCGAAAGGTGACGTGATCCAGCTGCCGCGGGGGGCCACGCCCCTCGATTACGCTTATGCGATCCATACCCGGATCGGAAACTCCTGCGTGTCGGCCAAGATCGACGGCATCCGCGTGCCATTATGGACCCGGCTGAAGAACGGCCAGTCGGTCGAGATCATCACCGCCGAAGGCCAGCGCCCGCAATCGTCGTGGATCGACATCGTCACCACCGGCCGCGCCAAGGCCGCGATCCGCCGCAGCTTGCGCGAAGAGGACCGGGGCCGTTTCGTCAAGCTTGGTCAGGAACTTGCCCGCGCCGCCTTTGACCATGTCGGCAAGAAGGCCACCGACAAGGCGCTGCGCACGGCGGCCAAGATGCTGGGCCTTGCGGATGAAAACGACCTTCTCGCCCGCCTCGGCTCGGCCGAACTCACCGCCCGGCGGGTGGTGGAGACGCTTTATCCCGACCTTGCGCAGGCCACCTCCGAAGAGGTCGATGCCAAGCGCCCCGTCGTCGGCCTGACCGCCGATCAGACCTTCAAGCGCGCGCAATGCTGTCAGCCGGTGCCGGGCGAACGCATCGTCGGCATCACCTACCGCGGTCAGGGCGTTGTGGTTCACGCCATCGACTGCCCCGCGTTGGAGGAATTCGAGGATCAGACCGCGCGCTGGGTCGATCTGCAATGGCATTCCGGCCGCCATGCACCGGTCTACACGATCACGTTGGAAATCACGATTTCCAATGACGCAGGCGTTCTAGGCCGTATCTGCACCTTGATCGGAGAGCAGAAGGCCAATATCTCCGACCTCAGGTTCACGGACAGAAAACCGGACTTTTATCGCCTTGTTATCGACGTAGACCTGCGCGATGTGGAACATCTGCACATGGTGATGACCGCACTCGAGGCGGAAACGGATGTGGCGCAGATCTCGCGTCACAGGGATTTGACACGCAGGCCATAGGGCTTGAACCGGGAATTGCACCGGACGGGAAGGACGCAAGTTGGTCTTCAAGCGCAGAAAACCGTTGGGCTGGGGCCCTTGGCTGCGAGAGCAAGTCTACCCCCGCGGCGGCTTCAAGCGTGCGATCCGCTATGTAGTCTACCGGATGCGCCGCTTGCCCGACCAACCGCACCGTGTTGCGCGCGGCGTGTTCGCAGGCTCGCTGATCGGTTTTTTGCCCTTGCCGGGGTTGCAGTTTGTGGCCGCATGGGGTGCGGCGCGGCTGATCCGCGGCAACGTGCTGGCCTCGCTTCTGGCCACCTTCAACACCAATCCGGTGACCACGCCATTCTTCGCCGTTCTGGCCATGACGCTTGGTCACTGGATCATGGGCATCGAAGCGCCCTTGAACGCGGACTACATCCTTGGCGCGTTTTCCAATGCGGGCCAGGATCTGTGGTATAACTTCACCGCGCTCTTCGGCCCGGAGAAGGCCCGCTGGGGCGGACTTTTCGAGTTCTGGAACGAGATTTACCTGCCGTATTTCATTGGTGCGCTTGGTCCGGCCATCCTGATCAGTGGTGCTGCCTACTATGTCACGATCCCGCTCGTCGAAGCGTACCAGAAAGCCCGCGCGGCCAAGGCCAAGGAACGCAGCGAGCGCCGTCGGTCCTTGCGCGAAACCGTGGCAACCGCCGCCGCCAAACTGAAGCGGAAAGCCGAGCGCGATGACAGCGGCGAGGGTGACGACGGCCCCGGAACTCCGTAACATAGGCCACAGCACAAGACGCAGAAAGAACTTCGATGGCAACTCTACCGCGCGGCCGCAGCCTTGCCCCCCGGCATCTTCGCCTCGGCGTGAACATCGACCATGTCGCCACCGTCCGCAACGCGCGCGGCACCGCATGGCCCGATCCCTTGCGCGCAGCCCTGCTGGCCGAAGCGGCCGGGGCTGACGGCATCACCGCGCACCTGCGCGAAGACCGCCGCCACATCCGCGACGCCGACATCAACGCGTTGATCGCCGCGATCACCGTGCCGCTAAATTTCGAATGTGCCGCGACGGCCGAAATGCAGGCGCTTGCGCTGCGCCACAAACCCCATGCCGTATGCCTTGTGCCTGAAAAGCGTGAAGAACGGACGACCGAAGGCGGCCTTGATGTCGCTGGCGACAAGACCCGCCTTGCCGCCTTCATCGCGCCCCTGACCGAGGCCGGCTGCCGCGTCAGCATGTTCATCAGCCATGACGCCCGCCAGATCGAAGCCTCCGCCCGCATCGGCGCCGCCGTCGTGGAACTGCACACCGGGCTTTACGCCGACCTTCTGGCTGACGGCCACCCCGACCTTGCCGAACGTGAGTTGGGCTTCCTGCGCGAAGGCGCACGCCTCGCCGCCGCCGTCGGGCTTGAGGTTCACGCCGGCCACGGTCTGACGTACGACAACGTCGGCCCCATCGCGGCAATCCCAGAGGTCGCCGAACTCAACATCGGCCACTTCCTGATCGGCGAGGCGATCTTCCGTGGCCTTGGCCCGGCGATCGAGGAAATGCGCCGCCGGATGGATGCGGCACGGGCATGATCCTCGGCATTGGCAGCGACCTTGCCAACATCGAACGCATCGAGGCGACGCTTGCCCGGTTCGGTGACCGGTTCCGCGACCGGGTGTTCACCGACCATGAACAGGCCAAGGCCGAAAGCCGCCCGCGCGCGGTGGCCGCGACCTTCGCCAAACGCTGGGCCGCCAAAGAGGCGTGTTCAAAGGCGCTGGGAACGGGCCTGCGCATGGGGATCGGCTGGAAGGACATGGCGGTGACGAACCTGCGGTCCGGCCAACCCGTGATGCACGTCACCGGCTGGGCCGCCGAACGCCTGCGCGAGATGACCCCCGAAGGCCACGAGGCGCTGATCCACGTCACCCTGACCGACGACCACCCGTGGGCGCAGGCCTTCGTGGTGATCGAGGCGCGCCCGCTGGCCGGGGCCATCACGGCTTCGGGTTCGACACACACTTGAAGGGCCTGCGCTTGACTCGCGCTTGCCCCGCGCGCATGTAGCGCGAAATCCGGCAGGCAGGGCAGCATGGCATCAGCTAAGAAATCCGACGGCGGCATCGTGGAAACGATCAAGACCGTATTCTGGGCACTGATCATCGCGGGCGTGTTCCGCACCCTGTTCTTCCAGCCCTTCTGGATTCCCTCGGAATCGATGAAGGATACGCTCTTGATCGGCGACTTCCTGTTCGTCAACAAGATGGCCTATGGCTATTCGCGCTATTCCTGCCCCTTCGGCCTGTGCCCGATCACGGGCCGCATCCTCGGGTCCGAACCCCAGCGTGGCGATGTCGTGGTGTTCCGCCACCCGGTGAACGGCACCGATTTCATCAAGCGCTTGATCGGCCTGCCCGGTGACACGATCCAGATGAAGAATGGCGTCCTGTTCATCAACGGGGTCGAGGCTCCGCAGGAACCCGCCGGCGTGTTCGAGGAAATCAACGAACCGCAAGGCCCGATGCGCAGCCGCCCGCGCTGCGAAAACGGGGCCGTGGGCGACGGTGGCATCTGCACCCGCAGCCGGTTCATCGAAACCCTGCCCGAAGGGCAAAAGCACAACATCCTGAACATCGACACCAACGGCGGCGGCGACAACACCGATGTGTTCACCGTGCCGGCGGGACATTACTTCTTCATGGGCGACAACCGCGACAACAGCATGGATAGCCGCTTCAACCAGCGCGCCGGTGGCGTCGGTTTCGTGCCGGCGGAAAACCTGATCGGCCGCGCCGACCGGGTGATCTTTTCGTCGGCCGGCACCCGCATGCTGTATTTCTGGACGTGGCGGTCGGATCGCTTCTTCAAGGCGATTGAGTGAGGCTTTCGGCGGATCTCAAGGCCCTCGAGGGCCGTATGGGACATACGTTCCGCACGCCCGACCACCTCTTGCGCGCGGTGACGCACGCCTCGATCTCGTCATCGACCCGGCCAGACAACCAGCGGCTGGAATTCCTTGGTGACCGCGTCCTTGGCCTCGTGATGGCCGAGGCGCTGCTGGATGCTGACCCCGATGCCTCCGAAGGCCAGCTAGCGCCGCGCTTCAACGCGCTGGTGCGCAAGGAAACCTGCGCCGACGTCGCGCGCAATCTGGGTCTGGGCGATGTCTTGAAACTTGGCCGGTCCGAAATGCTGTCGGGCGGCCGGCGCAAGGAGGCGCTCCTTGGCGACGCGCTGGAAGCGGTGATCGCCGCCGTCTACCTTGATGGCGGGTTCGAGGCGGCGAAGGCGCTGGTCTTGCGCCTGTGGGGCGGCCGGATCGGCGCGGTCGACAGCGACGCCCGCGACGCCAAGACCGCGCTGCAGGAATGGGCGCAGGCCCGCGGCATGCCGCCCCCCACCTATACCGAGGCTGGCCGCACCGGCCCGGATCATCAACCCCTGTTCACGGTTGCCGTGACGCTGGAAGACGGCGCCCGCGCCGAGGCGCAAGCCGGATCGAAACGCATCGCCGAACAGCAAGCCGCGAAGTCGCTGCTGGCACGGCTGGAGGACGAGACATGACCGACACTACCCGCGCGGGCTTTGTGGCCCTGATCGGCGAGCCGAATGCCGGCAAGTCCACCCTGATGAACCGGATGGTCGGGGCGAAGATTTCCATCGTCACGCACAAGGTGCAGACCACCCGCACCCGGATCCGTGGCGTCTGCATGGAAGGTCAGGCGCAGATCGTGTTCGTCGACACGCCCGGCCTCTTCCGCCCGCGCCGCAGGCTTGACCGCGCGATGGTCAAGGCAGCGTGGGGCGGGGCGTCGGATGCCGACGTGATCGTGCTTCTGGTCGAGGCGACGCGCGGGTTGACCGAAGGCGTTCAGGCGATCATCGACCGGCTTGCCGACGAGATGCCCAAGGATCAGCCTGTAGCGCTGGCGATCAACAAGATCGACCGGGTAAAGGCTGAAACGCTGTTGGCGATGGCAGAACAGTTGAACGGCGCCTATCCGTTCAAGAAGACCTTCATGATCAGCGCCGAAAAGGGCTACGGCGTGGCGGACCTGCGCGAATGGCTGGCGGCCGAAGTGCCCGAAGGCCCGTGGTTCTACCCCGAGGACCAGATCGCCGACCTGCCGATGCGGATGATCGCGGCCGAGATGACGCGCGAAAAGCTGACCCTGCGCCTGCACGAGGAACTGCCCTACCAGCTGACGGTCGAGACCGAAAAGTGGGAAGACAAGCCCGACGGCACCACCCGTATCGACCAGATCGTCTATGTCGCGCGCGACGGCCACAAGGGCATCGTGCTTGGCAACAAGGGCGAGACGATCAAGGCGATCGGGCAGGCCGCGCGGGCCGAGATTTCCGAATTCCTCGGCCGCACCGTGCATCTTTTCCTGCAGGTGAAGGTGCGCCCGAACTGGCTGGACGAGCCCGAGCGCTATTCCGAAATGGGACTGGATTTCAAGGACGGCGATGCCTGAGGCGCCTGGCCTCACATTGGGGCGACGGCTGCGGCGCCTCCAGTGGGAACATTCTGGAAAAGAGCGGATCATATGAGCGCGCGTCTGGCCTCGGGCATCTGGGTATCGGCCTATCTGACCCGGCTGCGGCTGGCCGACATCCCCGCCTATGTCACCGCCAAGGGTGATGCCCAGGCTGGCGCGGTGGTGGTGAAGGTCGCGCTGCTGGATGGCACCGCGCGGGCGTTCGAGCGGCGGTCAGACCTTACGAGCGGCGCGCGCGCCTGGATGCAGATGGCCGAAGGCCCTGAGGCCGAGGTTGATGCGATGCTGACCCGCCAGCGCGCCCGCGACCCTGACCTGTGGCTGATCGAACTGGAAGATCGGCAGGGCCGGACGCTCCTGGACGAAGACGGGCTGTCGGACTGACCGAATCCGGATCGCGCGCGCCGCCAGCCTGGATCAACCGCTCTTGTGGCGGCCCGGCGGGGCCGCGATACTGCGCCCCATGGAATGGCGGGACGAAGGCGCGCTTCTGGTCATGCGACCGCATGGCGAAAGCGCCGCGATCATCGAGGTGTTCACCAAGGCCCACGGCCGCCATGCCGGCGTCGTGCGCGGCGGTGCGTCGCGCAAGATGGCAGCCACGCTGCAACCCGGCAGCCAACTGGCCGTGACGTGGCGGGCGCGGCTTGATGACCACATCGGCGCCTTCACGGTCGAGCCGTTGAAATCCCGCGCCGGCGTGCTGTCGGACCGGCTGGCGCTGGCGGGGCTGACCTCGGTCTGTGCGCTGCTGCGCGCCGCCCTGCCCGAACGTGAGGCGCATCCGGAACTGTGGCGTCGGACCATGACCTTGCTGGATGCGCTTGACGCCGATGGGTGGCCAGCCACCTACCTGCGCTGGGAAATCTGCCTGCTGGAAGAGCTCGGCTTCGGCCTCGATCTTGACCGTTGCACCGTCACCGGGGCCAGCGAGGGGCTTGCCTATGTCAGCCCGCGCACCGGCAGGGCGGTGTCTGTCGCGGGCGCGGGGGAATGGGCCGACCGGCTGTTGCCACTGCCGCAGGGACTGGCCGGCGACGGCGCAATGGACGCGGCGGCGGTGCGCGACGGGCTGGCGATCACCACCCATTTCCTTGCCCGCGAGCTTGCACCGGTGCTGCAAGGGCGCCCCTTGCCCGAAGCGCGTTCGCGGCTGGTTGACCTTCTGGCCCGCTCCGCTTGAAACGACCCAACATGTCGCACGCGTGACAGACGGAACCCGCACGCGCCGTGCCAATGGGGCATCATGGTAACCCGCTATCTGCCCCTCGCGCTGACGCACAGCCCGACGCCCCGTATCGAAAACTTTGCCCTGCTTGCCGGTCTGGATGCTGCGGTGCGCGGGATGCTGATCTCGACCATGCCGTTGGTCGTGTATGACGCGCTGGGTGATGCGCAATCGACCTCGATCGTGTTCTTCATCTCAGGCATCGTGGCGCTGGTCTGGGGGCTGATGGTGCCTTGGGCGACACGGCTGATCCCCCGGCGCTGGGCCTATACCGGGGGCGTGGTTCTGTATCTGGTCGGCATGACGCTGGGGGCCATCGGCACCGGCTGGTCGGTGCCCTTGGCGCTGATGGCCAACGCGATGGCGACGGTGACGATCTTCGTCTGCCTGAATGCCTATGTGCTGGATTACGTCGACCGCGCCAACCTTGGCCGCAGCCAATCCACCCAGATGGCCTATGCCGCCACCGCATGGACGCTGGGGCCGATGGCGGGGGTCAGCCTTTACCACTACTGGGCGCCCGCGCCGTTTCTGGTGGCGGGGCTGTTCGCCTTCGTCCTTCTGGTGTCGTTCTGGGTGCTGCGACTGGGCAACGGCAAGCAGATCACCCGGGCCAAGCGGCAGGCGGTCAATCCGGTCGCCTATCTCGGGCGGTTCTTCAGCCAGCCCCGGCTGATTGCGGGCTGGATGTTCGCGGTGACGCGCAGTTGCGGCTGGTGGGTCTATGTCGTCTATCTGCCGATCTTCTGCATCGAGACGGGGCTGGGCGACAAGGTCGGCGGCATTGCCCTGTCTTGCACCAACGCCCTCCTGTTCGCCGCCCCGGCGCTGAACCGGGTGGTGCGTCGCCTGTCGGTGCGCCGGTCGGTGCGGTTGGCCTTCGGCATCTGCGGGGGGCTTTTCTGCGCGTCGGCGCTGTCGTCCTTTCTGCCTTGGGCGGCGGTTGTCATGATGATGGCGGCGTCCCTGTTCCTCGTGGCGCTGGACGTGGTCGGCGGGCTGCCGTTCCTGATGTCGGTGAAACCGTCGGAACGGACCGAGATGTCGGCGGTCTATTCCAGCTTCCGTGACGTGTCGGGAATCGTCACGCCCGGTGCCGCGTGGCTTGTGCTGTGGATCGCACCGCTGCCGGGGGTGTTCCTGGCCGCTGGCCTAGGGCTTCTGGCGTCCTGGGCGGTTGCGGGACGGCTGCATCCAAGGCTTGGCACCCTGCGACCGTCACGCGGCGGGGCCGAGGCTTAGGCCCAGATGCGCCCATGCTTTACCAGCCAGTCGGCGCTGGCCAGAAGGGCGGCTTTCGGGGCCACGAACTCCATCCCCATTTCCTGCACCGCACGGGCGTTCGACACCCGGTCCAGATGGCCAAGCTTCGGCAGGATCGCCCGCACGCCCGGATCAACCAGCGCCAGCGCGCGCAACAACAGGTTTGGCGCCACCCGCGTCGGAATCCTGCGCACCGGATAGGCCGCCTTTAGCACCAGCCCCATGTCGACCATCGCCAGCGTGCCCGCCGCCGCGATGTAGCGCCGTCCCTCGGTGGCAGGCCGTTGCAGCGCGCGCAGGTGCATCTCGGCCACGTCACGCACATCGACGATCGGAAACCCGATCGCGGGCAGCATCGGGTCGCGGCCCTTCAGGATCCGCTCCACCAGATACAACGACGTGCCGTAGTGTTCGTCCATGGGCGGGCCCAGCACCAGACCGGGGTTGATCGTGGTCAGCGCCAGCCCGCTTGCCCGCGCGTATTCCCAAGCCGAGCGTTCCGCGAGGGTCTTCGATTTGGCATAGGCCGTCGTCTCGGGCAGGGTCACGTCGCACCAGTCGGCCTCGTCCTGCAGCGTGTTCGGCTTGCCGTCGTTGATCACCGCCACGGTCGACGAGGTCAGCACCACCCGCCGCGCGCCCGCCGCATGTGCCGCCTTCAGCACCCGCCGGGTGCCTTCGACGGCAGGCCGGATCAAGAGGTTCGCATCCTTGGGCTGGGCGATCGGAAAGGGCGACGCGGTGTGCACAACCGCCGTCACCCCGGCCATCGCCTCGGCCCAGCCGGCGTCCGCCTCCAGATCGGCCTGCGCGAAGCACAGGCTGCCCGCACGGCTGCCAAGTTGATGCGCCACGGCGGCGCGCACCTCATCGGCCCGGTCCAGCCGACGCAGCGTGCCGCGCACGTCGTAGCCGGCATTCAACAGCCGCAGCGCCACGTGCTTTGCGATGAACCCGGACACGCCGGTCAGCAGAACCAGTTCCGCCATTGCCAGCCTCGACAAACCCTGATGCCGTCAACTCTCCGCCGCGACCGGCGGCAAAGCAAGCAAAGATCAGTCCAGCAGACGTCGCGCGATGACTTGCGCCTGAATCTCGGCCGCGCCCTCAAATATGTTCAGGATGCGCGCGTCGCACAGGATGCGGCTGATCCGGTATTCCAGCGCAAAGCCGTTGCCGCCGTGGATCTGCAACGCATTGTCCGCCGCAGCCCATGCCACCCGCGCGCCCAACAACTTGGCCATCCCCGCTTCCAGATCGCAGCGCTTGTCATGGTCCTTCTGCCAGGCGCTGAAATAGGTCAGCTGCCGCGCCACCATGATCTCCACCGCCATTATCGCAAGCTTCCCCGCCACGCGCGGAAACGCGATCAGCGGCTTGCCGAACTGCTGGCGGTCGGTCGCATATTGCATCCCGGTCTCCAGCGCCGATTGCGCCACACCCACGGCGCGTGCCGCCGTCTGGATGCGCGCGCTTTCGAACGTCTGCATCAACTGCTTGAAGCCATGACCTTCGACCCCGCCCAGAAGGTTTTCCCCCTTCACCGCAAAGCCGTCGAAGTTGACGGTGTATTCCTTCATGCCCCGGTAACCCAGAACCTCGATCTCGCCACCCGACAGCCCTGCGTCGACGAACGGCGTCTCATCCGTCCCCGGCGTCTTTTCCGCCAGAAACATGCTCAATCCCCGGTAATCCGTGGTGCCGGGAACCGACCGCGCCAGCACCGTCATCACATGGGTGCGGGCGGCATGGGTAATCCATGTCTTGTTGCCGGTGATCTGCCAGTCGTCCCCCACCTTCGCCGCCCGGGTGCGCAACGACCCAAGGTCGGACCCGGTGTTCGGTTCGGTGAACACCGCCGTCGGCAAGATCTCTCCGCTCGCCAGCTTTGGCAGCCACTGTTCCTTCTGCGCCTCGGTCCCGCCGCACAGGATCAATTCCGCCGCGATCTCGGTCCGCGTGCCAAGGCTGCCCACGCCGATATACCCGCGTGACAGCTCCTCGCTCACCACCACCATCGACGCTTTCGACAGCCCGAACCCACCATACGCCTCGGGGATCGTCAGGCCAAAGACGCCCATCCCGGCCAGCTTGTCGATCACCTCCATCGGGATCAACTCGTCGCGCAGGTGCCAGCCCTGCGCATGAGGGATCACCTCGTCATCGGCAAAACGGCGGAACTGGTCGCGGATCATCTCCAGCTCATCGTCCAACCCAGTCACGCCGAACGTCGCCCGCCCGTGGTTGTCCCGCATCAGCGCCACCAGCTCCAGCCGCGCCGCATTGGTGTTGCCGCCCGCCATCAACGCCCGCGCCGCATCGCCCGGCTGCCATGTCACGCCCAGATCGGCCAATCGCGCGATCTCGCCCTGGCTCATCGGGATGCCGCCCGCGATCTGGTTCAGGTATTCCCCGAACGCGATCTGCAGGATCAGTGCCTCCATGTGCCCAAACTTGCCCTCGGCCTTGATCCGCCCAGCCCAGGCCTGCATCTGGCGCAGCGCCTCGACATAGGTCGCCAGCCACGCCATCGCATGTGCGGCCGCCTGATGCTCCTCCATCAGCGCGGGCGAGACCTTGCTCGCAACAGTCACCTCGCCCCGGACGTTTTCACGCGCCGATGCCAGCAGCGCCTCCACCTCGGGCAGCGCGGCGGCGGTCAGGGCCAGAAGGTTGGTCAGGGCGGCGGACTGGGTCATGGTCTGGCCATCATGCGGCATCTTTGCGCTCCGGTCATCTACGGGATTCTGCACCTGCAAAGACCTAATGCCTTCGCATCCGCAGAGCAATATCGTTTCGTCATAAATATCGTCCACGCATTAAAGTGTCGCGGCTGAATTTGCGGCAGCGCCACCTTTCGCCCAGTCCGCGCATCGGTCACAAAGGCCGCACCCAAGACGGATGGCGCGATGGATGTTCTGATGGATGGCCTTTCGGCCCCCGCCTTTCTGGTGGCGCTGGCGGTGGCCGGGGTCGCGGGCTTTGTGAAGGGCGCGGTCGGCTTTGCGATGCCGATGATCATGATTTCGGCCTTCTCGTCCTTCCTGCCGCCCGAGGTTGCCTTGGCAGGGCTGATCCTGCCCACACTTTTCACCAACCTGTCGCAGGCCTTCCGGCAGGGTGTTCCCGCCGCAAAGGACACCGCCTTCACCTACCGCCGCTTCCTGATCGGCACGGTGATCTTCATCGCCGTCTCGGCCCCCTTCGCCGCATTGATCCCGCGCGAGGCGTTCCTTCTGCTCCTCGGCCTGCCGATCACCATCTTTGCGGCGCTGCAACTGGCGGGCTTCAGCCTTGCGATCCGCCTGCATCACCAAACCCGCGCGGAATGGTGCCTGGGGGTGATCGGCGGGCTTTACGGCGGGGTATCGGGCATCTGGGGGCCGCCCTTGCTGATCTACCTCCTCTCCACCGGCGCCACGAAGATCGAGGCGGTCCGCGCGCAGGGCGTTGTGTTCCTGATCGGCGCGGTTGCGCTTCTGGCCGCGCACCTTGGCACAGGGGTAGCGAACGGCCCCTCGCTTGCCTTCTCGGCGGTGCTGTCGATCCCGGCGCTCATTGGGCTGAAGGTCGGCTACGCGGTGCAGGACAGGCTCGATCAGACCCGCTTTCGCCGCTGGACCCAAGGGTTGCTGATCGTCACCGGGCTTAACCTCGTGCGTCAGGCGCTGTTCGCCTGACCGCATGAATCGACCTGCAGGGTCGGGACATCCCCTGAAAACCTGCACGCCCGTTGTTTGGTTCCCGTCTCAGCGGATCGCGGCGGCCTTCACGTCGGCGTCGATGAACGGCACGTACTGGCCGAAATTATCGGCAAACATGCCCACCAGCTTTTTCGCCTGCACGTCATAGGCGGCCGGATCGGCCCAAGTGTCGCGCGGCGTCAGCAACGCGGTATCGACGCCCGGCACTGCCACCGGCACCTCGAAGCCAAAGACCGGGTCGCGCCGGAACGTGGCCCCGTTCAGCGACCCGTCCAGAGCCGCTGCCAGCAATGCCCGCGTTGCCTTGATCGGCATCCGCTTGCCGGTGCCGTACGCACCGCCGGTCCAACCGGTGTTCACCAGCCAGCACGACGCGCCGTGCTTGGCGATCTTGGCCTGCAACAGCTTGCCATAAACCTCGGGCCGGCGCGGCATGAAGGGCGCGCCAAAGCAGGTCGAGAATGTCGGCTGCGGTTCCGTGATTCCACGCTCGGTACCCGCAGCCTTCGAGGTGAAGCCAGACAGGAAGTGATACATCGCCTGCGCCGGCGTCAGCCGCGCTATCGGCGGCATCACCCCGAACGCATCGCAGGTCAGCATCACCACATGCCGCGGATGCCCGCCAAGCCCCGTGACGCTGGCGTTCGAAATTGCCTCCAACGGATAGGCGCAGCGGGTGTTTTCGGTCAGGCTGCGGTTGGAAAAGTCCAGCACCAGCGTTTCGGGATGGTAGACCATGTTCTCGACCACCGTGCCAAAGCGGTGCGTCGTGGCATAAATCTCCGGCTCGGCCTCGGGCGACAGGTCTATGGTCTTGGCGTAGCAGCCGCCCTCGAAGTTGAAGATACCCCCGTCCGACCAGCCATGTTCGTCATCGCCGATCAGCGTGCGGTCGGGCGAGGCGGAAAGCGTGGTCTTGCCGGTGCCCGACAACCCGAAAAACACCGCCGCATCGACCGGGTTGCCGACCGCATGGTTGGCGCTGCAATGCATCGGCATCACACCCTTTTCCGGCAACAGGTAGTTCAGCACCGTGAACACGGCCTTCTTGTTTTCCCCGGCATAGGCGGTGTTGGCGATCAGCACGCACTTTTCGTCAAAGTTCAGCGCGATCACGGTCTCCGTCCGGCTGCCATGCCGGGCAGGGTCTGCCTTGAACGACGGACAATTGATCACCGTCCATTCCGGCACGAAGCCCGCCAGTTCCTCGCGCGACGGACGGCGCAGCAGGTGGCGGATGAACAGGCTATGCCATGCCAGTTCCGTCACCACCCGCACATCCAGCCGGTGCACCGGGTCGGCCCCGGCATACAGGTCCTGCACGAACACCTCGCGCCCCTGCACGTGCTCCAGCATGTCCGCTTTCAGCCGTGCAAAATGCTCCGGCGACATCGCGGCGTTGTTTTCCCACCAGATCGTATTTTCCGTGGCCGGGGTGCGCACGACGAACTTGTCCTTCGGCGACCGTCCGGTGAACTGCCCGGTCGAACACAGAAACGCGCCGCCACGGCCCAGCCGCCCCTCGCCGCGCGCTACCGCCGCCTCGACCAGTGCCGGTTCGGTGAAATTGTAATGCACCCGCCCCGCACCCCTGATCCCCTGTGCGTCGAGTGTCGTGAATACGGTCGTTGGGGTGTGTTTCATCCTGCAAGCTCCGATGGTGATCAAATCGCTCAAAAACTTACGCCCGGGCCAATGGGCACCTAAGACAACCCAAAAGTCGACAAGTTGCTCCCTTGGTTTAACATGATGTTTTCAAATGGGAACAGCCGCCTCTGCGCCCGTTAGCGCAACCATCCCGACGTTAGCGCAACCAAGTTTGCCGCATCTTGGGCTGCGTTGCGAAATTGTCGGCAGCGTTGCGAAATTGCTTCGGCTTCGGCGGTTTTTTGTCACGAAACCCCGCGTGCGGCGGGGGTGATTCGCTTTCCTGTTGAATATTCCTGCCGGACAACGGACAATGGAAAAAAATAATCATAGAGCTGTGGCAGTTAGAGGGATTATCGGACATGTCGCGTATCGCCCTTGTGGACGATGACAGGAATATCCTGACGTCGGTGGCAATGACCCTTGAGGCCGAAGGTTTCGAGGTGGAAACCTACAACGACGGTCAGTCCGCACTTGAAGCGTTCAATCGTCGGATGCCCGACATGGCGGTGCTGGATATCAAGATGCCGCGCATGGACGGGATGGATCTGTTGCAGCGGATGCGGCAGAAAACCTCGATCCCGGTGATTTTCCTGACGTCGAAGGATGACGAGATCGACGAGGTTCTGGGCCTGCGCATGGGCGCCGACGACTATGTGAAAAAGCCGTTCTCGCAGCGCCTTCTGGTCGAACGCATCCGCGCGCTGTTGCGCCGGCAAGAAGCGATCTCGACCAGCGAGGTCGGCACCACCGAAGAAACCAAGATGATGGAACGCGGTGCCTTGCGGATGGACCCGCTGCGCCACTCCGTAACCTGGAAAGGGATGGAGGTGTCGCTGACCGTCACCGAGTTCCTGCTGTTGCAGGCCCTTGCACAGCGCCCCGGCTTCGTGAAGTCGCGCGACCAGTTGATGGATGTGGCCTATGACGATCAGGTCTACGTCGACGACCGCACCATCGACAGCCACATCAAGCGGCTGCGCAAGAAGATGCGATCGGTTGACGACAACTTTACCGCGATCGAGACGCTTTACGGCATCGGTTACCGCTATAACGAAGAATGATGACCTGAAACCATGACGGCGGCACCTCGGATTGCGATGGAGGAATATCGACCGAAACGATCCGGCGATGTGTTGTTGGGGGAAGACTGGGTCTCTCCCGACGCCACAGTCGAACGCCTGAAGGACGGCCGCGGTCGCGGCGCGATTGCGCAACTGAACCGTTCGCCTCTGGCGCGCAAGATCATCGTGTTCAACCTCATGGCGCTGGTCATGATGGTGGTCGGCGTCCTCTTCATGAACCCGTTCCGTGACAGCCTGGTGCTGCAACGCGAACAGGGCATGATCCGGCAGGCCGAACTGGTGGCGGCGGTCTATCAGGCGCAGCTTGGCGCGGGGGCCGCGTCGGTCGATTTCCGCGCCTCGCTGGAACAGTTCCGCGTCGATCCGTCGTCCGAGTTGTTCGTGTTCGATCCCAGCGCGCGGCTTCTTGGCTCCAAGGTCGGGCAGGGTACCGAGACGATCGTCACCGATCCGGGCCGCCCCACCTTCATCACCGATTTCCTCGATGGCGCATGGAGCGGGGTCACCGCGATCCTGCGGCAGGGCAATTCGGTGCAGACCGAAACCGTCGATGCCGCCGTGGTGGCCGCAGCCCTCGTGCCCGTGGCCACCTCCGGCAACACCACCGTGCGCACCGTGACCGACCCCGAAGGCAACGCGATCTTCGCTGCCGCCGCGCCCATCTCGCTTGGCGGCGAGGTGATCGGCGTGGTCGCGATCACCTCAAGCTCGAACGAGATCGACCGTCTGGTCCGCTACGAGCGCGAACAGATCCTGCAAATCTTCCTCCTCGCGCTGATCGTCTCGATCGGCCTCAGCCTTATGCTCGCCTCCACCATCTCCAACCCCCTCTCGGACCTCGCCGCCGCCGCCGAGATCGGGCGCAACCGCGATGCCCGCCGCGTCGCCCCCAGCCGCGTCCGCATCCCCGACCTTGCCGCTCGCCCCGACGAAATCGGTCGCCTGTCGGTCGCGATGCGCGGCATGGTGACGGCGCTTTACGACCGGATCGACGCCAACGAACAATTCGCAGCCGACGTCGCGCACGAAATCAAGAACCCGCTCGCGTCCTTGCGTTCCGCCGTAGGCTCGCTGCGCTTCGTGAAGAAAGAGGCGCAGCGCGAAACCCTGCTCGACGTGATCGACCATGACGTCCGCCGCCTCGACCGTCTGGTCAGCGACATCTCCAACGCCTCCCGTCTCGACAGCGAACTGGTGAAGGAAGAGGAGGAGGAGTTCAACCTTATCAAGACCCTCACCAACCTCTGCCAATACCTGTCGCAGCAGGCCGGTGAAAAGGGTGTCGATTTCATCATCGATCTTCCCTCCGAACCGATCAACACCCACGGCCTCGAGGCGCGTCTGGCGCAGGTGTTCGTCAACCTCGTGACCAACGCGATCTCTTTCTGCGAAGACGGCGACGCCGTCCGCGTCTGGGCGCGCCGGCGCGAAAACAGGGTGCTGGTGGTGGTCGAGGATACCGGCCCCGGCATTCCCGAAGAGGCGCTGACCAAGATCTTCAAGCGATTCTACTCCGAACGCCCCAAGGGCGATTTTGGCAACCACTCCGGCCTCGGCCTTGCGATCTCGAAGCAGATCATCGAAGCGCATGGCGGCGTGATCTGGGCCGAAAACATCCGCCCCACCGCCGCCGACCCCAACTCTCCGCCCTTGGGTGCGCGCTTCGTCATCGGCCTGCCGGTGTGACCGATGCGGGCGACCGGACGGTGCTTCACGCCAGTACAGTCGCGCTGAATGGGCGTGGTCTCCTGATCCTGGGGCCATCCGGCGCGGGCAAATCGTCGCTCGCGCTGCGGCTTCTCTCGCTTGGTGCCCGCCTCGTCGCCGATGACCGCACCGAACTTGCCCGCGAAGGCGGGACCCTCGTTGCCCGCTGCCCGCCACCCCTGCGCGGCCTGATCGAGGCGCGCGGCATTGGTCTGCTGCGCACCGATCCCGCCCCCACCGCCGACATTGCCCTTGTTGCCGACCTCGGGCAGACCGAAACCGACCGCCTGCCACCTGATCGCCGCATCACGATCCTCAGCGTGTCGCTTCCCCTTGTCCTTGCGTCGGCCCATGCCCATTTTCCCGATGCAGTAATGCTTTACCTTCGTCATGGCCGCCATGCCTGACGCCAGACCCGAGTTGCCCCGATGACGGCTGATCCCAGCCCTGACCACCGGCTCGTGCTGATCACCGGCCCTTCGGGCGCCGGGCGGTCGACGGCCATCCATGTGCTCGAAGACCTCGGTTACGAAGGCATCGACAACATCCCCCTGACGCTGGTGCCGCGTCTGCTGGAAGGCCCGCCACTTGGCCGCCCGATGGCGCTGGGCCTTGATGTCCGCAACCGCGATTTCAACGCCACCGCGCTCATTGAACTGATCGACACGCTGACCCGAGACCCGCGCGTAGCGCTGGAAGTGCTGTATCTTGACTGCGCGGCGGGCGAACTGATCCGCCGGTTTTCCGAAACCCGCCGGCGCCACCCGCTTGCCCCCGCCGAAACCCCCGCCTTGGGCATCGAACGCGAGATTGATCTTCTGGCCCCGATCCGCGTCCGCGCCGATCACCTGATCGACACCACCGATCTTTCGCCGCATGATCTCAAGGCCGACATCGCCCGCTGGTTCGATGCCGGCACCTCGGGCCGTCTGGCGGTTTCGGTGCAATCGTTCAGCTACAAGCGCGGCGTGCCACGCGGCGTCGACATGATCTTCGATTGCCGGTTCCTCACGAATCCCCACTGGTCGCCCGCGCTGCGCCCGCTTGATGGCCGTGATCCGGCGGTGGAAAGCTACGTCCGCTCCGACCCGCGCTTTGCCGAGTTCTACCGCAGGGTGACGGAAATGATCCTGTTTCTGCTTCCGGCCCATCAGGAAGAGGGCAAGGCCCACCTTTCCATCGGTTTTGGCTGTACCGGAGGGCAACACAGGTCGGTCGCCGTAGCGGAACTTGTCGGCAATGCGCTTGCGGAAGCCGGCTGGCCGGTGTCAAAACGTCACCGGGAACTTGAACGCAGGGCGGCTTCCGGCCAGCCCGACGCATTGAAGGTGGCAGACGCTTGATCGGTATCGTGATCGTCGCTCATGGCGGGCTAGCGCGAGAGTATCTCTTGGCGGTGGAGCATGTCGTGGGCAAGCAGGCTGGCGTCCGTGCCATAGCCATCGAAGACGACCACGACCGCAATGCAAAGCAGATGGAAATCTGCGATGCTGCCGACGCCGTCGACACCGGGCAGGGCGTGGTGCTGGTGACCGACATGTTCGGCGGCTCGCCCTCGAACCTGTCGCTGCCGGCCTGTGCCACCTCGGGGCGGCGAATCCTCTATGGCGCGAATCTGCCAATGCTGATCAAACTGGCCAAATCGCGTGATCTTTCCGTGCCGGACGCGGTCGCCGCGGCACTGGATGCGGGGCGCAAATACATCAACTCCCTCGATCTGGGTGGAGGAGCCTGACATGACCACCCGGACCTTCAGCATCGTCAACGAAAAGGGCCTGCACGCCCGTGCCAGCGCCAAATTCGTCGAAGTGGTCGAAGCGCATGACGCCAGCGCCGAAGTCACAAAGGACGGGCTCGTCGTGTCCGGCGACAGCATCATGGGGCTTTTGATGCTGGCCGCCTCGCGCGGCAGCTCGATCGAGGTGCGCACTTCAGGCACCGAGGCGGGGAAGCTTGCCGATGCGCTGGAAGCGCTGGTTGCGAGCCGCTTCGGTGAGGAGTATTGAAGCACGCTGATGATGAAGGCAGTCGCTTCGTGACGAACCAGTCGGAGATCGGACAGGCGGGGAAACCGCTTCACAAGACCGCCGGTGCAGCCAAGGCCGACAAACCCTATGACATGCGCCGGCTCAGCTATGCCGGAACCTTCCCGAACCCGTTCAAGGCAGGCACGATCCGCACCATCGAATGGCTGACTGCCAAGATACAGCTACTGCGCCTGATCCGCAGCTTCGAGAAATCGGGCGCCCCGTTCGGCGCGCCGTTCTGGCCCAAGGCGATCCGCCACATGGGTATCCGAATCGACACCCCGCCCGAAGAAATCGCCCGCATCCCGCCCACCGGCCCGGTTGTCGTGGTGGCCAATCACCCCTCGGGCCTCGTCGACGGCATGGTGATGGCCGAAATGATCAACCGCGTCCGGTCGGATTTCAAGATTCTCACCCGCTCGCTTCTGACCGGCATCCCCGAGGTCGAGGAGTTCATGATCCCCGTGCCCTTCCCGCACGAGGACAACGCCCGCGAACTGGGCCTGCAAATGCGGGACGAGACGATGAAGCACCTCAAGGCCGGGGGCGTGATCATCCTCTTTCCTGCCGGCAAGGTCGCGATGTCCGAAGGCTGGTGGGGGCCGGCGGTGGAAGCCGAGTGGAACGTCTTTACCCACAAGATTGTCCGGTCATCCGGCGCGACGATCCTGCCGATCTACTTCCCCGGCCAGAACTCCCGCGCCTTCCTGATCGCCAACAAGCTGTCGGATACGGTGCGTCAGGGCCTGCTGCTCTATGAAATCAAACGCAGTCTCTTCAAACCGCAGCGTCCCCACATCGGCCACCCGATCCCGGCCGAAGAACTGAAGAAATGGGAAGGCAACCCGCGCGGTTTCCTCGCATGGCTTCGCGAGCATACCTTGGCGCTCGGGCAGCGCGACGCGCAGGACAAACCTTAACGCCGCCCTAACGGTCGGCGTTAGTTTATGTTTTTAAACGATTTCGTCAGGCGTCCCGCGGTGGGACAGCCTCACCGCGTCGGCACCGGCACGTCGCCCCGGTAGTCATAAAACCCCCGCTGCGTCTTGCGCCCCAGCCACCCGGCCTCGACATACTTCGTCAGCAACGGGCAGGGCCGATACTTCGTATCCGCCAGCCCCTCGTGCAGCACGTTCATAATCGACAGGCAGGTATCCAGTCCGATGAAATCCGCCAGCTCCAGCGGCCCCATCGGGTGGTTGGCCCCCAGCTTCAAGGACTCGTCGATCGACTTCACCGACCCCACGCCCTCATACAGCGTGTAGACCGCCTCGTTGATCATCGGCATCAGGATGCGGTTGACGATGAAGGCGGGAAAATCCTCGGAACTCGACGCGGTCTTGCCCAGCTTGCGCACCACCTCGTGAAGGCTTTCCCAGGTCTCCTGATCCGTCGCGATCCCCCGGATCAGCTCGACCAGTTGCATCACCGGCACCGGGTTCATGAAGTGGAAGCCCATGAACTTCTCCGGCCGGTCGGTGCGGCTGGCCAGCCGGGTGATGGAAATCGACGAGGTGTTCGAGGTCAGGATTGTCGTCGGCTTCAGGTGCGGCAGCAGGTCCTCGAAGATCGCCTGCTTTACCGTTTCCCGCTCCGTCGCCGCCTCGATGATCAGGTCGCACTGGCCCAGATCGGCCAGTTTCAGCGTGGTCTTGATCCGCTCCATCGCCGCGCGCTTGTCGGCGGGCAGCACCTTGCCCCGCGTCACCTGCCGCTCGATGTTGCGGTCGATGGTGGCGATGGCCTTCGCAAGGCTGTCCTCGGAAATGTCAGTCATCAGAACGTCAAAGCCCGCCAGCGCAAAGACATGGGCAATGCCGTTGCCCATCTGCCCAGCGCCGACCACGCCCACCTGCCTGATTTCCATCGCGAGACGCCTCCTTGATCCTTACTGCTTATGCCGCAAGGCCGTGGCCCGGCGCAAGGACGGGCAAATCCTTCCGGCAATGCGAAAGGGGCCGCAACAGCGGCCCCTTCTCAAACGTGCAGCCAATCAGCCGATCACAGCTTTTCGGTCAGTTCCGGCACCAGCGTGAACAGGTCGCCCACCAGCCCGTAATCGGCCACCTGGAAGATCGGCGCCTCTTCGTCCTTGTTGATCGCGACGATGATCTTGCTGTCCTTCATCCCCGCCAGATGCTGGATCGCACCCGAGATGCCAACGGCCACATACAGATCCGGTGCCACGACCTTGCCGGTCTGCCCAACCTGCCAATCGTTCGGCGCATAGCCACTGTCGACCGCGGCACGGCTTGCCCCAACGGCGGCGCCCAGCTTGTCAGCCAGCTTTTCGATCAACGCAAAGTCTGCCTGGCTGCCGACACCCCGGCCACCCGACACGACTATCCCCGCGCTGGTCAGTTCGGGCCGGTCGCTCGATGCGACGCGGTCCTCGACCCAGGCCGAAAGCCCTCCGTCGACGCTGGCCGAAACCTTCTCGACCGGAGCCGAACCGCCCTTGCCAGCCGCATCGAACGTCGCGGTCCGCACCGTCAGCACCTTCTTCGCGTCCGACGATTTCACCGTCTGGATCGCGTTGCCGGCATAGATCGGGCGCTCGAACGTGTCGGCGTCGATCACCGCCAGCACTTCGGAGATCACCATCACGTCCAGCATCGCCGCAACCCGCGGCAGCACCGATTTCGAAAACGCGCCCGAAGCCGCAACGATATGGCTGTAGTCGCCCGCAAGGCTGACAATCAGCGCCGCCGTAGGCTCTGCCATCGCGTGGGCATAGGCCGCGTCGTCAGCGTAAAGCACCTTCGCCACGCCGGCCAGCGTCGCCGCTTCGGCCGCAGCTGCATCACCGCCCGTGCCCGCCACCAGCACCGTCACCGGGCCAAGCGATTTCACCGCCGTCAGCGTCTTTGCCACCTGATCGGTCGCAAGCGCGCCGTCGATCACATCCGCCAGAAGAAGAACGGCCATCAGATCACCCCCGCTTCGTCTTTGAGTTTCGCGATCAGCTCGTCAACCGAGGCCACCCGCACGCCCGCCTTGCGGCCCGCAGGTTCCACCGTCTTAAGCACCGACAGGCGCGGGCTGACATCCACGCCGTAATCCGCCGGGGTCTTGGCTGCCAAGGGCTTGGCCTTGGCCTTCATGATGTTCGGCAGCGACGCATAGCGCGGCTCGTTCAGGCGCAAATCGACGCTGATGATCGTCGGCAGCTTGACCGTGATCGTCTGCAACCCGCCGTCAACCTCGCGCGTGACGGTGGCCTTGTCGCCCTCGATGGCAATCTCGCTGGCGAACGTCGCCTGGCTCCAGCCCAAAAGCGCCGACAGCATCTGCCCAGTCGCGTTCATGTCGTTGTCGATGGCCTGCTTGCCGCACAAGACCAGACCGGGCTGTTCCTCGCGCACTACGGCGGCCAGCAGCTTGGCCACGGCCAAGGGTTCGATGTCGGTGTGCACGTTGTCGGTGGCCTCGATCAGGATCGCCCGATCCGCGCCCATCGCCAGCGCATTGCGCAGGGTTTCCTGGCTTTGCTTCACGCCGATCGACACCACGACAACCTCGGTCGCCAGACCCTTTTCCTTCAGCCGGATCGCCTCTTCCACGGCAATCTCGTCGAAGGGGTTCATCGACATCTTCACGTTGGCCAGATCGACACCCGATCCGTCCGCTTTGACGCGGACCTTCACGTTGTAGTCGATCACGCGCTTCACAGGCACCAGGACCTTCATCGGCGTTGATCTCCATCCAAGGGGCAGAGAAGCCCCGTCAAGCTCTCTGGCCGCGTGTTACCGCAGCGAAACCCGTTGCGACAGAGCAAATACGACAGGTTTGCGCGACGCGACGCCGCGTTTTGATCGGCGGGGGCGATCACGCGCCTCAGCGCGTCAGGCCCGGCACCCACAGCACGTCATCCTTGCCGTCGTTGTTGGCGATGCGGCCTGCCACAAAGAACCAGTCCGACAGCCGGTTGAGGTATTTCACCGCCTCGGGGTTCACATCCTCCATCGTGGCGGTTTCGACCACCAGCCGCTCGGCACGTCGGCAGACGGTGCGGCACAGGTGCAAGTGCGCGGCCAACGCGCTGCCACCCGGCAGGATGAAGCTGCGCAACGGCGTCAGTTTGGTGTTCATCGCGTCAATCTCGGCCTCCAGCCGCAAGACCTGCGGCTCGATGATCCTCAGCGCCGGATACTCGCGCGTGGCGTCCAGATGCCGGTCGGGCGTGCAAAGATCGGCCCCCAGATCGAACAGGTCGTTCGAAATGCGCTTCAGCGCCGCGTCGATCTCGCCGATCGCGTGCTGGCGCGCCAGACCGACGGTCGCGTTGGTCTCGTCCACCGTGCCGTAAGCCGACACGCGCAGCGAATGTTTCGCCACCCGCGCGCCATTGCCAAGCGCGGTTTCCCCGGCATCGCCGGTCTTGGTGTAGATCTTCGACAGAACGACCATCAGTTTCCCCTGAATTTCAGCTACGGCTGCGCAGCCAGGCAAATCCCACGATCAGGATCACCGCCACGAACTGCGCGCCAAGTCGCCAGCGCATGATCCTGTTGGCGTTTTTCTTGTTGAATTCCCCACCCTTGGCAAAACTGCCGATCCCAAACAGCAGGATGCCAAGCACGACGATGCAGGCAACGGTGGCGAACAGGAACAGCGGGTCTGAGAACATGGGTCTCTCCTTGCGAAACGCAGATGTAGGGGCGGCCTTGGCAAAAGCGAACGGAAATCGGCATCAGCCCTTGGCAATCATCCAGTCCAGTGCCCTGGTCGGCAGGATACGCCGGGCAAATCCCATCAGGTATGTCGGTGTCGTCACGAAATACCGCGCCTTGGGGCGGCGGTCTTCCAGCGCCCGGATCAGCTTCTCCGTCACCGCCGAGGCGGGCAGTTCGAACGCGTCGGGCTTGGTCTTCGGCCCGTAAAGCCGGCCCCGAAGCGCGGTATATTCCGCCGCCCGAGCCGAGGCCTGCCAGTCGATCCACCGCTCGAAATGCGGGATCGCATTTTCGCGGATCTTCGTGGAAATCGGCCCCGGCTCGATCAGGATAACGTCGATCCCGGTGCCGTGCATCTCGATCCGCAGCACGTCCGACAGCCCCTCCATCGCGAACTTGGTCGCGACATAGGCGCCCCGCCAGCGCGCACCGACCAAGCCCAGCACCGACGAGCAGTTGATGATCCGCCCGTGGCCCTGGCGCCTCATCACCGGAATCAACCGGCGCGTCAGGTCGTGATAGCCGAAAAGATTGACCTCGAAGATCTCGCGCAGCGCGCCGCGTGGCAGGTCTTCCACCGCGCCGGGGCAGGCGAAGGCACCGTTGTTGAATACTGCATCCAGCGTCCCGCCGGTGCGCGCCAGAACCGTGTCCACCGCCTCGGCCAGATTGACCTCGTCGGCATAATCCAGACGGAAACTGTCCAGCCCCTCGCCCCGCAGCCGCTCGCAATCAGCCTCGCTGCGGCAAGTGGCGAACACCTGCCAGCCGCGCTTGTGCAACGTCCGCGCCGCATCAAGCCCGATGCCCGAAGAACAGCCGGTGATCAGTATGGATTTCGCCGCCATGCTATGCTCCCGCAGGGTGGCGGATGCTTAGGCGCAAACGCTGCAGCTTGCAAACGAAGCCGGGTCTTCAGGGGGATTCGGCGCTCAGGAACCGCATGGCGACAAAGCCTTCCATGCCGTCGCCCTGAATAACGATCCGCGCCCATTCGCCGTCAACGTCGTTGACCACCAGCGCCGCCTCGCCGGAGCCGAGCTTGCCCAGCACGGGCGCTTCGGTCGATGGTCCTTCGCGGACGTTCACCGAATTGGCGGTGACATACATGATCTGACCTTCGGCACCCGGCGCATCCGGTTCGCTGACCTCTGCCAAGGGTTCTCCCGCAACCTCTTGCGTCGCGTCCGGGCCGGCGGGAATTTCTTCAGTCTGCAGGTTCGAAAGGGTGAAAACTTCGTCCATTTCCTGCACTACTGCACGGGCGGGTTCCGGCGCTGCAGAAGCTGCGGCGGCCACCGCCACGGGTTTCGCAGCGGCGGATGCAGTCGCTGTCTTTGCTATCACCGGCGCCTCGACCACGCGCACGACCTCTTCCGGCTCGGCCTTTGCGACGGGTTCCACCTTGGGCTCCAGCGCCGCACGGGCCAGTCCGGGGCGCAGTTGGCCGCGATCCTCGCCCGCGATCAACAGGGCCAGAAACATTCCGACAAGCAGCAGAGCGGTCAGACGAAACATGAATTTTCCACCAGGCACAGGTTAACGAAACTGCGGTTTACCACATAAGTTCCGTGGTTTGACTCAAAAAGACTCCGCTTCCGCGTGTAACCCGGCGTTTTCCGAACGCATCGCCACTGGACCAAATTTCCAACCCGACATACACAACATGCATGGCGACTGACGACGAAGACCCCAAGATCGAGGCGATGACCACCTCAGAACCTCTCTCCCGCGCGATCGGAGAGCGGTATCTGACTTATGCCTTGTCTACCATTATGCACCGCGCACTGCCCGATGCGCGCGACGGTTTGAAGCCGGTTCACCGGCGAATCCTTTTCGCGATGCGCGAACTTCGCCTGACCGCGACCTCCGCCTTCCGCAAGTCGGCCAAGATTTCCGGCGACGTGATGGGCAACTATCACCCGCACGGCGACGCCGCGATCTATGACGCGATGGCGCGTCTGGCGCAGGATTTCAACGTCCGCTACCCCCTCGTCGACGGGCAGGGCAACTTCGGCAACATCGACGGCGACAACCCCGCCGCCTCCCGCTACACCGAGGCCCGCCTGACCGCGATTGCCGAAACGCTGATGGAAGGTCTGGCCGAAAACGCCGTCGACTTCCGCCCGAACTATGACGGCACGCTGGAAGAACCCGTGGTCATGCCCGCGGCCTTCCCCAACCTCTTGGCCAACGGCTCTTCCGGCATCGCCGTGGGCATGGCCACCAACATCCCGCCGCACAACCTCGATGAACTGATCCAGGGCTGCCACGCCCTCCTGCGCGACCCGGACCTCTCCACCGAAGCCCTCGTCGCCCTGATCCCCGGCCCCGATTTCCCGACCGGCGGCGTGATCGTCGAGCCGCGCGACAACATCCTTGATGCCTACACCACCGGCCGCGGCAGTTTCCGCCTCCGCGCCAAGTGGGAGGTGGAGGATCTGGGCCGCGGCACCTGGCAGATCGTGGTCACCGAAATCCCTTATCAGGTGCAGAAATCCAAGTTGATCGAAAAGCTGGCCGAGCTTATCCAGATCAAGAAGGTCCCGCTCCTCGGCGACGTCCGCGACGAATCTGCCGACGATGTCCGCCTGATCCTCGAACCCCGCGCCCGCACCGTCGATCCCGAAGTGCTGATGGGCAGCCTCTTCCGCAACTCTGACCTCGAGATCCGTTTCTCGCTCAACATGAACGTGCTGATCGACGGCCGCGTGCCCAAGGTCTGCTCGCTGAAGGAAGTGCTCCGCGCCTTCCTCGACCACCGCCGCGACGTGTTGAAGCGCCGCTCCACCCACCGTGTCGAAAAGATCGACCACCGGCTGGAGATCCTTGAAGGCTTCATCATCACCTACCTGAACCTCGACCGGGTGATTGACATTATCCGCTACGACACCGACCCCAAGGCCGCCCTGATGGCTGAGGACTGGTCGAAATCGCACATCCGCGCGACCTCCGAAAAAGACTACAAGCCGCCGCTGCCGGGCGAGGGCGAGCTGTCCGAGGTGCAGGCCGAAGCCATCCTGAACATGCGCCTGCGCAGCTTGCGCCGGCTGGAGGAGCTGGAGCTGCGCGCCGAACGTGACGCCTTGATGAAGGAGCGCGCGGGCCTCGCCGACCTTCTGGAAAGTGATCGCCTGCAATGGAAGCAGATTGGCGTGGAGTTGGAGAATATCCGCAAGGTCTTTGGCAAGGACTCTGTGATCGGCGCCCGCCGCACCGCCTTTGCCGATGCGACCGAAACCCCCGACGTGCCGTATGAGGCGATGATCGACCGTGAACCGATCACCGTGATCTGCTCCAAAATGGGCTGGATCCGCGCGCTGAAAGGCCACGTCGACCTTGCCGCCGAGCAGAAATTCAAGGACGGCGACGGCCCCCGCTTCGCCTTCCATGCAGAAACCACCGACAAGATCCTGCTCGTTGCCGCCAATGGCCGGTTCTACACCCTGATCGGCGCCAACCTGCCCGGAGGGCGCGGCATGGGCGAACCCGTGCGCCTGATGGTCGACCTGCCGAACGACACCGAAATCTGCGACCTGATCGTCTACCGCGCCGGCGAGAAATACCTCGTCGCCTCAACCGCTGGCGACGGGTTCGTGGTGCCCTCCGAGGAACTCCTCGCCCAGACCAAGGCGGGCAAACAGGTGCTCACCGTGCGCGACGGCACCCGTACGGCGGTCTGCGTGGCGGTGCGCGGCGATACCGTCGCCGTGGTGGGCGAAAACCGCAAGTTGCTGGTTTTCCCGCTGTCCGAACTGCCGGAAATGGCCAAGGGCAAGGGCGTGCGGTTGCAAAAGTACAAGGACGGCGGCCTGTCTGACGCGATCACCTTCACCCTCGCTGATGGCCTGACGTGGAAAGACCCCGCCGGTCGCACCCGCACCGAAACCGTGCTTGGCGAATGGCAAGGTGCTCGCGCCAGTGCCGGCAAGATGGCCCCGCGCGGCTTTCCCCGTGACAACCGCTTCACCTGATCCGGGAACCACCCGCCCGTCGTAACGTTTCCGTCCGGCACGGTTGCGCCACATGGGCCAAGCCGCTATCCCTGACCTGCCAATCACCCGGAGCCGCCATGCCGATCCGCCGCCTCAAGGCCCTCTGCCTAATCCTCGCCCTCGCCGCCTGCGGCAAAAGCGATCTGGCCGAACCGCCGGTTCCCCTTGGCGATTTCGCGCTTGGCCTGAACATCGTCTTTGCCGACAACGTCGAGATGGTGCCGATCTCGCGCAAGGCGACGCCCGAGGAATGGGAAACCGTGATGAAAAAGGCGGTGCAAGACCGCTTTGGCCGCTACGAAGGCACCAAGCTTTACAACATCGGCATCTCGGTCGACGGCTACGCGCTGGCCCCGCCCGGCATCCCGGTGGTCGCAGCGCCGAAATCCGTTCTCGTGATCACCGCCAACATCTGGGATGACGCCGCCCAGAAAAAGCTGAACGAAGAGGGCAAGCAGTTCACCGTCTTCGAAAGCCTGTCTGGAGAGTCCGTGATCGGCACCGGCCTGACCAGCACCCGCAAACAGCAGATGGATGCGCTGGCCTACAACGCGGTGAAGAAGGTCGAGACCTGGCTTTTGGAAAATCCCGAATGGTTCGGCTTGCCACCCCTGCCGCCAAAACCGGTCCAATCCCCCACGGCTTCGTCAGACAACTGAGGCTTGAACTTCTGCCTCTGAAACTGTAATCCGCCGCGCGTGACAGCAAAGGGCCGCTAGGCCCCTTCAGGACAAGGGCGGATATCGTATGGGCAAGGCAAAGTTTGAACGCAACAAACCGCACGTCAACATCGGCACGATTGGCCACGTTGACCACGGCAAGACGACGCTGACGGCTGCGATCACCAAGTATTTCGGTGAATTCCGCGCCTATGACCAGATCGACGGCGCTCCGGAAGAGCGGGCTCGTGGCATCACGATCTCGACCGCGCACGTGGAATACGAGACGGAAGCGCGTCACTACGCGCACGTCGACTGCCCCGGCCACGCCGACTACGTCAAGAACATGATCACCGGTGCTGCCCAGATGGACGGCGCGATCCTGGTCTGCGCGGCCTCCGACGGCCCGATGCCGCAGACGCGCGAGCACATCCTGCTCGGCCGCCAGGTGGGTATCCCCTACATGGTCTGCTACATGAACAAGGTCGACCTTGTTGATGACGAAGAGCTGATCGAACTGGTCGAAATGGAACTGCGCGAGCTCTTTTCGTCCTACGAATACCCCGGCGACGACATTCCGATCATCAAGGGCTCTGCCCACCAGGCGATGATCGGCGAGCGTCCGGAAATCGGTGAATCCTCGATCCGCGCGCTGATGAAGGCCGTGGACGAATACATCCCGACCCCGGCGCGCGCGATCGACCAGCCGTTCCTGATGCCGATCGAAGACGTGTTCTCGATCTCGGGCCGTGGCACGGTTGTGACCGGCCGGATCGAGCGTGGCGTGATCAACGTCGGCGACGAAATCGAGATCGTCGGCATCCGCGACACCAAGAAGTCGGTCTGCACCGGCGTCGAGATGTTCCGCAAGCTTCTCGACCGTGGTGAAGCTGGCGACAACGTCGGCGTTCTCCTCCGCGGCATCGACCGTGAAGGCGTGGAACGTGGGCAGGTGCTGTGCAAGCCGAAGTCGGTGAACCCGCACACCAAGTTCGAAGCCGAAGCCTACATTCTGACCAAGGAAGAGGGTGGCCGTCACACGCCGTTCTTCGCGAACTACCGTCCGCAGTTCTACTTCCGCACGACGGACGTGACCGGGACGGTGCAGCTGCCGGAAGGCACCGAGATGGTGATGCCGGGCGACAACCTGAAGTTCAACGTCGAACTGATCGCGCCGATCGCCATGGAAGAAAAGCTGCGCTTCGCCATCCGCGAAGGCGGCCGCACCGTCGGTGCAGGCGTCGTCTCGAAGATCATCGCCTGATCCTTCGGGCAACCGCGTGATCCGGAAAGGCCGCCCCGCAACGGGCGGCCTTTTCCTTGTGGTGAAATCGTGAATTGACGCCCGGCGCGATCCGTCCCAACGTCAACACTTCCAGACATGGGGATTCCAGCGATGTGCCAGATGTTCGCCGGGCAGGACCCGGCCCGCTATGAATACGTCACCCGCCGCCTGCGCCTGAACGGCCAGTCCACCAGCATCCGACTTGAACGTGCGTTCTGGGGCATTGTCGACCAGATGGCCGAAAAGGACGGAACGCCGACGCCGGCCTTCCTGTCGAAACTGCACTCCGAGGTGCTGGAGCAGCACGGCGAGGCGACGAATTTCACCTCGCTTCTGCGCTGTGCCTGCACGATCCATCTGGGCGAACTTGACCAGGTGCCGCAGTCCAACCGGCGCTACGCCGCCGAATAGAAAATCTCCCTGTAGTAGTCCGCTACTACCCGACCGCGAAATTGGTCCGTTAACCTTACCAAAATCGACTGCTGGTTTTGGGGAGAGGCAATGGCCAAGGCAATCCATTCAATGGTCCGCGTGCTGGACGAGGCGCGGTCTTTGGCGTTCTACGAGACCGCGTTTGGCCTGACCGTGGCCGACCGGCTGGATTTCGACACATTCACCCTGATTTACCTGTCGAACCCCGAAAGCACCTTCGAGGTGGAACTGACCGTCAACAAGGGCCGCACCGAACCCTACGCGCTCGGTGACGGCTACGGCCACCTTGCCGTCTCGGTCGACGACGTCGACGCCCAACACGCCCGCATGACGGCAGCAGGTCTTGCCCCCCGCAAACTTGTCGACTTCGCCCCGGCAGGCAGCGTCATCGCGCGCTTCTTCTTCATCGCCGATCCGGATGGCTACCAGATCGAAGTCCTGCAGCGGGGTGGCCGCTACCTCTGACACCCCCACGCCGAAATCCCCACGCCGACATCCATAGGGAGGAAACCATGGAAAGACTGAACAAGACGGGTCTCACCCGCCGCGCACTGCTTGGGAGGGCAGTTGCGGCCGGGGCGCTGACCATCACCGGGGTGGGCTTCATCGCCGCCCCGAACGCCGCCTGGGCGCTGGAGGTGTCGGTCATCACACCGGCCCAGATGGCCACGCTTCTGCAAATGGCCCGCGACATCTACCCGCACGACCAGGTGCCGGACCAATACTACGCCGTCGCCGTCAAGGGCTACGACGCGGAAGACAAGAAAGACCTCGTCGCCACGGGCATCGCCGAGCTGGATGCCGCCGCCAAAGCCCTTGGCCATGCCGATTACCTGTCGATCGGCTGGGAGGAGGACCGCGTTAAGGTCCTGCAATCCATCGAGACGACGCCGTTCTTCCAGACCGTCCGCGCTGGCCTCGTGACCGGGCTATATAACCAGAAAGAGGTCTGGCCGATCTTCGGCTACGAGGGGGAAAGCTTCTCCAAGGGCGGTTACATCGACCGCGGCTTCAACGACATCAACTGGCTCTGAGGGGGGCGGAATATGGCAACGTTTGATCTGAAAGACGATTCCGTCGTCGTCATCATCGGCACCGGGGCAGGCGGCGGCGTTCTGGCCAACGAACTGGCGCAGAAGGGCGTCAAGGTCGTGGCACTGGAGGCGGGCGGCCGCTACCTGCCGGAAGACTACATCAACGACGAATGGGAAAGCTTCGGCCAGCTGGCGTGGCTCGATACCCGCACCACCTCGGGCGACTGGCGCGTGGCCAAGGATTTCTCCGGCCTGCCGGCCTGGATCGTCAAGGCCGTCGGCGGCACCACCACGCACTGGGCGGGCGCCTCGATCCGGTTTCAGGATCACGAATGGAAGGCGCTTTCCACCTATGGCCCGGTCGAAGGCGCGAACCTCCTGGACTGGCCGATCGACGGGGCCGAAATGGCACCTTGGTATGAAAAGGCCGAAACCAAGCTGGGCGTAACCCGCACCGGCGACCGCGCCGGCCTGCCCGGCAACAACAACTTCAAGGTCTTCGAAAAAGGCGCCAAGGCGCTTGGCTACAACGAGGTCCACACCGGCCGCATGGCGATCAACTCGGCCGATTACGATGGCCGGATGGCCTGCCAGCAGACCGGCTTCTGTTTCCAGGGCTGCAAGTGGGGCGCGAAGTGGTCCGCCGCCTACACCGACATCCCGGCAGGCGAAGCGACCGGCAACCTTGAGGTGCGCGACCGCTGCCACGCCGCCCGCATCCTGCATAACGATGAAGGCAAGGTCACCGGCGTCGAATACTTCGACAAGGACGGCAACCTTCAGATGCAGGCCGCCCGTATCGTCTGCGTCGCGGGCAACACCATCGAAAGCCCGCGCCTTTTGCTGAACTCGGCCTCGGCGATGTTCCCCAATGGCCTCGCCAACTCGTCCGATCAGGTCGGGCGCAACTACATGCGCCACGTCACCGGATCGGTCTACGCGATCTTCGACAAGCCGGTGCGGATGTGGCGCGGCACCACGATGGCCGGCATTGTTCAGGACGAGGCGCGTCACGACCCGTCGCGCGGCTTCGTCGGCGGGTATGAGCTTGAGACCCTCTCCCTCGGCCTGCCGTTCATGGCCGCCTTCCTCAACCCGGGCGGGTGGGGCAGGGGGTTCACCACCGCGCTCGACCACTACGAAAACATGGCCGGCATGTGGATCGTGGGCGAAGACATCCCGCAAGCCACCAACCGCGTCACCCTGTCGGCCGACGCCAAGGACCAGTTCGGTCTGCCCGCGCCGAACGTCAACTACTCCGACCACCCCAACGACGTGGCGATGCGCAACCACGCCTACAAACAGGGCATCGCGATGTACGAGGCGGTCGGCGCTACCCGCGCCTTCCCGACGCCGCCTTACCCCTCCACCCACAACCTCGGCACCAACCGCATGTCGGAACGTCCCGAGGACGGGGTCTGCAACAAGTGGGGCCAGACCCATGACATCGCGAACCTGTTCATCTCGGACGGCTCGCAGTTCACCACCGGGGCAGCAGAAAACCCGACGCTGACGATCGTGGCACTGGCCATCCGCCAGGCCGACCACATCGCCAGCGAAATGGCAGCGGGCACGATCTGACCGCCTGATCGCACAAGACTTCGGCGCGCCGGCTCGTTCGGCGCGCTGTCGCCATGCGCCCAGCGGTTGTTGCGCGGTTGCAACAGGCAAACCATGCCTGTGTTGTGGATTCTGGCGCGATTCGGACGATGCGCGTAAGCTTCTGATGACAGCTTCACATCAATGTCAGGTCCACAAACATGACGCGTCTCCTCCCGATCCTTGTCGCAGCATTCGCAGCGTCCGCCGGTTCTGCTGCTTCAGCGCAGGAGTTCTACTTCGGAGGCGGCCTCGCCTATACCTCCGGCACGTCGGAGTCGGAGTTCGGCAACTCCTCCGACCTTGATGCCGGGATGCTTACCCTGATCCTCGGCCAGCGCTTTGCAGCTGGCAGCGGCTTCTGGGGCTGGGAAACCAGCGCCGATCTTTCCTTCGGCTCCGAGACGGAAGAATCCTCCTTTGGTGCCGTCTGCTCGGTTGACGGCGCAAATGGCCCCTATCTGTGCGAACACACCGCCACCGTCCGCCTGGTCGGGATTTACGGCGTCCCGGTCGGGGCCGACACTGAAGTTTTCGGCTCGCTTGGTGTGGGCATGATGCTGGGCGATTATGCTGATAACCCCTTCAGCGTTGAATCCGCCCGGACCTACGGCGGCACGATCGGCCTTGGCCTGAACCGCGATTTCGGCGGGGGCTTGGTGGCGCGCGGCGAGGTCATCTATGACAGCTTCAACCGTGACACTCAGGAATTCTACGAATCCGACTACTCCGGCACGTCGCTGCGTGTGGCGCTGATCCGCAAGTTCTGATCCGCCGCCAAGCGGAACACCTCGGCCCGATGACGGGTTCTTCCTTCAGCCCTGTGCATGGGCACGGAAGAACCCGGTCATGGTGGCCTGAAAGCTTCTCGGGCATCCCTGGGCCGCGCTGATCCTGCGCGCCGGGTCGCCTTCCCTCACGAACAGCCCCGGCACGTCGCGCCAGTCGAAGGGGCATTTCCTGCCGAAATGGGCCGCTCCACGCCAGAAAACTGGCGGTCCGAAGTCCTGCAGCTTCTGCGGCGGGTCGGCGGCATTGCCTTCCCGCGTTTCGTCGGCTTGCCGCTGTCGAAGCGCCAAGGCGATCAACTCAGGGAAAAAGCACGACACCATCCCGTGCGTCCGTTGGCCCAAACCTGCGCCGCGTCTGTTCGAAGGTCCCGGCCACAACCACGGCACGCAACGCTGACCCCCGTAACCGCCGCATCCGATGCGAGAATCCCTTGACCTCGTCCTGCACCTGCCGTAACCGATGCCCCGCGTAGGGGTATAGCTCAGCTGGTAGAGCGACGGTCTCCAAAACCGTAGGTCGAGGGTTCGAAACCTTCTGCCCCTGCCACTTTCCGGACATTCGCCATTCAAGGCAAACTGCGGCCGGTACGCGCAGTCGTCGCCGTGGCACGGCCCGCTATCGACGACCGGCGCCTGCACGGGAGGCTCCGTTTGGCCTTCATCATCACCCCGGCAGCCCGGTGTTTGCAGAAACCGAAGGCTGGTCAAGCAAAGGCAGTCGTTAACGGATCATTACCTGGCACCCAAAGTCATTGATGTTTATCAGGAAGACAGCATGTCCCACCGTGGGACACTGGCTTTCGCACCGGCCCCGCCGCCCTGTCTCTTGAATTCTCGCCCCATCCGCCGTATCTCCGCCCCTGACCCTCATTGCCGGAACCCTGTCATGGCCACCACGAACCCGCTCCAGTTTATCCAACAGGTCCGCTCCGAGGTTGCCAAAGTCGTCTGGCCCTCGCGCCGCGAGGTGATGCTGACCACGATCATGGTGTTCATCATGGCCGCCCTCTGCGCGACCTTCTTCAGCCTGATCGACCTCGCGATCCGCACCGGGTTGACCGCAATCGTCGGGTCGTGACCGGTTTTCGACCGGATGCCTCTTGAAATGATGGCGGGCTGGCGGTAAGCCCCCCTCAACCAAAGGGACACCGGCGCGCATCGATTCGAGGTGCGCGCTGTTTTTTGTTCCGGGATCAGCAAATGCGGGCCCGGAAAAGTGGCCCCGAAAGATAGGAAGACAAAGACGATGGCGAAGCGCTGGTATTCGGTGAGCGTTCTCTCGAACTTCGAGAAGAAGATCGCCGAACAGATCAAGACCGCCGTCGCCGATGCCGGTCTCGAGGACGAGATTGACGAGGTGCTGGTCCCGACCGAAGAAGTGATCGAGATGCGTCGCGGCAAGAAAGTGACCTCCGAGCGTCGCTTCATGCCGGGTTACGTGCTGGTTCACATGGAAATGTCGAACAAGGGCTATCACCTGATTTCGTCGATCAACCGCGTCACTGGTTTCCTTGGCCCGCAAGGCAAGCCGATGCCGATGCGCGACGCCGAGGTGAACGCGATCCTGAACCGCGTCGAAGAAGGTCTGGAAGCCCCGCGCAACCTGATCCGCTTCGACATCGGTGAAACCGTGCAAGTGACCGACGGCCCGTTCGAGGGCTTTTCGGGCATGGTCGAGGATGTGGACGAGGCGCACAACCGCTTGAAGGTCACCGTGTCGATCTTCGGCCGGGCCACGCCTGTCGAACTGGAATTCACTCAGGTCTCGAAAGGGAACTGAGGATCGCGTGGGAGGCGAGCGCCAGCATCTGCTGGTGACGGACCGGACCACTAAACCGCATCTTCGGATGCAGTGACAAAGGAGAAGGCCAGATGGCCAAGAAGATTATCGGCAGCCTCAAGCTGCAAGTCAAAGCGGGTCAGGCGAACCCGTCCCCGCCGGTTGGCCCCGCTCTGGGTCAGCGCGGCCTGAACATCATGGCCTTCGTGAAGGAATTCAACGCGAAGACCGCTGACATTGCGCCGGGTACGCCGACGCCAGTGATCATCACCTATTACCAGGACAAGTCGTTCAGCCTGGAATTCAAGACCGCTCCGGCCGCTTACCTGATCAAGCAGGCCGCTGGCCTGCCGTCTGTCGGCAAGCGCAACCGCACCAAGGGTTCGGTCAAGCCGGGCCATGCTGTTGCCGGTTCGATCACTGCGGCCCAGCTGCGCAAGATCGCGGAAACCAAGATGAAGGACCTCAACGCGAATTCTGTCGAAGCCGCGATGAACATCATCCTTGGCTCGGCACGGTCGTGCGGCATCGAAGTGAAGGGCTGAGATCATGGCAAAGCTTGCAAAACGCACCGCCAAAGCGGTTGAAGCCTTCGCCGGCAAGTCCAACATCACCGTTGAAGACGCCGTGAAGCTCATCAAGGGCGCTGCTTCGGCCAAGTTCGACGAGACGCTGGAAATCGCGATGAACCTCGGCGTCGACCCGCGCCACGCTGACCAGATGGTCCGTGGTGTGGTGCAACTGCCGAACGGCACCGGCAAGACCGTGCGCGTCGCCGTGTTCGCCCGTGGTGCGAAGGCTGACGAAGCCAAGGCCGCCGGCGCTGACATCGTTGGCGCCGAAGACCTGATGGAAACCATCCAGTCCGGCAAGATCGAGTTCGACCGTTGCATCGCAACGCCCGACATGATGCCGCTGGTCGGCCGTCTGGGCAAGATCCTCGGCCCGCGCAACCTGATGCCAAACCCGAAGGTCGGCACCGTGACGATGGACGTGAAAACCGCTGTCGAAGCAGCCAAAGGCGGCGAAGTGCAGTTCAAGGTCGAAAAGGCTGGCGTGATCCATGCCGGCATCGGCAAGGTCTCGTTCACCGAAGACAAGCTGGCGCAGAACATCCGCGCCTTTGTCGACGCGGTCAGCAAGGCCCGTCCTGCCGGGGCAAAGGGCACCTACGTCAAGAAGGTGTCGCTGTCCTCGACCATGGGCCCTGGCGTTTCGGTCGACATCTCGTCGGCGACGGCGAACTGACCCTTGGCGGGGCGCGACTCCGCCAGATGAAATCCCGATCCGAAAGGAAAGGGTCTGCCGGGCCGTAACAGGCCCGGTTCTGTCCGAGACGGTGGGTGGCGCGCAAACGCCTTAATCTCCTGCCTGAGATGGGGAACGAAGGATTGTCGCCCTTACCGGCGATCTTGGTGGCGAGCCCGATCACGGACCCGACCGCCTCCCTGCGAAGGGGGGCTTACATGAGCCGGGGGGAAACCCCCAACCTTGGAGTGAAACTGTGGATAGAGCCCAGAAAGAGAAAGTGGTCGATGAACTCGGCCAGATCTTCGCAAGCTCTGGCGTCGTGGTGGTTGCACACTACGCGGGAATGACGGTTGCACAGATGCAGGACCTGCGCGCAAAAATGCGTGACGTAGGTGGGTCCGTTCGCGTTGCCAAGAACACGCTCGCCAAGATCGCCCTTGAAGGGAAGCCCGCTGCAAAGATGGGTGACCTTCTCACGGGCATGACCATGTTGTCCTTCTCGGAAGACCCAGTGGCTGCGGCCAAGGTCTGCGAGGCCTACGCCAAGACGAATGACAAGTTCGTCATCATCGGCGGGGCAATGGGCGACACGGTTCTGGACCAGGCTGGTATCAAGGCCGTGGCTTCCATGCCGTCGCGTGAAGAGCTTATCGCTCAGATCGTCGCGTGCATCGGTTCGCCTGCGTCTGCCATCGCCGGGGCCATTGGTGCGCCTGCTTCGAACATCGCGAGCATCCTGTCGACCATCGAAGAAAAGGCTGCTGCCTGATCTTTTGCCCGCGTGGTTGATCCCACGCCGTTGGAACCCATCTTAAACGAACGGAAATGAAAAAATGGCTGATCTGAACAAACTCGCCGAAGAGATCGTTGGTCTGACCCTTCTCCAGGCACAGGAACTGAAAACCATCCTGAAGGACAAGTATGGCATCGAGCCGGCAGCCGGTGGCGCCGTCATGATGGCAGCTGGCCCGGCGGCTGGTGCTGCAGCGGCTCCGGCCGAAGAGCAGACCGAATTCGACGTCGTGCTGACCGATGCCGGACCGAACAAGATCAACGTGATCAAGGAAGTCCGCACCATCACCGGCCTCGGCCTGAAGGAAGCCAAAGACCTCGTCGAGGCTGGCGGCAAGGTCAAGGAAGGCGCAACCAAAGCTGACGCCGAGACCATGAAGAAGAAGCTCGAAGAGGCTGGCGCCAAGGTCGAGCTGAAGTAATCGGGGTCGGAGGGTAACCTCCACCATGATTTGAGGCTGGGTCCGAAGTTTTTCGGGCCCAGCCGAACGTGTCTTGGAAGGAGCTTTTGCGAAAGCTTCTCCCCAGGCGCGGTGCGGGTTCGGGAGCCTCCTCACGGGACGGGAGGCATGAATAGAACCCACATTCCCTGCTTCGCATGCGGTGTGCGCCCGTGGCCCGACGGGTGGCGCGCCAGCGAAATGATGAAAGGTGACGAAAAACATGGCGCAAGCTTATGTTGGCCAGAAACGCATCCGCCGCTACTTCGGCAAAATCCGTGAAGTCCTGGAGATGCCGAACCTGATCGAGGTTCAGAAATCCTCCTACGATCTCTTCCTGCGCTCCGGCGACAGTGACAAGCCGCTCGACGGCGAGGGGATCCAGGGCACCTTCCAGTCGGTGTTCCCGATCAAGGATTTCAACGAAACCGCCGTGCTCGAGTTCGTGAAATACGAACTGGAAAAGCCGAAGTACGACGTTGACGAATGCCAGCAGCGCGACATGACCTATGCCGCACCGCTGAAGGTGACGCTGCGTCTGATCGTGTTCGATGTCGATGAAACCACCGGGGCCCGGTCGGTCAAGGACATCAAGGAACAGGACGTCTACATGGGCGACATGCCCCTGATGACGTCGAACGGCACGTTCATCGTGAACGGCACTGAGCGCGTGATCGTCAGCCAGATGCACCGGTCGCCCGGCGTGTTCTTCGACCACGACAAGGGCAAAACCCATTCCTCGGGCAAACTGCTGTTCGCCTGCCGGATCATTCCCTACCGCGGTTCGTGGCTCGACTTCGAGTTCGACGCAAAAGACGTGGTCTTTGCCCGCATCGACCGTCGCCGCAAGCTGCCGGTCACCACGCTCCTCTACGCGCTTGGCATGGATCAGGAAGGCATCATGGATGCCTACTATGAAACCGTCATGTACAAGCACGTCAAGAACAAGGGCTGGGTCACCAAGTTCTTCCCCGAGCGGGTGCGTGGCACCCGTCCGCAGTTCGACATCGTCGATGCCGCGACCGGCGAAGTGATCTGCAAGGCCGGCGACAAGATGACGCCGCGCATGGCCAACGACTTGATCAAGTCGGGCAAGGTGACCGAGCTTCTGCTGCCGTTCGACCAGATCGTCGGGCGCTATGTGGCAAAAGACATCATCAACGAAGAAACCGGCGAGATCTGGGTCGAAGCCGGTGACGAACTGACGATGGAATACGACCGCGACGGCGGTGTGAAGGGCGGCTCGCTTAAGCTCTTGCTTGACCAGGGCATCACCGACATTCCGGTGCTGGACATCGACAACGTCAACGTCGGTCCCTACCTGCGCAATACGATGGCGGTCGACAAGAACATGGGCCGCGACACCGCGCTCATGGACATCTACCGCGTCATGCGTCCGGGCGAACCGCCAACGGTGGAAGCCGCGTCGCAACTTTTCGACACGCTGTTCTTCGACAGCGAGCGTTATGACCTGTCGGCCGTTGGCCGCGTGAAGATGAACATGCGCCTCGATCTCGACGCGCCCGACACCTTCCGCACGCTCAGCCGCGCCGATATCGTCGCCTGCATCAAAGCCCTTACCGAACTGCGTGACGGCAAGGGCGAGATTGACGACATCGACCACCTCGGCAACCGCCGTGTGCGCTCGGTCGGCGAGTTGATGGAAAACCAGTACCGCGTCGGCCTGCTGCGGATGGAACGCGCGATCAAGGAACGCATGTCGTCGGTGGAAATCGACACGATCATGCCGCAAGACCTGATCAACGCGAAACCGGCCGCGGCTGCGGTGCGTGAATTCTTCGGCTCCTCGCAGCTGTCGCAATTCATGGACCAGACCAACCCACTGTCGGAAGTGACGCACAAGCGCCGCCTCTCGGCCCTCGGGCCGGGCGGTCTGACCCGCGAGCGTGCCGGTTTTGAAGTTCGCGACGTCCACCCGACCCACTATGGCCGGATGTGCCCGATCGAAACGCCGGAAGGCCAGAATATCGGCCTGATCAACTCGCTCGCCACCTTCGCGCGGGTGAACAAGTATGGCTTCATCGAAACACCGTACCGCAAGGTGATCGACGGCAAGGTGACCGACGAAGTCATCTACATGTCGGCGACCGAGGAAATGCGCCACACCGTCGCTCAGGCCAACGCTGGCCAGGACGCCGAGGGCCGCTTCACCGAAGAACTGATCTCCAGCCGGAAGGCCGGGGAATTCATGCTGAACCCGCCGGATTCGGTGGACCTGATCGACGTGTCGCCGAAGCAGCTGGTGTCTGTTGCGGCATCGCTGATCCCGTTCCTTGAAAACGACGACGCCAACCGCGCCCTGATGGGCTCGAACATGCAGCGTCAGGCGGTGCCGTTGCTGCAGTCCGATGCCCCCTTCGTCGGCACCGGCATCGAAGCGGTAGTCGCGCGCGACAGTGGTGCCGCCATCATGGCCCGCCGCGCCGGCGTAATCGACCAGGTCGACGCGACGCGTATCGTTGTGCGCGCGACGGAAATGCTGGAACCCGGCGAGCCGGGCGTCGACATCTACCGTCTGCGCAAGTTCAAGCGCTCCAACCAGTCGTCCTGCATCAACCAGCGTCCGCTGGTGAAGGTGGGCGACACGGTTATGCGCGGCGAAGTGGTGGCCGACGGCCCCTGCACCGACATGGGCGAACTGGCCCTTGGCCGGAACGTCGTCGTCGCGTTCATGCCATGGAACGGCTACAACTACGAAGACTCGATCCTGATCTCGGAACGCATCCTGCGCGACGACGTCTTCACCTCGATCCACATCGAGGAATACGAAGTCGCCGCCCGTGACACCAAGCTTGGGCCTGAGGAAATCACCCGCGATATCCCGAACGTCGGCGAGGAAGCGCTCCGCAACCTCGACGAAGCCGGGATCGTGTATATCGGCGCCGAAGTGCAGCCGGGCGACATCCTCGTGGGCAAGATCACCCCGAAGGGCGAAAGCCCGATGACGCCGGAAGAAAAACTCCTCCGCGCCATCTTCGGTGAAAAGGCGTCTGACGTGCGCGACACCTCGCTGCGTCTGCCGCCCGGTGCTTTCGGAACGATCGTCGAAGTGCGGGTGTTCAACCGGCACGGCGTCGACAAGGACGAACGCGCCCTGCAGATCGAGCGTGAGGAAGTCGAACGCCTCGCCCGCGACCGTGACGACGAATTGGCGATCCTGGAGCGTAACATCTACGCGCGCCTGAAAACGCTGATCATGGGCAAGACTGCCGTCAAGGGGCCGAAAGGTATCCGCGCCGGCTCGACCATCGACGACGAACTCCTGGGCACGCTGTCGCGCGGCCAGTGGTGGCAACTGGCGCTTGGCGAAGAAAACGACGCCAAGGATGTCGAGGCGCTGCATGACCAGTTCGAAGCGCAAAAGCGCGCTTTGGACCTGCGGTTCGACGACAAGGTGGAAAAGGTCCGCCGCGGCGACGATCTGCCTCCGGGCGTGATGAAGATGGTCAAGGTGTTCGTCGCGGTGAAGCGCAAGCTGCAGCCGGGCGACAAGATGGCCGGTCGTCACGGCAACAAGGGCGTCATTTCCAAGGTTGTGCCGATGGAAGACATGCCGTTCCTTGCCGATGGCACCCCGGTTGACCTCGTTCTGAACCCGCTTGGCGTGCCAAGCCGGATGAACGTGGGCCAGATCCTTGAAACCCACATGGGCTGGGCCGCGCGTGGCCTGGGCATGAACATCGACGAGGCGCTGAAGCAGTATCGCCGCTCTGGCGATATGACCCCGGTGCGCGAAGCCGTGCGTCTGGCCTACGGTGACGAGACCTATGAAGAAGCCTTTGCTGACCGGACCGAGGATGAATTCCTCGAACTGGCTGGCAACGTGACCAAGGGCGTGCCAATCGCGACCCCGGTTTTCGACGGCGCCAAGGAATCCGACGTCAACGACGCGCTGACCCGCGCGGGCTTTGACACCTCGGGCCAGTCGGTGGTGTTCGATGGCCGTTCCGGCGAACAGTTCACCCGCAAGGTGACCGTCGGCGTGAAGTACATGCTGAAACTCCACCACCTGGTGGACGACAAGCTGCACGCCCGTTCGACCGGCCCGTACTCGCTCGTCACGCAGCAGCCGTTGGGTGGTAAAGCCCAATTCGGTGGCCAGCGTCTCGGCGAGATGGAGGTCTGGGCTCTGGAAGCTTACGGTGCCGCCTACACCTTGCAGGAAATGCTGACGGTGAAGTCGGACGACGTGGCAGGCCGGACCAAGGTCTACGAGTCGATCGTCAAGGGCGAGGACAACTTCGAGGCCGGCGTGCCGGAATCGTTCAATGTTCTCGTCAAGGAAGTGCGGGGCCTCGGCCTCAACATGGAACTCCTGGATGCGGAGGAGGAGTGACCGGAATTTGTGAAAATTCCGGGCCGGTTTCTTCAAGGAAACCGGCTCCCACCCCTCTGACCGCAGCCCGCCATTAGGGAATAGACAATGAACCAGGAACTCTCGACCAACCCGTTCAACCCGGTTGCACCCGTCAAGACCTTCGACGAAATCAAGATCAGCCTGGCCTCGCCAGAGCGGATCCTGTCGTGGTCCTTCGGCGAGATCAAGAAGCCGGAAACCATCAACTACCGGACCTTCAAGCCTGAGCGGGACGGCCTTTTCTGCGCCCGTATCTTCGGGCCGATCAAGGACTACGAATGCCTCTGCGGCAAATACAAGCGCATGAAGTATCGCGGCGTCGTCTGCGAAAAGTGCGGCGTTGAAGTCACGCTGCAAAAGGTGCGCCGCGAGCGGATGGGCCATATCGAACTGGCAGCACCCGTCGCGCACATCTGGTTCCTGAAATCGCTGCCCAGCCGTATCGGCCTCATGCTCGACATGACGCTGCGCGATCTGGAACGCATCCTCTACTTCGAAAACTACGTCGTGATCGAGCCGGGCCTGACCGACCTGACCTACGGCCAGTTGATGACCGAAGAGGAATTCCTCGACGCGCAGGACCAGTACGGCGCTGACGCCTTCACCGCCAACATCGGCGCCGAAGCGATCCGCGAAATGCTGCAGGCGATCGACCTTCAGGCCGTCGCCGACCAGCTGCGCGACGAGCTGAAGGAAGCAACGGGCGAGTTGAAGCCGAAGAAGATCATCAAGCGTCTGAAGATCGTCGAAAGCTTCCTCGAATCCGGCAACCGTCCGGAATGGATGGTGCTGACCGTGCTTCCGGTGATCCCGCCGGAACTGCGCCCGCTGGTCCCGCTGGACGGCGGCCGTTTCGCGACGTCCGACCTGAACGACCTCTACCGCCGCGTGATCAACCGCAACAACCGTCTGAAGCGGCTGATCGAACTGCGCGCGCCCGACATCATCGTGCGCAACGAAAAGCGGATGCTGCAAGAAGCTGTCGACGCCCTCTTCGACAACGGCCGTCGCGGCCGGGTGATCACGGGCACCAACAAGCGCCCGCTGAAATCGCTTTCCGACATGCTGAAAGGCAAGCAGGGTCGCTTCCGCCAGAACCTTCTGGGCAAGCGCGTCGATTTCTCGGGTCGTTCGGTCATTGTGACCGGCCCGGAACTGAAGCTGCACCAGTGCGGTCTGCCGAAGAAGATGGCGCTCGAACTCTTCAAGCCGTTCATCTACTCGCGGCTTGAAGCCAAGGGTCTGTCCTCGACCGTCAAGCAAGCCAAGAAGCTGGTCGAAAAGGAACGTCCTGAGGTTTGGGATATCCTTGACGAAGTGATCCGCGAACACCCGGTCCTGCTGAACCGTGCGCCGACGCTGCACCGTCTGGGCATCCAGGCGTTCGAGCCGATCCTGATCGAAGGCAAGGCGATCCAGCTGCACCCGCTCGTCTGTTCGGCGTTCAACGCCGACTTCGACGGTGACCAGATGGCTGTTCACGTGCCCCTCTCGCTGGAAGCCCAGCTTGAAGCGCGCGTCCTGATGATGTCCACGAACAACGTTCTGTCGCCCGCCAACGGCGCGCCGATCATCGTGCCGTCGCAGGACATGGTGCTTGGCATCTATTACGTGACGATGGAGCGTAAGGGCATGGTTGGCGAAGGCATGGCCTTTGCCGACATCGAAGAGGTGGAGCATGCCCTGGCTGCAGGTGCCGTTCACCTGCACGCCCGGATCAAGGCCCGCCTCAAGCAGGTTGACGAAGAAGGCAACGTCGTCTGGAAACGGTTCGACACCACGCCCGGCCGTCTGCGGCTTGGCAACATCATGCCTTTGAACGCCAAGGCCCCGTTCGATCTGGTGAACCGTCTTCTGCGCAAGAAAGACGTGCAGACCGTCATCGACACCGTCTACCGCTACTGCGGCCAGAAAGAGTCGGTGATCTTCTGCGACCAGATCATGACCCTCGGCTTCCGCGAGGCGTTCCGCGCCGGCATCTCGTTCGGCAAGGACGACATGGTCGTTCCGGACACCAAGTGGGATATCGTTAACGAGACCCGCGAACAGGTTACCGGCTTTGAACTGCAGTACATGGACGGCCTGATCACTCAGGGCGAAAAGTACAACAAGGTCGTCGACGCTTGGACGAAGTGCAACGACAAGGTCACCGAAGCCATGATGGCGACCATTTCGGCCACCCATTTCGACGCCAATGGCGCCGAAAAGGAACCGAACTCGGTCTACATGATGGCCCACTCCGGTGCCCGTGGCTCGGTCATCCAGATGAAGCAGCTTGGCGGGATGCGCGGCCTGATGGCCAAGCCCTCGGGCGAGATCATCGAAACGCCGATCATCTCGAACTTCAAGGAAGGTCTGACCGTTCTTGAATACTTCAACTCGACCCACGGCGCGCGGAAAGGCCTGTCCGACACCGCGCTCAAGACGGCGAACTCGGGTTACCTGACCCGCCGTCTGGTTGACGTTGCGCAAGACTGCATCGTGCGCAGCCACGACTGCGGCACCGAAAACGCGATCACCGCTTCGGCGGCCGTCAACGATGGCGAAGTCATCGTGCCGATGGGCGAACGCGTGCTGGGCCGCGTCACCGCAGACGACATCTTCTATCCGGGAACGGAAGATCTTGTCGTCGGCAAGGGCGAACTGATCGACGAACGCCGGGCCGATCTGATCAACTCGTCGGGCGTGGCCACGATCCGCATCCGTAGCCCGTTGACCTGCGAGGCCGAGGAAGGCGTTTGCGCCATGTGCTACGGGCGTGACCTTGCCCGCGGCACGCTGGTCAACATCGGCGAGGCTGTCGGTATTATCGCCGCGCAGTCGATCGGTGAACCCGGCACCCAGCTGACGATGCGGACATTCCACATCGGCGGCGTGGCGCAGGGCGGCCAGCAGTCGTTCCTCGAAGCCAGCCAGGAAGGCAAGATCGAGTTCCGCAACGCGAACCTTCTGTCCAACGTCAACGGCGAACAGATCGTCGTTGGCCGCAGCATGTCGATTGCGATCATCGACGATGCGGGGCAGGAACGCGCGGCGCACAAGCTGACCTACGGCACCAAGATTCACGTCAAGGACGGCCAGCAGGTCAAACGCGGCACCAAGCTCTTCGAATGGGACCCCTACACCCTGCCGATCATAGCCGAAAAGACCGGCGTGGCGCGGTTCAAGGATCTCGTTTCGGGCATCTCGGTGCGCGAAGACACCGACGAAGCAACCGGCATGACCCAGCGGATCGTCTCTGACTGGCGTTCGGTTCCGAAGGGCGGCGATCTGAAGCCGGAAATCATCGTGATGGACCCCGCCACCGGCGATCCGGTCCGCAACGATGGCGGCGCGCCGATCAGCTACTCCATGTCGGTGGACGCGATCCTTTCCGTCGAAGACGGTCAGGAACTGCGCCCCGGCGACGTGGTGGCGCGTATCCCGCGCGAAGGTGCCAAGACCAAGGACATCACCGGTGGTCTGCCGCGTGTGGCCGAACTGTTCGAAGCCCGTCGTCCGAAAGATCACGCGATCATCGCGGAAATGGACGGCTACGTCCGCTTCGGCAAAGACTACAAGAACAAGCGCCGCATCACGGTTGAACCCGTTGATGAGACGTTGACCGCCGTCGAGTACATGATCCCCAAGGGCAAGCACATTCCGGTTCAGGAAGGCGACTTCGTCCAGAAGGGTGACTACATCATGGACGGTAACCCCGCCCCGCACGACATCTTGCGGATTCTGGGCGTCGAAGCGCTTGCGAACTACATGATTGACGAAGTGCAGGACGTCTATCGCCTGCAGGGCGTGAAGATCAACGACAAGCACATCGAGGTGATCGTTCGCCAGATGCTCCAGAAATTCGAGATTCTGGACTCGGGCGAGACCACGCTTCTCAAGGGCGAACACGTCGACAAGCAGGAACTGGAAGAAGAAAACGTCAAGGCCCGCAACCGCGGCCTGCGCGAAGCTACCGCCGAAGCGATCCTTCTCGGGATCACCAAGGCCAGCTTGCAGACCCGGTCGTTCATCTCGGCTGCGTCGTTCCAGGAAACCACGCGTGTCCTCACCGAGGCTTCGGTGCAGGGCAAGCGCGACAAGCTTGTCGGCCTGAAGGAAAACGTCATCGTCGGTCGGTTGATCCCTGCAGGCACCGGCGGGGCGACCAGCCGCGTCAAGAAGATCGCGGCAGATCGCGACCAGACCGTGATCGAGGCACGCAAGTCCGAGGCAGAACATGCCGCGGCACTGGCAGCCCCGACCACCGAGACCGTCGATGTCGATCGTGACCACGGCCTGATCGATACGGTCGAAAGCCGCGATTGATCTGACCTGACACTGCAGAAATCCGCCGTCCGAAAGGGCGGCGGTTTTTCATTTGGCTTTGCCCGTCACCCTGCACCTTTCGGCCGAGGGCCTAGGAACGGCCGTTTCGCGTGTCGGCCGCCAGCAGCATGGCTTTCCATCGCCGCGAATTATGCCTATCCAAGCGGCAACAGGCAGGTTTCCATGCAGATTTCCGACAATGCCCGCGGCGCGATCCTGATGAATATCGCGATGGCGGCCTTCACCTTGAACGACACGGCGATGAAGTCCGCGATGCAGTCGGTCCCGCTGTTTCAGGCCATCGGCCTGCGCGGCATCTTCGCCTCGGTGGCGCTGGTGCTGATCGGCTGGCGGATGGGCGGGCTCAGCCTCGATATTCCCCGCCGCGACTGGGGGTTTCTAGCACTCCGTTCGGTTGCCGAGGTGATGGGAACGCTCCTGTTCCTCGCTGCGCTGATCCACATGCCGCTCGCCAACCTGTCGGCGATCATGCAGGCTCTGCCGCTTGCGGTGACGCTCGCCGCAGCCGTGTTCCTGAAGGAACACATCGGTTGGCGCCGGCTCACCGCGATTCTGATCGGCTTCGTCGGCGTCCTGATCATCATCCGCCCCGGCCCGCAGGGCTTCGATGTCTGGTCGCTGATGGGCCTCGGCTCCGTTCTTTGCGTGGTCGCGCGTGACCTTGCCACCCGCCAGATGAGCCGCGCATTACCGTCTGCCACCGTGGCCCTGGCCGCTGCGGTGACCGTGCTGATGCTTGGCTTCGTCGGCACCGCAGTCGAAGGCTGGACTCCGGTCGCCACGCATGACCTCCTGATGATCGCAGGCGCTTCGGCCGCGCTGATCGTCGGATACCTGACCTCGGTGATGACGATGCGAGTGGGCGAGATCGGCTTTGTCGCCCCGTTTCGCTACATGGCGCTTCTCTGGGCGATCGTGCTGGGCTGGCTTGCCTTCGGGCAGTTGCCTGACACCCTGACGCTTTTCGGGGCTGCACTGGTGGTTGCGACGGGGATTTTCACCTTTTGGCGCGAACGCAAGCGCAAGGCACTGGCTGCCGCTTAAGCGAACGCTTGCCAGTGCAGGGCAAATTGGCAAAGTAGACGCTGCATTTTGGTGGAGTAAATCGTGATGTCGGCAGATCCGGCGGGACACAGGGTGCATAGGCTCGGTCGGGCGGCCACGCTAAGCGCGTTGTTTGCAGCAGAGCTTATCGGCGTTGCGCTTCTGTATCAGTTCCTCGCCGATATCGAATGTGCCCGCACCGATGCGCAGGGCACCTGCGACTTCCTGCGCAGTCTGGTCACCCGCGCGCTGGTCGTGCTGGCGGTGCTGGTCCTTCTCGTCCGCTCGCGCCCCGGAAGCTTCTCCGGGTTCCTTGCGTCCAGCGATATTCACGCCAACCGCAGCGCCTACATCACGCATGTCTGCGGGCTGGTGCTGATGCTGGTGCCGTTGGTGATGGGTTGGGGGGGCGAACTGTCGCAGGTGTTTCAGGCAGCACTGGTGCCCTGGGCCGCCGGGGCAGGGCTTGCGGTGGTGGGGGGCCTCCTGTGGCTGGCGCCATGGTTGGCCTGGAAGGAGCTGTTGTGGACGCACAGCCGCAGTTCGCTTCCCATCCTTGCCGTTGCAGCACTGGTGCCGGACATTGCCTATCGGGTTCTGCCGATATGGAATTGGCAGGCGATGACCACGGTCACTTTCTCGGCAGTCGCCGGGCTTTTGCAGATGGTGTCCGACACGGTCCAGATCTTCCCCGAAGACTACGTGATCGGCCTTCAGGAATTTTTTGTCAGCGTCGCGCCGCAGTGTTCCGGCGTCGAAGGGTTTGCACTGGTGACGGTCTTTATCGCCTTTTACGCCGTCATCTTCCGCGCCGACATCCGCTTGGGGCGGTTCCTTCTGGTGATCCTGCCGCTTGGTCTGCTGCTAAGTTGGCTTCTGAACGTGCTGCGGATCAGCGTCCTGATCCTGATCGGGGCCTATGTTTCGCCCGAGGTTGCAGTGAACGGCTTTCACTCCTACGCGGGGTGGCTTCTGTTCACCTTGCTGGCCTTCGGTCTGGTCACCTTTGTCCAATCGGTCGCCTGGCTGCACCGCGAGGGCACCCGGCCGGTCGGTTCGCCCGTGCGCAGCGACCCTGCCGCCGCGATGATCCTGCCGTTCTTCGTGTTCATGGTGGCGGGCACTCTGGTTTCGGCGCTGTTCGTGGTTCCCGGCCTTGGCGCACCGCTCGTTGCCGTGGCACTGGGGCTGACGCTGGTGGTTTTCCTGCCGGTGTTTTGCACGATGAATTGGCGGACGGACCTTGTCTCGCTTGGCGCAGGGCTATTGGTCGGCGTCCTGTGGGTGCTTTGGGCGCCGGGATCTGACCCCGCTCTGGCGCAGGCCCTGGCGCTGTTGTCGCCGGTCGCTCTTGCTGTCTGGGCCGTGGCGCGGGTGGCCGGGACCGTGATCTTCGTCCCGATCGTAGAGGAGATGTTCTTCCGTGGTTACGTCCTCACCCGGCTTGACGGGCCGCAGCTTTGGCGCCGGGCGGCGGCGATTGCCATTTCAAGCCTCGCCTTCGCCACTCTGCATGGCCGCTGGCTGGAAGCCGGTCTGGCGGGTTTGGTCTTTGCGCTGGTGATGTTGCGGCGCGGGCGGGTTGCGGATGCGGTCTGGGCCCATATCGTTGCCAACGCCGTTGTTGCCGGGGTGGCCGTTGTCCAGCAGGACTGGAGCTTGATATAAATGAAAAGACCCCGCAAAGCGGGGTCTTTTCATAAGATCGGTGTCACCGTCAGGCAGCGCGGCGGCGACGTTCCCAAGCGAATGCCATGATCGCCAGAACCGCTGCAATCGCCAGAAGGCCAGCAGTGGCGTCGATCTCGGGAACGGAGTGGATGGCCGAACGGACAGGCCGTGCACCCGGACGCGGGCGATGCAGGCCATAAGCGACTTGCGCCAGAAGCGGGGCGGAAGACGCCAGCAGAAGCGAACCGGTCAGAGCAATGCGAGCGAAGGTTTTTTTCATTTGGCACCAAGAAGAAAATTTACACTGTCTGAAGGATACGTTTTCAACGGCCGTTAGACAAGAAAAAAACACAAATTCGCCACTTCAACGCCCGGTTGTGGAATCTGTTCTTGCAATCGAAACAATGACTTCCATTGCCTCCATTTGTCCACTTGGACGCTTGGCGCAGAGGGGCTAAGGGGGGTGCCTTTGGGGCGTCTGGCGGTCATGTTGACAACCCCCGCGACTCCCCCTATACGCCCGCCTACCCAAGAGGTGGATCAATGGTCCGCGCCCCAAGGGTTCAAAGATTGAAGTGGTCATGATCCGGGCCGAAACAGCCCCGATCCTCTGAAATTCCACCGCGTCGCCCCCAAGCGCAGGGGGCGCATGCGGTGTTGGCATTTTGCGATTCGTGCAAGGTGCCGTCGAGAAGCAGCGTGCCCAGGTCCGGGTGCGAGTATTGACAGAGCAACACGGGGAAACGTGAATGCCGACGATCCAACAGCTTATCCGGAAACCCCGGGAAGCGAACGTCCGAAAGTCCAAGTCGCAGCACTTGGAATCCTGCCCGCAGAAGCGTGGTGTCTGCACCCGCGTCTACACCACGACGCCGAAAAAGCCGAACTCGGCCATGCGGAAGGTCGCCAAAGTGCGCCTGACCAATGGCTTCGAGGTCATCAGCTACATTCCCGGTGAAAAGCACAACCTTCAGGAACACTCCGTCGTCCTGATCCGCGGCGGTCGCGTGAAAGACCTTCCCGGTGTGCGTTACCACATCCTGCGCGGTGTTCTGGATACCCAGGGCGTCAAGGAACGGCGTCAGCGCCGGTCGAAATACGGCGCCAAGCGGCCGAAGTGAGGAGATAGAGCATGTCACGTCGTCACGCCGCTGAAAAACGCGAGATCCTTCCCGACGCCAAGTATGGCGACCGGGTTCTGACCAAGTTCATGAACAACCTGATGCTCGACGGCAAGAAATCCGTCGCCGAAGGTATCGTCTATGGCGCGCTGGAGCGCGTCCAGACCCGCCTGAAGCGCCCGGCCGTCGAAGCGTTCCACGAGGCTCTGGAAAACGTCAAACCCTCCGTCGAAGTGCGCTCGCGCCGCGTCGGTGGTGCGACCTACCAGGTCCCCGTCGAAGTGCGCACCGAGCGCCGCGAAGCTCTGGCCATCCGCTGGCTGATCATCGCTGCCCGCAAGCGCAACGAACACACGATGGAAGAGCGTCTGGCAGCCGAGCTGTCGGATGCCGTGCAGAACCGCGGCACCGCCGTGAAGAAGCGCGAAGACACCCACAAGATGGCCGACGCAAACAAAGCGTTCAGCCATTATCGCTGGTAAGGGCAGACCATGGCACGCGAATATGCGCTGAACCGTTACCGGAACTTCGGGATCATTGCCCACATCGACGCGGGCAAGACAACGACGACCGAACGTATCCTCTACTACACCGGCAAGACCCACAAGATCGGCGAAGTGCACGATGGTGCCGCGACGATGGACTGGATGGAGCAGGAGCAGGAGCGGGGCATCACGATCACCTCCGCTGCGACCACAACGTTCTGGCAGCGCCAGATCGACAGCGATGACCTGTCGTCGAACGACAAGTACCGCTTCAATATCATCGACACCCCCGGCCACGTCGACTTCACCATCGAAGTCGAGCGTTCGCTGGCCGTGCTCGACGGTGCAGTGGTGCTGCTCGACGGCAACGCCGGTGTGGAACCACAGACCGAAACCGTGTGGCGTCAGGCTGACCGCTACAAGGTTCCGCGGATCGTGTTCGTCAACAAGATGGACAAGACCGGCGCCGACTTCATGAACTGCGTCAAGATGATCCGCGAGCGCACCGGGGCGACCCCGATGCCGATCCAGCTGCCGATTGGCGCTGAAGACAAGCTCGAAGGCATCATCGACCTGATCACCATGGAAGAATGGGTTTATCAGGGCGAAGACCTGGGCGCCTCCTGGGCACGCCGTCCGATCCGTCCCGAGCTGAAGGCAGACGCCGACAAGTGGCGTTACAACATGCTTGAGCTTGCGGTCGAACAGGACGACGCCGCGATGGAAGCCTATCTCGAGGGCAACGAGCCCGACGAGGCGACCCTGCGCAAGCTGATCCGCAAGGGCACGCTGGCGATCGACTTCGTGCCGATCCTTGCCGGCTCGGCGTTCAAGAACAAGGGCGTGCAGCCGATGCTGAACGCCGTGATCGACTTCCTGCCCGATCCGCTGGACGTTCCGCCCTACCTCGGCTTCGCGCCGGGCGACGAGACGGAAACCCGCAACATCGAGCGGTCGGCCGATGACGCGCAGCCCTTCTCGGGCCTTGCGTTCAAGATCATGAACGACCCCTTCATGGGCACGCTGACCTTCACCCGGATCTACTCCGGTCAGGTGAAGAAGGGCGACGCGCTCCTGAACTCGACCAAGGGTCGCAAGGAACGCATCGGCCGCATGGTGATGATGCACGCAAACAAGCAGGAGGAAATCTCCGAGGCGTTTGCAGGCGACATCATGGCGCTGGCAGGTCTGAAGGAAACCACCACGGGCGACACGCTCTGTGATCCGGCCAAACCGGTGGTTCTGGAAACCATGACCTTCCCGCAGCCGGTGATCGAGATCGCGGTCGAACCGAAGTCGAAGGCCGACCAGGAAAAGATGGGCATCGCTTTGGCCCGTCTGGCTGCCGAAGACCCGTCTTTCCGAGTGGAGACCGATATCGAATCCGGTCAAACCATCATGAAGGGCATGGGCGAACTTCACCTTGATATCCTCGTCGACCGCATGCGTCGCGAGTTCAAGGTCGAGGCGAACATCGGTGCCCCGCAGGTTGCGTACCGTGAAACGATCAGCCGCGAGGCCGAGATCGACTACACCCACAAGAAGCAGACCGGCGGTACGGGCCAGTTCGCCCGCATCAAGCTGATCATCACCCCGACGGAACCGGGCGAAGGCTATTCCTTCGAATCCAAGATCGTCGGTGGCGCGGTGCCGAAGGAATACATCCCCGGCGTCGAAAAAGGGATCAAGTCAGTCATGGATTCCGGTCCGCTGGCAGGCTTCCCGGTGATCGACTTCAAGGTGTCGCTGATCGACGGTGCCTACCATGACGTGGACTCCAGCGTTCTGGCCTTCGAAATCGCGGCTCGCGCCGCGATGCGCGACGGCATGAAGAAGGCCGGTGCCAAGCTTCTGGAACCGATCATGAAAGTCGAAGTCGTGACGCCGGAGGAATACACCGGCGGCGTGATCGGCGACCTGACCTCGCGTCGGGGCATGGTGCAGGGCCAGGACAGCCGCGGCAACGCGAACGTCATCACGGCGATGGTTCCCCTGGCGAACATGTTCGGCTACATCAACACGCTGCGGTCGATGACCTCGGGTCGTGCGGTGTTCACCATGCAGTTCGACCACTACGACGCGGTGCCGCAGAACATCTCGGACGAGATCCAGAAGAAATACGCTTAACCGGTGTGGCGGGGTGAACCCCGCCCTACCACCCCGTAGGCCGGGGCTTACCCCGGCGACACCGACACACGAATGAGGAGTGACCCTGATGGGCAAGGCAAAGTTTGAACGCAACAAACCGCACGTCAACATCGGCACGATCGGCCACGTTGACCACGGCAAGACGACGCTGACGGCTGCGATCACCAAGTATTTCGGTGAATTCCGCGCCTATGACCAGATCGACGGCGCTCCGGAAGAGCGGGCTCGTGGCATCACGATCTCGACCGCGCACGTGGAATACGAGACGGAAGCACGTCACTACGCGCACGTCGACTGCCCCGGCCACGCCGACTACGTCAAGAACATGATCACCGGTGCTGCCCAGATGGACGGCGCGATCCTGGTCTGCGCGGCCTCCGACGGCCCGATGCCGCAAACGCGCGAGCACATCCTGCTCGGCCGCCAGGTGGGTATCCCCTACATGGTCTGCTACATGAACAAGGTCGACCTTGTTGATGACGAAGAGCTGATCGAACTGGTCGAAATGGAACTGCGCGAGCTCTTTTCGTCCTACGAATACCCCGGCGACGACATTCCGATCATCAAGGGCTCGGCCCACCAGGCGATGATCGGCGAGCGTCCGGAAATCGGCGAATCCTCGATCCGCGCGCTGATGAAGGCCGTGGACGAATACATCCCGACCCCGGCGCGCGCCATCGACCAGCCGTTCCTGATGCCGATCGAAGACGTGTTCTCGATCTCGGGCCGTGGCACGGTTGTGACCGGTCGTATCGAGCGTGGCGTGATCAACGTCGGCGACGAAATCGAGATCGTCGGCATCCGCGACACCAAGAAGTCGGTCTGCACCGGTGTGGAAATGTTCCGCAAGCTCCTTGACCGTGGTGAGGCTGGCGACAACGTCGGCGTCCTTCTGCGCGGCATCGACCGTGAAGGCGTGGAACGTGGCCAGGTGCTGTGCAAGCCGAAGTCGGTGAACCCGCACACCAAGTTCGAAGCCGAAGCCTACATTCTGACCAAGGAAGAGGGTGGCCGTCACACGCCGTTCTTCGCGAACTACCGTCCGCAGTTCTACTTCCGCACGACGGACGTGACCGGGACGGTGCAGCTGCCGGAAGGCACCGAGATGGTGATGCCGGGCGACAACCTGAAGTTCAACGTCGAACTGATCGCGCCGATCGCCATGGAAGAAAAGCTGCGCTTCGCCATCCGCGAAGGCGGCCGCACCGTCGGTGCAGGCGTCGTCTCGAAGATCATCGCGTAAACAGCGTATTGCACAATTGAAGGGTGGGCTGTAGAAGCCCGCCCTTCGAACCAACGAAACAGAACCTCTCGGGTCGGTGTCAAAGCCCACGCCGATGTTCTAAAAGGAAAAAAGTGATGCAAGGTCAGACCATCCGCATCCGGCTCAAAGCCTTCGATTACCGCGTTCTGGACGCCAGCACCCAGGAAATCGTGAACACCGCCAAGCGGACCGGCGCGCAAGTGCGTGGCCCGATCCCGCTGCCGAACAAGATCGAGAAATTCACGGTTCTTCGTGGTCCGCACATCGACAAGAAGTCGCGCGACCAGTGGGAAATCCGTACGCACAAGCGTCTTCTCGACATCGTCGATCCGACCCCGCAGACCGTGGACGCGCTGATGAAGCTCGACCTTGCTGCCGGCGTCGACGTCGAAATCAAAGTATAAGGAGCGAAAACCATGCGCTCTGGCGTTATTGCAAAGAAGCTGGGCATGACCCGGCTGTTCCTGGCGGATGGCAAGCAGGTCCCGGTCACGGTGCTGCAGCTTGACAGCCTTCAGGTCGTCGCCCAACGCACCGCCGACAAGGATGGCTACACCGCCGTCCAGCTGGGTGCCGGCGTTGCCAAGGCAAAGCGGACCACCGCCGCGCAGCGTGGCCATTTCGCGAAAGCGAATGTGGCGCCGAAGCGCAAGATCGCGGAATTCCGGGTCACCCCGGATTGCCTGATCGACGTGGGCGCTGAAATCACCGCCGACCACTACCTCGCTGGCCAGTTCGTCGACGTGGCGGGCACCTCGATCGGTAAAGGTTTCCAAGGCGCGATGAAGCGGCACAACTTCGGCGGCCTCCGGGCGTCGCACGGTGTGTCGGTGTCGCACCGTTCGCACGGCTCCACGGGCCAGTGCCAGGACCCTGGCAAGGTGTTCAAGGGCAAGAAGATGGCCGGTCACATGGGTGCCGTCCGTTCGACTACGCAGAACCTGCAGGTCGTTCGTACCGATGCCGACCGCGGCCTGATCATGATCAAGGGCGCTGTCCCCGGATCGAAGGGCGGCTGGGTCACCATCAAGGATGCGGTCAAGAAGGCCGCGCCTGCTGGCCTGCCGGTTCCGGCTGCTGTGCGCGCGGCTCAAACCGCTGCACCTGTCGCCGCCGAAGGGGGTGAAGCATGAAACTCGACGTGATCAAGCTGGACGGCGGCAAAGCCGGTTCCATCGATCTGGACGAGGCGCTGTTCGGGCTGGACCCGCGCGCCGACATCCTGCACCGCGTGGTGCGCTGGCAGCGGGCGAAAGCCCAGGCCGGCACCCATTCGACGCTGACCCGGGCCGAGGTTTCCTACTCGACCAAGAAGATCTATCGCCAGAAGGGCACCGGCGGCGCACGCCACGGTTCCAAGAAGGCACCGATCTTCCGGCATGGTGGCGTCGTGAAGGGCCCGACCCCGCGCAGCCACGCCCATGACCTACCGAAGAAGTTCCGCGCCCTCGGGCTGCGGCACGCACTGTCGGCCAAGGCTAAGGCGGGTGAACTGGTAATCCTTGACGCGGCGACACTCGCCGAGGCCAAGACCGGTTCGCTGGCGAAGATGAAGTCGGAGCTCGGCTGGAAGCGCGTCCTGATCATCGACGGTGCGTCGGTCGACGGCAACTTCGCCCTCGCCGCCCGCAACATCGAAGGCATCGACGTGCTGCCGACGATGGGCGCCAACGTCTATGACATCCTGAAGCGTGATACGCTGGTCATCACCAAGGCCGGTATCGAAGCCCTGGAGGCTCGCCTGAAATGAGCAAAGCACCCAAAAGCGCCGTGGCTGTGAAGCCCGAGCACTATGACGTGATCCGCAAGCCGATCATCACCGAAAAGGCCACCATGGCCTCCGAAGCTGGTGGCGTGGTGTTCCAGGTCGCGATGGACGCAACCAAGCCGCAGATCAAGGAAGCCGTTGAGGCAATCTTTGGTGTGAAGGTGAAGGCCGTCAACACGAGCATCACCAAAGGCAAGGCCAAGCGGTTCCGCGGCCGTGCCGGCGAGCGGTCTGACAAGAAGAAGGCGTATGTGATGCTCGAAGAGGGCAACACTATCGACGTCTCCACGGGCCTCTGATAGAAGCCCGCGAATCTTGCGGCCCCGGTTGATCCGGGGCCGTGGTTTTTACGAAGCGCAGGCCCGTCTTGGCCCGCAAAATCGGGGAGCTTCGGCGCCCTTCACCCTGGGTTCTTCGGAGCCCTGAAGCAAACGGAAGACAGAAAACATGGCACTTAAGTCGTATAAGCCGACGACGCCTGGCCAGCGAGGGCTGGTACTGATCGACCGTTCGGAGCTGTGGAAAGGCCGTCCGGTCAAAGCCCTTACCGAGGGTTTGATCAAGACTGGTGGCCGGAACAACACCGGACGTATCACGATGTGGCACAAGGGTGGGGGCGCCAAGCGTCTTTACCGTGTCGTCGATTTCAAGCGTCGCAAGTATGACATCCCGGCGGTCGTCGAGCGGATCGAATACGATCCGAACCGCACCGCCTTCATCGCGCTGGTCAAGTATCAGGACGGTGAACTGGCCTACATCCTGGCACCGCAGCGTCTGGCCGTTGGCGACAGCGTGATCGCTGGCGCCAAGACCGACGTGAAGCCGGGCAACGCGATGCCGTTCTCGGGCATGCCGATCGGTGCCATCGTGCACAACGTCGAACTGAAGCCCGGCAAGGGCGGCCAGCTGGCCCGCGCTGCCGGTACCTACGCGCAATTCGTCGGTCGTGACGGCTCTTACGCTCAGATCCGTCTCTCGTCGGGCGAGCTGCGCATGGTCCGTCAGGAATGCATGGCCACCATCGGTGCCGTGTCGAACCCCGACAACTCCAACCAGAACTTCGGTAAAGCCGGTCGTATGCGCCACAAGGGCGTGCGTCCGACGGTCCGCGGTGTTGCAATGAACCCGATCGACCACCCGCATGGTGGTGGTGAAGGCCGTACCTCTGGTGGCCGTCACCCGGTTACGCCGTGGGGCAAGGGCACCAAGGGCAACAAGACCCGCAAGCCGAAGTCGTCGGACAGCATGATTGTCCGCTCGCGTCACGCGAAGAAAGGGCGCTAATCCATGGCACGTTCAATCTGGAAGGGCCCCTTCGTCGACGGTTACGTCCTGAAGAAGGCCGAAAAGGCAAAGGCCGGTGGCAAAGCCGAAGTGATCAAGATCTGGTCGCGCCGGTCCACCATCTTGCCGCAGTTCGTTGGTCTGACCTTTGCGGTCTACAACGGCAAGAAGCACATCCCGGTCAACGTGACCGAGGAAATGATCGGCCAGAAGTTCGGTGAATACTCGCCGACGCGGACCTATTACGGTCACGCCGCCGACAAGAAAGCGAAGAGGAAATAAGCCATGGGATCGGAAAAGAACCCCCGTCGCGTGGCGGACAACGAAGCAATGGCAATCGCCCGGATGCTTCGCACCTCGCCGCAGAAACTGAACCTCGTCGCCGGTCTGATCCGGGGCAAGAAGGTGGACAAGGCTCTCGCCGACCTCACCTTCTCCAAGCGCCGCATCGCGGGTGACGTTAAGAAGTGCCTGCAGTCGGCAATCGCCAACGCGGAAAACAACCACAACCTCGACGTGGACAGCCTGATCGTGGCGGAAGCCTGGGTCGGCAAGAACCTGGTGATGAAGCGTGGCCGTCCGCGGGCTCGTGGCCGGTTCGGCAAGATCATGAAGCCGTTCTCTGAAATCACCATCAAGGTCCGTCAAGCCGGGGAGACTGCATAATGGGTCAGAAGGTAAATCCGATCGGTATGCGTCTTCAGGTCAACCGCACCTGGGACAGCCGCTGGTTCGCTGAATCGAAAGACTACGGCAATCTTCTTCTGGAAGACCTCCGCATGCGCGAGTTCATCCACAAGGAGCTGAAGCAGGCCGGCATCAGCCGCGTCATCATCGAACGCCCGCACAAGAAGTGCCGTGTGACCATTCACACCGCACGTCCGGGCGTGATCATCGGCAAGAAGGGCGCGGACATCGAGACGCTTCGCAAGAAGCTGACCGTGTTCACAAAGTCGGAACTGCACCTCAACATCGTTGAAGTGCGCAAGCCCGAACTGGACGCGCAGCTCGTCGCTGAATCGATCGCCCAGCAGATGGAGCGTCGGGTGTCCTTCCGCCGCGCCATGAAGCGTGGCGTGCAGAACGCGATGCGCATCGGTGCGCTCGGTATCCGTGTGAACGTCGCGGGCCGTCTTGGCGGCGCCGAAATCGCCCGAACCGAATGGTACCGCGAAGGCCGCGTGCCGTTGCACACCCTGCGTGCCGACATCGACTATGCCCTGTCCGAAGCCACGACCCCTTACGGGATCATCGGGGTGAAGGTCTGGATCTTCAAAGGCGAGATCCTCGAGCACGATCCGCAAGCGCATGACCGCCGCCTCGCCGAAGCGCAGGAAGGTGCCGCTCCGCGCGCACCCCGGCGCGACCGCGAACGCGCGTAAGGAGTAAATTAGATGCTGCAACCAAAGCGCACCAAATTCCGCAAGATGCACAAAGGCCGGATTCACGGCGAAGCAAAAGGCGGGTTCCTCCTGAACTTCGGCTCCTTCGCCCTGAAAGCGACCGAGCCGGAGCGCGTAACCGCGCGCCAGATCGAAGCGGCCCGCCGCGCGATCACCCGCCACATGAAGCGTCAGGGCCGGGTCTGGATCCGGATTTTCCCGGACGTTCCGGTGTCGGCCAAGCCCGTCGAAGTTCGTATGGGTAAGGGCAAAGGCTCGACCGATTACTGGGCAGCCAAGGTGAAACCAGGCCGCATCATGTTCGAGATCGACGGCGTGTCCGAAGTCATCGCCCGTGAGGCCCTGCGCCTCGGCGCGATGAAGCTTCCGGTCACCACCCGCGTCGTCGCGAAGGAAGACTGGTAAGGTCCGGGGGCAACCCTGACCATCCGACATCGGCCCCCGCTGGAAACGGCGGGGGCCTTTTGCTAACCGCCCCCCACCATCCGGCAGGGCAGGGCGCACCCAAGGGACATGCCAATGGCCGAAATATCCTCGCTTTTCGTCACCCGCCTCTACCGCGCCCAGTTGAACGAACTGGCGAAAAAGCCGGTCAACTATGACGAGCTGCACTCCTCCTGCCTCGCCATCGCGGAAGATGACGAGGCCGGTCAGGCGTGGTGCGAAAAGAACGGCTACCCCGGCTACACCTCTTATTCCTCGCTGAACGACCTGCCCTGGCGCTTCCCGATCTTCGGCGCGCTGGAGAAAGCGCTCGACAAGCACGTGGCCGCCTTCTGCAAGGACCTCGGCTTCGACCTTGGCGACAAAAAGCTGAAATGCGACTCGCTCTGGATCAACATCCTCGGCGAAGGTGGCATGCACGCCAGCCACATCCACCCGCATTCGGTGATCTCCGGCACCACCTATGTCGCGATGCCCGAAGGCACCTCCGCCCTCAAACTCGAAGACCCGCGCCTGCCGATGATGATGACCGCCCCCCTGCGCTCCAAAAAAGCCTCGCGCGAGCTGCAAAGCTTCGTCTACATCACCCCCGCCGTCGGCGACGTGCTCCTCTGGGAAAGCTGGCTCCGCCACGAGGTACCGATGAACATGGCCGAAGATGAGCGCATCTCGATCAGCTTCAACTATGGGTGGGCGTGAGGGGCGAATGCCTTTGCCGAGGCAACCCCAACTTCCCCCTTGCCCCGCAGGCCCATCCCCCCTATACGGCCCCATCCAGCGATTCCGGGCATCCCGGATTCGCCGGTTTGTCATTGATCCGCCAGGTCAACGGTAACCTCAAAAGGGGCCGTCTGGTGATTGTGGAAAAGGAAACGGCATGAAAGCCGACGAACTGCGTACGAAAACGCCGGACCAGCTGCGCGACAGCCTGGTTCAGCTCAAAAAGGAAGCGTTCAACCTGCGCTTCCAAGCCGCGACCAACCAGCTGGAAAACACCGCGCGCATGCGCAACGTCAAGCGTGACGTTGCCCGCATCAAGACGGTGCTTGTCCAAAAAGCTGCCGAAGCCGCGAAATAAGAGGAGCACACCATGCCGAAACGTATTCTCCAGGGTGTCGTGACCTCCGACAAGAACGAGCAGACGATCACCGTTCTGGTCGAGCGCCGCTTCAAGCACCCGCTGCTGCAAAAGACCGTCCGCAAGTCCAAGAAGTATCGGGCCCACGACGCGTTGAACACCTACAAGACCGGCGACACCGTCCGCATCGAGGAATGTGCTCCGATCTCGAAAACCAAACGTTGGACGGTGGTTGTCGACGCTACGGCGTAAGCAACCTTCGTCTGACTTCATCGAAACCCTGGGGAATGGTCCCCAAAGGTCGGGAGAAACCAAATGATCCAGATGCAGACCAATCTGGATGTTGCTGACAACTCAGGCGCTCGCCGAGTTCAGTGCATCAAGGTTCTGGGTGGCTCGCATCGCCGCTATGCTTCTGTGGGCGACATCATCGTGGTGTCGGTCAAGGAAGCTATTCCTAAAGGCCGTGTCAAGAAAGGCGACGTCCGCAAGGCCGTTGTCGTCCGCACCGCCAAGGAAGTTCGCCGTGAAGACGGCACCACGATCCGTTTTGACCGCAACGCCGCCGTCATCCTGAACAACCAGGGTGAACCGGTCGGCACGCGTATCTTCGGGCCGGTGGTGCGTGAACTTCGTGCGAAGAACTTCATGAAAATCATCTCGCTGGCTCCGGAGGTGCTCTGATGGCCGCCAAGCTCAAGAAGGGTGACACCGTGATGGTGCTCACCGGCCGTGACAAGGGCAAGACCGGCGAGATTTCCGCCGTCAGCCCGAAGGACAACAAGGCCGTTGTCGATGGCGTCAATGTTGCCATCCGTCACACCAAGCAATCGGCGGCGTCGCAGGGCGGCCGCATCGCCAAGGCGATGCCGATCGACCTGTCGAACCTTGCCATCGTTGACAAAAGCGGCAAACCCACCCGCGTCGGCTTCCGCATGGAAGGCGACAAGAAGGTGCGTTACGCCAAATCGACCGGGGAGGCGATCTGATGTTGGATACTGCCAAGTACACCCCGCGTATGAAGGCTGACTATCAGACCCGGATCCGTCCGGCCCTGATGGCAGAGTTCGGCTACAAGAACGCGATGCAGCTTCCGCGTCTGGACAAGATCGTCCTGAACATGGGCGTTGGCGAAGCGGTCAAGGACACCAAGAAGGTCAAACAGGCGGCTGAAGAGCTGACCCTGATCGCCGGCCAGAAAGCTGTCATCACCCACGCCAAGAACTCGATCGCCGGGTTCCGTGTTCGTGAACAGATGCCGCTTGGCTGCAAGGTCACGCTGCGCGGCGACCGGATGTACGAATTCTTCGACCGTCTGATCACCATCGCGCTGCCCCGCGTCCGCGACTTCCGCGGCGTGAAGCCCACCTCGTTTGACGGCCGCGGCAACTATGCCATGGGCCTGAAAGAGCAGATCGTGTTCCCCGAAATCGACTTCGACAAGGTCGACGAAGTGCTCGGGATGGACATCATCATCTGCACCACCGCAAAGACCGACGCCGAAGCGAAGGCCCTGTTGATCCACTTCAACATGCCCTTCACCGACACCGTGCGAGGGAAAGAGTAATGGCCAAGAAATCCATGGTGAACCGCGAAGTGAAGCGCGCCAAGCTGGTGAAGCAACATGCTTCCAAGCGGGCCGCCCTCAAGTCGGTGATCAACGACCAGGCGAAACCGGTTGAAGAGCGCTTCAAGGCCTCGATCAAACTGGCCGAGCTGCCCCGCAACTCGTCCGCCACCCGGCTGCACAACCGCTGCCAGCTGACGGGCCGTCCGCATGCGTTCTATCGCAAGCTCAAACTCAGCCGCATCATGCTGCGTGATCTCGCCTCGTTCGGCCAGATCCCCGGCATGGTAAAGTCCAGCTGGTAAGGGAGGAGACACATGTCCATGAACGATCCTCTCGGCGATATGCTCACGCGTATCCGCAACGCTCAGATGCGCGGCAAGTCCACCGTCTCGACGCCGGCTTCCAAGCTGCGCGCCTGGGTGCTGGATGTGCTCGCGTCCGAAGGCTACATCCGCGGCTATGAAAAGAACCCGTCCGACAACGGTCAGGGCGAACTGGTCATCAGCCTCAAGTACTACGAAGGCACCCCCGTGATCCGCGAACTGAAGCGCGTGTCCAAGCCGGGCCGTCGCGTGTACATGAGCGTCAAGGATATCCCGACGGTCCGCAACGGCCTCGGTGTCTCCATCGTGTCGACGCCGAAGGGCGTCATGTCGGATGCAAACGCACGCACTGCCAATGTTGGCGGCGAAGTGCTTTGCACCGTATTCTGAGGAGGGTGGAATGTCTCGTATCGGCAAGAAACCCGTAACCCTGGTCAGCGGCGTCAGCGCCTCGGTCTCGGGTCAGACCATCGAAGTGAAGGGGCCGAAAGGCACCCGCAGCTTCACCGCAGGCGACGACGTGACCCTGACGGTCGAGGGGGATACCGTAAAGGTAACCCCGCGCGGCCTCTCGAAGCGCGCCCGCCAGCAGTGGGGCATGAGCCGCTCAATGGTGCAGAATCTGGTCGACGGCGTGTCGACCGGCTTCAAGAAGGAAATGGAAATCCAGGGCGTGGGTTACCGCGCCGCGATGGCAGGCAACGTGCTGAAACTGTCGCTGGGTTACAGCCACGAAGTGAACTTCGCGATCCCGGCCGGGGTGACCATCACCTCGCCGAAGAACACCGAGATCATTGTGGAAGGCATTGACCAGCAGCTTGTTGGTCAGGTCGCAGCGAACATCCGCGAGTGGAAGAAGCCAGAGCCCTACAAAGGCAAGGGCATCCGCTACAAGGGTGAGTTCGTGTTCCGCAAGGAAGGCAAGAAGAAGTAAGGGCGAGAGAAATGGCAAACAACAAGAGAGAGCTGTTCCTCAAGCGCCGCTTGCGCGTCCGGAACAAGATCAAGGCGACTTCGCATGGTCGGCTGCGCCTGTCGGTGCACCGGTCCTCGAAGAATATCAGCGTCCAGTTGATCGACGATGTGAAGGGCGTGACTGTCGCCTCGGCCTCCTCCCTGGAGAAAGAGTTCGGCGTCGTCGGCAAGAACAACGTCGAAGCAGCGGCAAAGATCGGTTCGGCTATCGCCGAGCGGGCAAAGAAGGCCGGTGTCGAGGAATGCTACTTCGACCGCGGCGGTTTCCTCTTCCACGGCAAGATCAAGGCTTTGGCCGATGCTGCCCGTGAAGGCGGACTGAAGTTCTAAATCAAAAGTGGGGGGCGTCCCGTCAGGGCGCGTCCCCCCGATGATCCGGGGGCCATGCCAGCCATGCACCCACCAGGATTGGCCACAACGGCGCGAACGCTGCGCCACCATCGAAGGATTGCCTTATGGCAGAACGTGATAACCGCCGGGACAATCGTGGGGGCAATGACCGCCGCGACAACCGTCCCGAGGAAACGCCGGAATTCGCTGACCGTTTGGTCGCGATCAACCGCGTCTCGAAAACCGTCAAGGGTGGCAAGCGCTTCGGCTTTGCAGCACTCGTCGTAGTCGGCGACCAGCGTGGTCGCGTCGGCTTCGGCAAGGGCAAGGCCAAGGAAGTGCCGGAGGCGATCCGCAAGGCCACCGAACAGGCCAAGCGCCAGATGATCCGCGTCGCCCTGCGTGACGGCCGCACGCTCCACCACGACATGGAAGGTCGCCACGGCGCCGGCAAGGTCGTGATGCGCACCGCCGTTGCAGGTACCGGCATCATCGCCGGCGGCCCGATGCGTGCCGTGTTCGAAATGCTGGGGCTGCAGGACGTGGTCGCCAAGGCGATCGGTTCCTCGAACCCCTACAACATGATCCGGGCCACCATCGACGGCCTGAAAAAGGAAACCAGCCCTCGTCAGGTCGCGGCTCGCCGCGGCAAGAAAGTGGCCGAGATCCTGAAGAAGCCCGAAGCTGAAGTTGTGGAGGCTTGATCATGGCTGACGTCAAGAAAACCATCGTCGTGAAGCAGGTGGCCTCGGCCGCCCGCCGCCCGGCCATCCAGACCGCCACCCTCAAGGGCCTTGGTCTGAACAAGATGAACCGCACCCGCGAACTGGAAGACACGCCTTCCGTTCGTGGCATGGTCAACAAGATCAGCCACCTCGTGCAGATCATCGAAGAGCGCGGCTGATCCTTCAAGGACAGCCGGTGCGGAAACAGAAAACGCCCTCGCGGAAACGCGGGGGCGTTTTTCGTCAGAACACCGCCACCAGCGCATAGACCGCCATCGCCACCACGATCAGCGACCCGATTGTGTAGAACGTCGCCCGCACCTCGTGCGACTGCGCCGTCGCATAGGCCACCGCATGGGCCGCCCGTGCCGCCACGAAGCCGTACATCAGCCCCTGCGCCAGCCACAGCGGCGGTGACACGGCAACGAACAGCAACCCCGCGGCCCAGAACGCCGGGATGTTCTCCAGATCATTGCGGTGCATCCGGCGCGACCGCTCGACGTAGTCGTTCACCGCCAGCTGCGACGGGTCGGGTGCCCTGTTTATCAGGCCCGGCCGCAGATCTTCTGGTGCCGCATAACCGCCGCCTGCCCGCATCATCCGGTAGACCGTCATCCAGCCCTGACCCATCACCTTCAGCACGGTCAGCGCCGCCGCGACCACGTAAGTCACGAAAACTGGATTGCCGGTGTGGAACTCGCCCATCTTCCCCTCCCTCATGGCTGCGAAAAGCGTTCCGCCCGCGCGACCGCCTGTCAATCATCTCTGGCGTCTCTTCGGAAACTTCGCGTTCGCGCCGTTCAGTGCTACGCTTCGCCTCGACTCGAACTGTCCGGAACGGACGGGGGTTACAAGGGAGGACTGAAAATGGCCGCAAAATATGCGGGGGGCTGCGAGCATGTGCATGTCACGGCCGCCGCCGAACCCATCGACAACCACGAATGCCACTGCAACGTCTGCAAATCCGTCACCGGGCAGCAGCACACTCATGTTGCCTTCTTCAACCATGGCGATGTCAGCGTCGACCATCCCGAAAAGATCAAGCGCGTGCCGTTCAACGCGCAAAACCCGGACGGCCCGCTGGAAATCTGCCTCTGCACCGATTGCGGCGCGGTCCTGATGCTGGATGACAAGCAGCACCGAATCCGCGTCGCCGTGCCAAATGTCATGGGCTACGATGACGCGAAGTTCCCGAAGGCTACTTACCATGCCTTCTGGGACGAGACGAAGGGCTATGAAAAGCCGCACGACGGGCGCCCGGTCTATGAAGGGCTGCAGCCGAGTTTCGTGTGGCCCAACCCTGCTTGACCCCTTCGGCAACAGCCTGCCTGCCTCAAACAATTGATTGCTTTGTCGATTGTTCGGTTCCCCGCCGAAGCCGAGCTTGGACGGCCAAGGCGGGGGCATATCCGAAGTGCAGATGGTAAAGATGCAGATAGTAAAGATATTGTATTGGTCTCTGGTCGCTGGCGCCGTTCTCATCGGTGTGACCTTGTGGAGCTGGGGTCAACCCCTGCTCAGCCGATCCGGCGAAGTACGACTTTGGGTAAATTCGATATGGTCGAGCGAAAACTCGCAGCAGGTCGCCGACTGGTATAGCCTTTCCCACGCGATGCTCGGGATGCTGATCGCGATCGTTGGGCGTGGTTTTCGGCGGCAGATCGCTTATCCGGTAAGTCTGACGTTCTTGCTCGCCATCGGGGTTGGATGGGAGATCGTCGAGCATACAGATTGGGTGCTTGATCGTTTTCGCGGTCAAACCATCTATCAGGGCTACATGGGCGATACCGTCCTGAACGCCGTTTGCGACTATCTGTTCATGGTGGTGGGTTTTTTCGCCGGCATTGCCCTTCCTGTGCGCTGGGGCATCTTCCTGATGGTCGGGCTAGAGGTATTTTCGGCTGTCGTGGCGCGCGACAGTCTTTTGCTCACCACCTTGCGCATCGTCTACCCAATTCAGGCCATCGCCGATTGGCAGGATGCGACCAACCCCGTTACCCACCCTCCATCTCCATAACCATGGCTGCCGCCGCACGGTCGGAACCGGCTTGATCCGATAGCGTGATCGGACTATACGCCCCCGGTGGTGATCCGTCGCCACTAGAATCAACAAGAAACGCCGCGTTGCCCCCGTCCGTCGCAGGCAGGGGCCCTCCGGCAAAGGAGATTGCGACATGAAACTGCATGAACTCGCCGACAACCCCGGCGCTGCCAAAAAGCAAAAGCGTGTGGCCCGTGGTCCCGGTTCGGGCAAGGGCAAGACCGCTGGCCGTGGTATCAAGGGTCAGAAATCCCGTTCGGGCGTCGCCATCGGCGGCTATGAAGGCGGCCAGATGCCGCTTTACCGGCGCCTGCCGAAGCGCGGCTTCAACAAGCCGAACCGCAAGGAATTCGCTGTCATCAACCTGGGCCTGATCGAAAAGTTCATCGGTCTGGGCAAGCTGGACGCCAAGGCCGAGATCAACGAGGACGCGCTGGTTGCAGCCGGCCTCACCTCGGACAAGCGTGACGGCATCCGCATCCTGAACAAGGGCGCGATCACCACCAAGGTCACCCTCGTCGTCACCGGCGCATCGGCGGCTGCGGTCGAGGCTGTGGCTGCCGCTGGCGGCACCCTGACGGTCGCTCCGACCCTCGAGCCGTTCGGAAAGTCGAAGCGTAAAGCTCAATAAGGTGTTGTGAGCGGCCCCGAGGTCGCTTACATCAACGCCTAAGTTTTCCCGCGCCGCCGACCGGAGAACGGTTTGGCGGCGCTGCGCATGAAAGAGACCGGACATGGCATCAGCCGCAGAACAGATGGCCGCTAACCTCAGCTGGGGGGCGTTTGGCAAGGCGACCGACCTGCGCCAGCGGATCTTCTTCACCATCGGCCTTCTGATCGTCTACCGCCTCGGCACCTACATTCCGGTGCCCGGTATCGACGGCGACGCGTTGCGCGAGTTCATGGACAAGGCGGGGCAGGGGCTGGGCGGCATGCTCAACCTCTTCACCGGCGGTGCGATCAAGCGCATGGGCATATTCGCCCTCGGCATCATGCCCTACATCAGCGCGTCGATCATCGTGCAGCTTCTGGGCACCATGTACGAACCCTGGAAGAACCTCCGCAAGGAGGGCGAACAGGGCCGCAAGAAGCTGAACCAGTATACCCGCTATGGCACCGTGGCGCTGGCGCTGTTTCAAGGCTACGGCATCGCCGTGTCGCTTCAGGCCGGCGGTCTGGCCCATACTCCGGGCTTCTTCTTCATCGCCTCCTGCGTCATCACGCTGGTCGGCGGCACGATGTTCCTGATGTGGCTGGGCGAACAGATCACCGCCCGCGGCATCGGCAACGGTATCTCGCTCATCATCTTCGTTGGCATCGTCGCCGAAATCCCGGCCGCACTGGCGCAGTTCTTCGCCCAGGGCCGTTCTGGCGCGCTGTCGACCCCGGTGATCCTCGGCGTGATCCTGATGGTGATCGTGGTGATCACCTTCGTCGTGTTCATGGAACGCGCCCTGCGCAAGATCAACATCCAGTATCCTCGGCGTCAGGTCGGGATGAAGATCTACGACGCGGGCTCTTCGCACCTGCCGATCAAGGTGAACCCGGCTGGCGTTATCCCCGCGATCTTCGCCTCGTCGATCCTGCTTCTGCCCACCACGGTCAGCACCTTTGCCGGCGGTTCCACCAACCCGGTGATGTCATGGCTTGCCGCGAACCTCGGCTACGGCCAGCCGCTGCACCTGTTGTTCCTTGCCGCAATGATCGTGTTCTTCAGCTACTTCTACACCCTGAACGTGTCGTTCAAGGTGGATGACGTGGCCGACAACCTGAAAAACCAGAACGGTTTCGTGCCCGGCATCCGTCCCGGCAAGAAGACCGAGGAATACCTGGAATACGTGGTGAACCGCGTGCTCGTGCTCGGCTCGGCCTACCTTGCGGTCGTCTGCCTGCTGCCCGAGGTTCTTATCAGCCGCGTGGGCATCCCCTTCTACTTCGGCGGCACCTCGGTGCTGATCGTGGTGTCTGTGACGATGGACACCATCCAGCAGATCCAGTCGCACCTGCTGGCGCACCAGTACGAAGGCCTGATCGAAAAGTCGCAACTGCGCGGTCGCAAGCGGACCGGTGCGCCCAAAGCCCCCGCCCGTCGGTAACGGCATGGCGAACATCATCCTTCTCGGCCCGCCGGGGGCCGGCAAAGGCACGCAAGCCAAGCGGCTGGTCGATGCGCGCGGCATGGTGCAATTGTCCACTGGTGACATGCTGCGCGAAGCCAAGACGTCCGGCACCGAGATGGGCCGCCGCGTGGCCGAGGTGATGGAGCGCGGCCAGCTTGTGACGGACGATATCGTGATCGGCCTGATCGACGAAAAGCTCGCCCAAGGCTCCAAGGGCGGCTTCATCTTTGACGGGTTTCCGCGCACCCTGAAGCAGGCCGATGCTTTGGCCGATCTGCTGGCCCGCAGGGGGTTGGCGCTGGATGCGGTGATCGAACTGGTGGTTGACGACGCTGCCCTCGTTGGCCGCATCGTAAGGCGCGCCGAAGATGCCCGCCTTGCAGGCGAGCCGGTTCGCCGCGACGATACACCCGAAGTCTTCGAAGTGCGTCTGCGCGAATACTACAAGAACACCGCACCGCTGATTGGCTACTACTGGGCCAAGCGTGATCTCGTGCAGCTTGACGGGATGGCCGAAATGCAGGCCGTTGCCGATGCCATCGCACGGGTTCTTGACAAAGCTTGAATAACTACCCTCGCGGCCTTGACGGCCAGTGGAAAAGCCCCTAATGCACGGCGTCCCGCGGTGGAATCGCCATGCGGGCCTTCCTTATTGGAAGTTCGGATCGTCGGGGTCACGCCCCCGGCGTTGTTGTGAAAAAAGGTTCTGGCACTACGGAACCGCAACCTAGAAGGACGAAACGTTTGGCACGTATTGCTGGCGTCAACATTCCGACCGCGAAACGGGTTCCGATCGCGCTCACCTACATCACCGGGATCGGTCCGCACACCGCAGAAAACATCTGCGCCGCGCTGAACATCGACCGCGCCCGCCGCATCAACCAGCTGAGCGATAGCGAAGTGCTGGCGATCCGCGAATACATCGACGCGAACCTGACCGTTGAAGGTGACCTGCGTCGCGAAACCACCATGAACATCAAGCGTCTGATGGACCTTGGTTGCTACCGTGGCCTGCGTCACCGCAAGGGCCTGCCGGTCCGCGGCCAGCGCACCCACACCAACGCCCGCACCCGCAAAGGCCCCGCAAAGGCCATTGCCGGCAAGAAGAAATAAGGGGCGCACAGAATGGCACGCGATACCAAAGCATCCCGCACGAAGAAAAAAGAACGCAAGAACATCGCCGCTGGCGTTGCGCATGTGAACTCTTCGTTCAATAACACCAAGATCCTGATCTCCGACGTTCAGGGCAACGCCATCGCATGGTCCTCTTCGGGGACGATGGGCTTCAAGGGTTCGCGCAAGTCGACGCCCTATGCCGCTCAGATGGCTGCCGAAGACGCAGGCAAGAAGGCGCAGGAACACGGCGTGAAAACGCTCGAAGTCGAAGTGCAGGGTCCGGGTTCGGGCCGCGAGTCCGCGCTTCGTGCGCTGGCTGCTGTCGGGTTCAACATCACGTCCATCCGCGACGTGACGCCGCTTGCGCACAACGGCTGCCGTCCGCCAAAGCGCCGCCGGGTCTGAGCCAAGATTTTCTACCGGGCTGCAGGGTGTCTCCTTGCGGCCCGGTTTTCGTCGTTTTCGAACCTCGGGCGTCCCGCTGCTTCGGACATCGGCACGGGACAAGTATAGGGGCTTCAGCATGATCCATAAAAACTGGCAGGAACTCATCAAGCCGACGCAGCTTGTCGTGAAGGCGGGGGCAGATGCCGCCCGCACCGCGACGGTTATCGCCGAACCGCTGGAGCGGGGCTTTGGCCTCACCCTCGGCAACGCGCTGCGCCGGGTGCTGATGAGCTCGCTGCAAGGCGCGGCCATCACGTCGATCCAGATCGACAACGTCCTGCACGAGTTTTCGTCCGTTGCCGGCGTGCGAGAAGACGTCACCGACATCGTGCTGAACCTCAAGGGCGTCAGCATCAAGATGGAAGTCGAAGGGCCGAAGCGCCTGTCGATCTCGGCCAAGGGTCCGGGCGTCGTGACCGCCGGTGACATCTCGGAATCGAACGGGATCGAAATCCTGAACAAGGATCACGTGATCTGCCACCTCGACGACGGCGCCGACGTGTTCATGGAACTGACGGTCAACACCGGCAAGGGCTATGTCGCGGCCGACAAAAACCGTCCCGAGGATGCCCCGATCGGCCTGATCCCGATCGACGCGATCTATTCGCCGGTCAAGAAGGTCAGCTACGAAGTCACGCCCACCCGCGAGGGCCAGGTCCTTGATTACGACAAGCTGACGATGAAGATCGAAACCGACGGCTCGCTGACGCCGGATGACGCCGTGGCCTATGCCGCGCGCATCCTGCAAGACCAGCTGTCGATCTTCGTGAACTTCGACGAACCCGAATCGGCCAAGCTGGGCGAAGTCGACGCAGGCCTCGAATTCAACCCGCTCCTCCTCAAGAAGGTGGACGAGTTGGAACTTTCGGTCCGTTCGGCCAACTGCCTGAAGAACGACAATATCGTCTACATCGGCGACCTGATCCAGAAAACCGAAGCAGAAATGCTGCGCACCCCGAACTTCGGCCGCAAATCCTTGAACGAGATCAAGGAAGTGCTGTCGGGCATGGGTCTGCACCTTGGCATGGACGTCGAGGACTGGCCGCCGGAAAACATCGAAGACCTGGCCAAGCGTTTCGAAGACCAGTTCTGAGACCACTAAAAATGCCCGGACTGCCGGGGAAAAGCACGGGTTGAAGAAACCCCAAGGTGAGCGGGGCCGCACGAGGCCCCGCCGGACAAAGCAAAACACGCGATAGGAGATTCCAATGCGTCACTCTAGCGGCTACCGCAAGCTGAACCGGACCCACGAACACCGCAAGGCGATGTTCGCCAACATGGCCGGCTCGCTGATCGAACACGAACAGATCAAGACCACTCTGCCCAAGGCCAAGGAACTTCGCCCGATCATCGAAAAGCTGATCACCCTTGCCAAGCGCGGCGATCTGCACGCCCGTCGTCAGGCCCACGCCCAGCTCAAGCAGGACATGCACACCGCACGCCTGTTCGAGATTCTCGGCCCGCGCTACAAAGACCGCCAGGGCGGCTATGTTCGCGTGCTGAAGGCCGGCTTCCGCTACGGCGATATGGCACCGATGGCGATCATCGAGTTCGTTGATCGTGACACAACTGCGAAGGGCGCCGCCGACCACGCCCGCGTTGCAGCGGAAGATCTTGCAGCTAGCTGATCGTCAACCGCAATCCATTGCTACTGAAAGCCCGCCTCGCGCGGGCTTTCGTGTTTTCTGGTGACACAAAACTTCTTTTTCTTGCCATCGTTTTGATCCGTCCCGGCCTTGCTGGCGAGCTGGTCCCCTTACATATACAGGTCAGGGTTGCAAAGGCCTGAATCACGGGACTCTCAGGGTTGACGATGCAGGGAAAGCGGTTGAGTGAATTGTATAAAGAGTTGGAGCAGTTGGCCCCACAGGGCTACGCCGTGGGTTTGCATATCCGTTTTGCCACGCCGCTGGTCTACTATTCCAAATACCCGCCCAAGTGGGTCGAATACTACAACGCGAACTCGTATTACTTGCGCGATCCGTTGGTATTCTGGGGAATTGGAACGACCGGCACACGCAGGTGGAGCGAGATTCCGTTGCCAGACCCGTTCGGCCTGCTGAAAAAGGCCGCCGGTTACGGAATGAAGTTTGGCGCGGTCTCGTCTTACGGCCCCATCACTTCCCGTTCGATGGCCGGTATCTGCCATTCCGAGCGTGAGTTCACGGATGAGGAAATGGATGTTCTGTCGGACATCACGGCTCGGCTGCACATTGCGGCAAAGCCCCCCTCGGAATTGACCAAAGCGCAGGTCGAAGCCTTGGAATGTATCGCGAACGGAGACCGCCACGCGGCTGCTGCGGCCAAGCTGGGAATCTCCGAAAGTGCGTTCAAGGCGCGACTGAATTCTGCCCGCATAAGACTTGAAGCAAGGACAACGTCAGAAGCTCTTAGAAAAGCGCGAGAATATCGTCTACTATAGAGCTACGGCCCGCGACTCAGTTAGGGTGCAGGGGCCGTAAGGGGACTGGGAATGGAAGTGACCACGCTGTCGTATGATAACCTCCACAAGCATGGAGAGTTGTTTGCGAACATGTTTCGCGCACGTCATCGTGCTTTCATTCAGCAAAACAGGTGGAATCTGCCCGAAGCGAACGGGATGGAGTTCGACCAGTATGATACTCCGGCCAGTCGCTGGCTTGCCGTGCATCAGAACGGCGAGGTTCTTGCTGGGATTCGTTTGACGCCAACGACGCATCGTTGCGGAATTTATTCCTACATGATTCGCGATGCGCAAAAGGGGCTGCTTGAAAGCATTCCCACCAATCTGCTCAATTTTGAGGCTCCGGTTGCCAGCCATATTTGGGAAAGCAGCCGCGTCTTTGTGTCTGAATCGGTGCCTGCAAACATGCGTCTCCGCGTGCAACTGCAATTGCGCCACGAAATGGTTGTATCCGCCCGCGCACTTGGTGCCACAACAGTGCTTGGCCTCATTCCCGAAAGCTCGCGCCGTTTGGGTCGCCGGGTCGGGCTGGAATGTGAACCCGCTGGGCCGCTCCTTGATTTCGACGGCATGGAATGCGTTTGCGTCACCATTAACATGTCGAACAAGCTTCACTGACCCCAAGGGTAGCGCTCCCTGCCGTGGGGCGTTTGCCGGGCTGACTGCAAGACCGGCTTCGGTTTCGCCTTACGCTTTGCGTCGTGGCGGCATAAACTTGGTACATGGCAGATCTCTTCGACAGTGTGGCTCCCTCGTCAGCGCCCGGTCCACGGCCTTTGGCCGACCGGCTTCGTCCGCGCAAGCTGGCAGAGGTGATCGGGCAGGCGCATGTCCTGTCGCCGGAAGGCCCGCTTGGGGCCATGCTGGGCGCCGGAACCCTGTCATCGCTGATCCTGTGGGGGCCGCCCGGCGTGGGCAAGACCACGATCGCGCGCCTTCTGGCCGACGAGACGGATCTGGCCTTCGTGCAGATTTCCGCGATCTTCACCGGCGTGCCGGATTTGCGCAAGGTGTTCGAAGCCGCCAGAATCCGGCGGCAGAACGGGCAGGGCACGCTTCTCTTCGTTGACGAGATCCATCGTTTCAACAAGGCGCAGCAGGACGGGTTTCTGCCCTACATGGAAGACGGCACAATCCTTCTTGTCGGGGCCACGACCGAAAACCCCTCGTTCGAACTGAACGCAGCGCTTCTCAGCCGGGCCCAGGTCATTGTGCTCGAACGTCTCAGCCTTGCCGATCTTGAGCGTCTGGCCCAACGGGCCGAACAGGATCTGGGCCGCGCGCTGCCGCTTGACGGCCCCGCGCGCGAAGCCTTGCTGGAAATGGCCGATGGCGACGGTCGCGCGCTGCTGAACCTCGTGGAACAGGTCGCGGGATGGAAAACCGACGCCAGGCTTTCCCGCGACCAGTTGTCCACTCGCCTGATGCGCCGCGCCGCCAAGTACGACAAGTCGGGCGAGGAACATTACAACCTGATCTCCGCCCTTCATAAATCGGTGCGCGGCTCCGACCCCGACGCCGCGCTTTACTGGTTCGCCCGGATGCTGGAAGGCGGCGAAGACCCGCGCTTCCTGGCCCGCCGCATCACCCGCATGGCGGTCGAGGATATCGGCCTTGCCGATCCGCAGGCGCAGGCCGTCTGCCTTGACGGCTGGCAGACCTACGAACGCCTCGGCAGCCCCGAAGGCGAACTGGCATTGGCGCAGGCGGTGGTCTACCTTGCCCTCGCGCCGAAATCGAACGCAGTCTACACCGCCTACAAGGCCGCCCGCGCAGCGGCGCGTGACACCGGCAGCCATCCCCCGCCCAAGCATATCCTGAACGCGCCCACCAAGCTGATGAAGGACATCGGCTATGGCACCGGCTACGCCTACGACCACGACGCCGAAGACGGCTTTTCGGGGCAGGACTACTTCCCCGAAGGCATGAAGCGCCCGATCTACTACCTGCCCCCCGAGCGCGGCTTCGAGCGTGAGTTGAAAAAACGCGTCGACTACTTCGCCAAGCTCAGGGCGAAACGTCAGGGTGACTAGCGGACCAGTTTCCGGCGCAAGAAAACCTACACAATCCCTGCTCGGGGATATTGCACCCCCAACCCGGCTTCGCGTGTTCGCATTGACATTCCCGCCCGCCCGCCGCAAAGACCGGGCATGTCCCTTACCCTTCCCCTCATCGCGCTTGGCGGCGCTCTCGGTGCAGTCCTGCGCCATCTCTCGGTTGCCGCCATCGGCGCGCCGCTTGGTGTTGGTGTGGTAAACGTGCTTGGCAGCCTTCTGATCGGCGCGCTGTTCGTTCTGCTCGCGGGACGCGGCGAATGGCAGGCGTTCCTGATGACGGGCGTCCTTGGCGGCTTCACCACCTTTTCCGCCTTCTCGCTCGATACCCTGAAACTGGTCGAGGCCGGGCAGGCCCTGCACGCCGGCGCCTATGTCGCCGGATCGGTCCTGCTGTCCCTCGCCGCCGTCGCCCTAGGCGCGGCCATCGCGCGGGGGCTGGCATGAGCGGCGTCAAGACTTACACCGTTTCCGAAGACGAGGGCGAACAGCGCCTCGACAAATGGTTCAAGCGCCGCTTCCCGCAGGTGACGCAAGGTGCCGTGGAAAAGATGTGCCGCACCGGTCAGGTCCGCGTCGATTCAGCCCGCGCCAAGGCGTCTGACCGCATCGCGCCTGGCCAGATGATACGCGTGCCGCCCCTGCCGGATGCCGAAGCCCCCAGCAGGCCCCGCGCGGGCAGCGTGTCTGCGGCGGACGAAAAGATGATCCAGGCCGCCGTCCTGTGGAAGGATGAACACATCATCATCCTGAACAAACCCCCCGGCCTGCCCAGCCAAGGCGGCTCCGGCCAGGGAGATCGCCACGTCGACGGTCTGACCGAGGCCTTGAAGTTCGGCTACAAGGACCGCCCAAAGCTTGTCCACAGGCTCGACAAGGACACCTCGGGCATCCTGATGCTGGCTCGCACCGACCGTGTCGCCCGCGCGCTCTCCGAAGCGCTGCGCCACCGGGCCGCGCGCAAGATCTACTGGGCCGTCGTCGCCGGCGTGCCGCACCCCCGCCAAGGCTCGATCAAGTTCGCGCTGATGAAGGCGCCGGGGCGCGGTCGTGGCGGCGAGGGCGAGAAGATGATCTGCGTCCACCCCGCCAAGATCGCCGAACACCCCGAGGCCAAGCGCGCCCAGACCGATTACTTCACGCTGTGGTTCCTTGGCACCCGCCTGTCGTGGATGGCGCTTGAACCCGTCACCGGCCGCACCCACCAGCTGCGCGCCCACATGGCCGAAATCGGCCACCCGATCCTTGGCGACAGCAAGTATGGCGGCTCCGAACAGGAAAACGCCGGCGACGGTTGGGGCGCCTCCATTGGCGGCGATCTGTCAAAGAAACTTCACCTCCATGCCCGCAGCCTGACGATCGAACACCCCATCACCAAGAAGATGCTGACCTTCGAGGCCCCCTTGCCCGAACACATGGCCCGCACCTGGAAGCTGATGGACTGGAAGGAAACCGACGTTCCCGCCGACCCGTTCGAGGCCATCCGGTAATAGGCATGAGCGGCTGGGCACCCAAACGTTTCTGGACCGACGCGGTTGCCGAACCCTGCGAGGGCGGCTTCACCGTGCGCCTTGATGCCCGCCCCGTGCGCACGCCTTTGAAAGCGACGATGGTGCTGCCCACGCTGGCAATGGCGCAGGCGATTGCGGCCGAATGGCAGGCCCAGACTGGCGCAGTCAACCCCGCCACCATGCCCTGCACGCGCGCCGCGAATTCCGCCATCGACAACGTCGCCCGGCACTTCGACGCGGTTGTCGACATGCTTGCCGCCTACGGTGACACCGACCTTCTATGCTACCGCGCCACCGGGCCCGACGCGCTGATCGCCCGGCAGGCCGCAGCGTGGGATCCGCTTATCGCATGGGCCGCAGACACGCTTGGCGCACCGCTCACCGTCACAAGCGGCGTGATGCATGTGGCCCAGCCAGCCGCCAGTGTCGCCACGCTCCGCGCCGAGATCGCGCGCTTGACGCCGTTCCAGCTTGCGGCCTTCCACGACCTCGTCGCCATTTCTGGCTCGCTTGTGCTTGCCCTCGCCGTGATCCACGGTCGCCTCGCCCCCGACGACGCCTGGGCGCTCAGCCGGATCGACGAACACTGGCAAGCCGAACTTTGGGGCGACGACGAAGAAGCCAGCGCCTTGGCCGAACGCAAGCACGGCGATTTCATGCAGGCGCACCGATTCTACGCATTGTGCCGGTAACAATGCTGCCTAAACCTTGGGCAGGGTTCCGCCGATCTGCGGCCAACCTCATCCAACCCTAGGAAATGCGGGCATTTTTCGCAGCAAGCAGCGTTTAGCTTGACGTTTCAAAGCGCTTTCGACGAAACTGCACCCACTGGGAGAGGCTCACCTCCTACAGTTTCGCCCCCGCAGCTCGTGTGCGGGGCACCAAAAGCGCCGTTCAAAAAGAACGGTCAACTCAGGATGAGGTAAGAATGAAAAAATCCGTATTGCTCGGCACCTTCGCCGCCGCTGCGCTGGTTTCTGGCATGGCGTCTGCAACGACGCTCGACGACGTCAAGGCGCGGGGCGAGCTGATCTGCGGTTCGAACACCGGTCTGACCGGCTTCGGCGCGCCGGATGCCAATGGCGAATATCAGGGCTTCGATGCCGCGCTTTGCAAGGCGCTGGCTGCGGCCATCTTCGGCGATGCGTCGAAAGTGAAATTCGTCCCGACCACTGGCGAAACCCGGTTCACCGCACTCGCTTCGGGCGAAGTGGACGTCCTCGTCCGCAACTCGACCTGGACCTACAGCCGTGACAACGACCTGAAGTTCGACTTCGTCGCCGTGAACTACTACGACGGTCAGGGCTTCATGGTGAAAAAAGACCTCGGCGTTTCGTCCGCCAAGGAACTTGATGGCGCCACCATCTGCATCCAGACCGGCACCACCACCGAACTCAACCTGGCTGACTTCTTCAAGGCCAACAACATCACCTACACGCCGGTTACCGTGGCCGATGACAGCGAAGCCCAGCGCCAGTATGTTGCCGGCGCTTGCGATGCCTACACCACCGACGCTTCGGGCCTTGCCGCTTCGCGCGCAACGCTGGCTGACGCCGCAAACCACATCATCCTGCCCGAGATCATCTCGAAAGAGCCGCTCGGCCCGGTCGTTCGCCACGGCGACAACCAGTGGGGCGATATCGTGCGTTGGGTCTATTTCTCGCTCGTGATCGCGGAAGAGAAGGGCATCACCAAGGCCAACATCGAAGAAGTCGCCTCCACCTCGACCGACCCGGAAGTGCGTCGTCTCCTCGGCCTCGAGGGCGAGATGGGTGCGATGATGGGTCTCGACAACAACTGGGCCAAGAACGCCATTGCCGCCAACGGCAACTACGGCGAGATCTTCGAAGCCAACATCGGCACCGCCACCCCGATCGGCCTGGCACGCGGCCTGAACGCACTGTGGACCCAAGGCGGCCTGCAGTACGCTCCGCCGGTGCGTTGATCTGATCTGAACCGGGCGCGCGGACCTGTCCGCGCGCCCTTCTTCATGAATATCGTTCTTGGTCCACGCGGGAAGCGTCCCGCGCCATAACCGGCAAAAGTCGGAAAACGGGTCGAGGCAGGGGGTACTAGAATGGCGCTGGCCACCGATACGCCGGATACGGGCTTCCGGCTTTCCATGCTCATCTACGATACGCGGTTCCGGGCCATCACGATCCAGGTGGTCGTCCTGATCCTGTTCCTGCTGTTCCTCGGCTGGTTGGTGGACAACACGATCCAGAACCTTGCCGCCAAGGACAAAGACATCAACTTCAGCTTCCTGTGGAACCGCGCTGGCTACGATATCGACCAGCAGTTGATTCCTTGGAACAACGACATGACCCATGGTCGCGCGGCGGTCATCGGCCTGCTGAACACCCTCATCGTCGCCTTCTTCGGCTGCATCTTCGCCACGATCATCGGCGTGGTCGTCGGCGTGCTGCGGCTGTCGAAGAACTGGCTCGTGTCGCGCCTGATGACCGTCTACGTCGAGGCGTTCCGCAACGTCCCGCTGTTGCTGTGGATCATCCTCGTCTACGTGGTGTTTTCCGAAACTCGCCCCGCGCCCAAGGATTTCCGCGTCACCGATGAAATGGCCGCCGCTGGCACGGCACCGGCAGCCCACATGAACCTGTGGGATTCGGTCGCAATCACAAACCGCGGTTCCAACATCCCCGCGCCGCTACTGGAGCGCCCGCTCGGCGGGTTCGAAGTGTTTGGCGTGCCGATAAACTTCTCGGTTCTTGCCACGCTTGCCGT